>CAZYVR010000346.1:0-6533 GCA_964651145.1 uncultured Victivallales bacterium | reverse complement strand
CCGGGGAAGCCCCCGGAGGCATGTTTTTACTTTAAAAAACCACTTTCACTGAGGGGTTGTGCTTAAAGGTCTATGGTTTGTCCTGTGCGAAAGGATTTGTCCGCGGCAAGCACAATGCGGAGACTGTTGACTGCATCTTCAATATGTTTTGACAAGTCTATGTCTTCCTTTATTGCTTTCAGGAAATATGCCTGTTCTAAGTCGCAAAGCTCCTGATGTCCCGGCTCTTCAGCCATATTTATGATTTCGTCCTGCTTGACAAATTCAATGTTTTCGTTTAGCTCAGACGAGTGCACGCGCAATTGATTTGTCTTTGTGTGTGAATCCACATTGTCGGAATTCGTCTTGTTTTCGGGAGAGACGATTGTCACGCACCCTTTTGGGCCGACCACATCTTTTACAAAACACGCTGTTTCGCTCATCATCGGGCCCCATCCGGCTTCGTACCATCCCACTGAGCCGTCTTCAAACACTACTTGAAGCTGTCCGTAGTTGTACATGTCCTCTTTTATTTCATTGGACAATCTGGCGCCTATTGCCTGAACTCTTTTTGGGCGTGATTCTGTCATAAGGCACATCATGTCCACATAATGCACGCCGCAATCCACGATAGGCGGCAGAGAGTTCATAAGGCTTTTGTGGGTGTGCCACATTCCGCCTCTGCTTTGCTGGTTCAGGTTCATTCGCATAACCAGCGGCTTGCCCAAAGTATGGGCTATTTCCACAAATTTTTTCCATGAAGGATGATGGCGCAGGATATAGCCTACAACAAGTTTTTTGCCTGTCTTTTTTGCGAGCTCAGCTATTTCCTGGCTTTCCTCAACTGTTTCAGCCAAAGGCTTTTCCACGAACACATGCGCGCCGGCTTTGAGCGATTTTTTAATGTACTCCGCATGAGTGTCCGGATAAGTGTTAATTGAAACAGCGTCCGGCTTTGCCTGCTCCAGGGCTGTGTCAAAATTGTCGAATTGCGCAATGCCGCCCAGTTTATCTGAAAGCTTTTTTCTGCTTTCGGGGCCGCGGCTCACCACGCCGACTATTTCAAATTCATCCATTTTATTGTAAGCTCTGGCATGTGACGCTCCCATATTTCCGCATCCGACCACCAACACTTTTATTTTCTGGCTCACTTGATTCTTCTCCTGTATGTTTTCATATGATATTTTGTTTTCATGGTGTCTAATCTGACCGGAATGAAGGCTTTTTTCAAGAGATTTGTTTCAAAATTCCGAAATTTGTGATAATGTTCTTTATACAAAAAAAGGTTGACGTTATGAAAATTATTCCCCGCAAAAGTCTTTCTCTTGCAATGTGCGCCGCGCTTTCCCTTGCATTTTTAATCAGTGGTTGTTCAACCACGCCCGAAAAGGCCGAAGTTCAAAAGCCCATAAAGAAAATTAAAGTGGAAAAAGTCAAGCTTGAGAAAAAAGCAAAAACAGAAACCAAAGCCAAAGCGACTGCCAAAAAGAAATCCGCGGACAAACTGTCTGACGGGCTGTACGCAATAATGAACACCACCAAAGGGAAAATCACAATTAAGCTGTTCTACGACAAAGTCCCTTTGACCGTCTGCAACTTTGTGGCTCTTGCCGAAGGCAAAATGAACACAAAAATAAAAGGGAACAAGCCTTTTTATGACGGCATTATTTTTCATAGGGTAATCAAAGATTTCATGGTGCAAGGCGGAGACCCCGACGGCACAGGCCGCGGCGGTCCCGGATACTCATTTCCTGATGAATTCGACATTTCATTGCGCCATGACAGCGAGGGCATTCTCTCCATGGCCAATGCGGGCCCTGACACAAATGGCAGCCAGTTTTTCATCACGCACAAGGCAACCCCCTGGCTGAACAATCGTCACGCAGTATTCGGAAAAGTCATCAAAGGCATGGATGTTGTAAACAAAATAGTTAAAGACGACAAGATAATCAGTCTGAAAATCAAGCGTGTAGGCAAAGAAGCCAAAAAATTCAAAGCCGACCAGAACGCGTTCAACCAGTTGCTTAAAATGAAAATATGAACAAGCGCGCCGGGGCAGTTGCGGCTGGCGCCATATTCGCCTGCCTGTTATGGGCCTCGGCTTTTGTGGCCATAAAAATTGGGCTTAAGTATTGCAAGCCGCTGTCCTTTGCGGGAATCAGATTTATAATTTCGGGTTTATTGCTTTTGCCTTTCTGGCTGGGCCGGGAGCCGCTTAAGGCAATCCGCGCCAATTTCAAGACAATACTTTTGGCCAGTTTGTTTCAGACCGTGCTTTTGTATGGCCTTTTTAATTTGGGGATGGTTTATGTCTCCGGAGCCTTGGGCGCTATCATTATCGGCTCCTCTCCGCTTGCGGCGGCCATACTTGCCCACTTTTTTATGTCGGACGACAAACTTACTGTTCCTAAAATAATCAGTTTTTTAATAGGAGTCGCCGGGATTGTCATCATCAGCCTGGAAAGGAACCCGCATACAGCCATGGGCTTGAATGAGCTTTTTGGCATAGGATTGCTTATTCTTGCCGCGTTTGCTTCAGGCTTGGGAAACATTGTGGTGGCAAAGCACAAGGGGCAAATAAATGTCATCCAGTTGAATTCCATTCAGATTTTTACAGGCGGCTGCGTTCTTCTTGTTTTAGGGACAGTGTTTGAGGGGGTTCCTGATTTTGATCAGCCGAGAGTATTTTATTTGTCTTTAATCTGGTTGTCATTCATATCGGCCGGAGCCTTTACCATATGGTTTGCTCTTCTGAAAAAGCCTGGCGTCAAAGTGTCAGACTTAAACCTGTGGAAATTTATAATTCCGGTTTTTGGAGCTGCTTTCAGTTGGCTTTTTCTTTCTGGCGATTCTCCCACTGTCCCGCAACTTATTGGCATGGCATGCGTGGCTGTGTCCATTGTGTCATTCAATTTTGCGGCAAGAAAATCAAAAAAAAATCCGGCGGAAGCTTAAGCGTTCAGCCGGTCATTCATCAAAAGATTTGCGATTCGCAGATCCAGAGGCGTGTCAATGTCCAGAGCTCTTTCCTCCGGCATTATGCAGGCATATGTCTGCCCTGCCGGGTCAAGGACATTGTCATTCATAAGCGCGTCGCGCCGCACAATGAAAATTGCCCCGTTTTCAATATACGCCGGCTCCAGGTCCTGGCGCCGCACATATTCGTCATTTGCTCTTTCAATGTAATGTTCGACAATGCCCTCTTTGTTTATTTTCTGCGCATAGCATGGGTGGCAGCCCGTGCTTGAAACGCTTGTTATGGCCACAGCGTTTTTTTCAATTGCCAGCTTTGCGGCGGCGTCAATGTCTTCGCCAATTCTGAACGGAGATGTGGGCTGAAGAAGGACTATGTAATCATAAACGGCATTCCCGTTGTCTTCAAGCCATTTCACTGCGTGCTGGACAACCGGAATATGCGCGGACTTGTCGCCGGAAAGCTCTTCAGGGCGTTTGAATGGGACTTCTGCTCCGAATTTTCGGGAGATTTCCGCTATTTGGTCATCGTCTGTCGAGACAATTATTTTCTGAAGGCATTTGCTTTGCAGGGCTGCCTCGATTGTCCATGCGATAAGAGGCTTGCCCCCCAAATCTGCTATGTTCTTTCCGGGAATGCCTTTGGAGCCCCCTCGCGCTGTGATTATTCCGACAAATCTCATTTGGCAACCTCCAATTTGATAGAAACGCTTTGCTGTGTTTCTGTTAAATATAGCTTGCTTTCTTGCGTTTTAAAAACAATGTAATAAATTCATAAGCATGGAGGAGCGAAAATGCTTTCAGAAGAACATAAAAATGAATTGATTGCTTTCAGAGACAAAGCCTTGGAGCTGTTCAAGGCAACTCCGGCTATTTTTCCGGACGCGCCTGGGATATTTTTCAAATTCGGCCCGCCTGATGTGAATGAAATAGTCAAGGCAAGGAGCGAGCTTCATTCTGAGACTGTTTTGTTTTATCTTTATCCTGCGGCTTCTGGTGTCAGCGATGAATTTCTTTACAATTTTCTTTCGGGCGCGGGCAAAATTCTTTGTTCAAGCCTTGACGAAAATTCCTATTATTATGACAAAGCCGGAATGCTTGTGGCGCTTGCTCCCCATAAAAGTTTGGCCTTTTCAATTCCCGTCAATATGGAAAACGCGCTTCAGGACAAAATAAAGAAGATCCATCATGCTGTTGACGACGCCCTTTTCAACGCCAAACAGTCAAAGATCAGCAGATTGATTTATTTCAGAAATTCCTTGTGCAATTCCGGAAGAATTTTCAGGGATAAAAAATATTTCGCAAAACAGGCGCCTGAAGGAGCTTCGGCTGTAATTTGCTGCGCCGGGCCATCTTTGGCCGCCCGGCTTCCATTGTTGAAAAAACACAGCGAAAAGTTGGCAATATTTTGCGTGGGACGCGTGGCCCCCATGCTTATTGAAGCGGGCATAATGCCGGATATGATTTTTCATGTGGATCAAGCCTATGATAATGATTGGAGCCCAAAGCTGAAAGGCATCTCAAGCGTTTTTGTGGCGTCTGCAAGCATTTCTCCAAAGGTTGCTTCATATTTTGAGAAAATTCTTTGGTTTAATGGAGACTCGCCGAGCGCCAATGCAATCTTAAAAGATGGCGGAGCTGCTCTGACAAGTTTTGTTTTATCCCGAAGCGTTACAGTTCCCGCGTTGGATATGGCGATTTGCTCGGGATATTCGAACATAGCTTTGCTTGGCAGTGACTTATGCTTTTCGGAAAGCGGCAAAATGCATGCAGCCTCTGATGCGCCTAATGAGTCTAAGGGCAAGCTTGAAGTGGAAAGCAATTCCGGCGGCAAAGTTTTGACTAATTACGGGTTTGACTCGATTCGCATATCCATTGAGAGTTATTTAGAGCAAAAGAAAAAGCATGGATGCCTGAACGTGTGCAATTGCACAAGCCACGGAGCCAAAATAAATCATGCCGACTTCATGAGCTTTGAGTCTTTTTGCGAGAAGTTTGCGAACGGTCAAAAAGGGAAAGAAATTTTGAATGAAACGCCCAATCAGGGCAATGCTTTTTTTGACTTTTCCGCAACGCAGGCAACACTGGAAGAATATGCGTCAACCCTCGCAAAAGAAATTGAATGCGCAAGCGGCATATTGCGCGAGCTTAAAAAAACTGAGCCTGACATTGCTAAGCTGACGCTGTTGCAAAATGAATTTGCGCCCTTGCAGGAACTTGATGCAGCTCTAAGCGCGGGGCGTGAATTGAAATATATTCTGGAGCCTGGCGAGAGTCAGATAACAGATATATTGACAGAGCTGCCGGAGTTGAAAAAAATTGACACAAGCGACCCTTGCGCGCAATTGATGCTGTTTGTCAAACGGCTTTCGTTTTTGCGCGACTTATGCAAAGATATTCTGGGCGACTTAGATTTTGCGTCAGGACAACGGCTCACAGAGCAAAAGTATAATCCGTGCATTTTTGCCGCTTTTAGGAACTTTGCCATATCGCATATTGCGCGAAACAACAGCGAATTAGCCGAATATCTCTCAAGCGTTGAAGAGATTCAAAAAGAGAAATATGAAATAGTTCCATGCTCCCAATATTTGCCAGTACAAATAACTTTTCCCGACAACAAACTTTTATTTTCTTACAGTCCTTATTCATACAATATTGTTCCTGTTGAGTCCTGTGAAAGATTTGCAAAGGAAACAGGCTTTGACGCTTCATTAAACGGCGTTGTTTTTCTGGCGCCGGGAAACTGGATGCATGTGGTTGAATTTGCCAAAAGATTTCCGAATGCGGATATTGTCGTGCTTGAATTATGGCCGAAAATGTTTTCTGAGATAATCAATCAGAGCATGTTCATGCAGCATTTGCCTGAAAGCGCTCTTGTCATAGCGCCTGGAGACAGGTTTAAGAGTTGGAAACGACTCTATAAAGAACGGACACAATCATGGATAAACTGAAGATGCATAGCCCCAATCTGACTGAATCTAATATTGCTAAGATTGGTGAACTGTTTCCAAACTGCATTACTGAAAGTGCAGACGAATCGGGTAATAAGAAGCCTACCATAGACTTTGATTTGTTGCGTCAGGAATTGTCAGAGTCCATCGTGGAAGGGCCGAAAGAAAGATTTCACCTGGACTGGCCGGGGAAGCGCAAATCACTAATTGAAGCCCACGCACCCACTTCTCGCACTCTCAGTCCTGCTAGGAAGGAAAGCGTTGATTTTGATCAGACGAGGAATCTCTTCATTGAAGGAGATAACCTGGATGTTTTGAAACTCCTTCAGGAAACATACTTAAACAAAGTGAAGATGATCTATATCGATCCGCCCTATAATACTGGGAGCGACTTTGTTTATAGAGACAACTTTGCAGAATCTATTAATGAATACTTAATCGATTCAGGTCAGAAGGATATTCTAGATTATCGACTTATTTCTAACACCGAAGCGAATGGTCGTTTTCACTCAGATTGGCTGAGTATGATGTACTCGAGGATTAAGCTTTCAAGGAACTTGCTGAAGAATGATGGAATAATGTTCATTAGCATTGACGATTGTGAGCAGGCGAATTTAGTCAGGATTTGCA
>CAZYVR010000345.1:0-6573 GCA_964651145.1 uncultured Victivallales bacterium | reverse complement strand
GGCATTGGCGAACAGTCGCGGTGTGCAAAATTTTTTTCTGATTTTTTGTCGCTGAAGGACTTTTCTTGCCACTTGCATAAAACAGCGCCGCTGTTAAATTATAAAGATAATTTAAATTTTATTAGGAGGGACAAATTTTTCGCCGGGTTTGACGCAGTAATTTTTTTTGTTGTCGCGGCGGCAGAACGATGGAAGTTCTTTCTGAAAATTTATACGCTCTGGAAACTATGTTTGTTTTGCTTTGTTGCTCGGCTTTTTTTTCGGGCTCCGAAACGGCAATGTTTTCCCTTTCCCGTCAGCAACTGGTGCGCTTGAAAAAAAGCAAATCCAGGACTTCCCGCGCAGTTGCGTCCCTGATGGACAATCCCTCCAGACTTTTAGTCACTGTTTTGCTTGGCAATCTTGGAGTAAACATTCTTTTTTTCTGCACCAGCGCCGTTGTGGCGGCAAGGCTTGGGCAAGTTTATGGAGAAGCTTTTCCGTTTCTGGCGGGCCTCGTTGTTTTGGCGTTGGTTATTGTGTTTGGCGAGGTTCTTCCAAAGGCCGGCGGCGTGGCTTATCCTATGGGCATTGCCCGTTTTGCGGCCATCCCGATTATGACATGGGGCATCGTGGCGACTCCTGCCCGCCTGATATTTTCTTTTATCGCTGAAAAGCTGGAGCCTGAATCAGACGGAGCCCCCAATGTGAATGCTGAAGAGCTTAAGATGCTGCTTAACATTAGTCGGGAAGAGGGGGAGGTCAATCTGTACGCTGGCGAAATGATTGAAGACATCATGGATCTTTCCTCCCTGAGAGTCAACCACCTTATGATTCCCCGGACTGATCTGGTTTTGTGCCGCATATCCGAAACTGTGCGGGACGCTCTCCTGATAGCGCGGGAGCATAAGTTTTATTTTCTTCTTGCCTATGATAAAGACGAGGAGGACATAAAAGGGGTAGTTGACATTAAGGAGCTTTGTCTTTGCGGCCAGTCGGAAGACAAAATAGAAAAGTTTTTGAAGTCGGTTAAATTTGCGCCTGAAACAGAAAAAGCCGGAAAGCTTCTTGATGAAATGATAAAGGATGATTTGCCATTGGCGGTGATTGTGGACGAGTACGGCGGAGTTTCCGGCATTGTCACATGCAAAGATCTTCTGGAGGAAGTGGTAGGGGATATGGATGACGACTTTGAAGGCGAAGAAATTCCTCCCGTGGAAGAGATAGGCCCAAATAAATTCAGAGTCCGCGGAAGTTTGTCGTCAAGCAGCTGGAAAGACTTTTTCGGCAACGGATATCATGACGGGACTTCAACTGCGCTTCAGATTGCCACTGTCGGCGGCTTTGTGACCTATCTGCTTGACAGAATGCCGCAGAAAGGCGATTCGGTCTTTTTTATAAACCTGCGCTTTACCGTTGAAAAAATGGGGAGAAAAAGAATAGAAACCATAATCGTGGAAAAAATTTGAGATGACATCCGGCATATTGATAATTATTTTAACAATTATTTGCGCGGGAATTTTTTCCGGCATGGAAACAGGGAGCTACACGCTCAACCGGGTAAGGCTGCATTTTAATCTTGACGAAGGCAGACGCGGGGCAAATTTGCTTGCGCTTAATCTCAAAAGTCCGCAGCTCTTTATTTTTACAACTCTTGTTTGCCACAATCTTTTTGTGTACATTGCGTCGATGCTAGCAACCGGAATTTGCGCCAAAAGCGGAATAGCAGGCCATGAGACCGAGTTTCTTTGGGATTTTTTCCCATGGTCGGCGGAGATAGCCGCCACGTTTGCGCTAATGCTGCCTTTGTTTATTTTCGGTGAAATAGGCCCAAAAAACTTGTTCCGCACACGCGCTGAAACACTTATGTATTCGCTTGCTCCATTGCAGCGCTTCTGCATATTGGTCTGCCTGCCCATCACCTGGCCTCTCAAACTTGTCGCCAGCGCGCTGACTTCATCCTCAAAAAAAGACTTGAGCCGCGAGATGAAGGACATAGACGCTCAAATGCTCCGCTACTTCTTTGCCGAAAGCACGCACGAAGGAGTGATCTCAGACCGTGAAAACAAGATGATAAACAGAACGCTGGCCATTCACACTCTGCCGATCAAAGAGGTGATGCTTGCTCTTGACAAAGCAGCTTCTCTTTCTGGCGACTCTTCTCCTGATGACTGCCTGCCGATTTACCACGACAAAGAAATTGAGCGCATTCCGGTTTATAAAGACCGCAAAGAAAATATTGTCGGAATTATAAATTTCTTTGACGCGCTTCAGGCAAAGGACGCCGGAGAAACTATTGGAGCATATATAAAGGACATTGTCAGGCTTGACATAAAATGCAACATGCAGGAGGCGTTCTACAAATTGCAGAGAAAGAAAGAGCTGATTGCGCTCGTTGTGGACGGAACTGGCAAAAGCCAAGGCATAATAAGGCTGAAAGACATAGTGAGGCACATCACCGGAAACTGATAAAGCCCGATGCAGTCGATGGCTCCGGTCAAAAGTCCCGGGAGCTGACGCGTCCTTCGTGAAGTGGGTTTAAAAGTGGCTTCGCCGGTTCAGAATATCAGGGCAGGAAAATTTTTATTGTTTCGCGGTATTCGTCGAAAAGCATCTTTTGGGCCGCTTCAGCCGCCGCCTTGTCTTTATAGACCGCAAACATTGTTGGGCCGCTGCCGCTGATTTCCGCTCCGGTCGCGCCTGTTCTTTCAAGGCTTTCCTTCAGCATCGCAAGCAGGGGGAACTTTACTAAAAGAGCATGCGCCAAGTCGTTGTAGAGGCGTTGTCCGCAACGGTCCCAGTCATTTTTTTTCAAGGCAAGAAGCAATTTGTCGGAAGACTCCGGGCGAAGCGTGGGGATTGCCGCGTTTTGATAGGCCCACGCGGCCCGAACTGG
Organism: uncultured Victivallales bacterium; assembly: GCA_964651145.1. Classification (GTDB taxonomy): domain Bacteria; phylum Verrucomicrobiota; class Lentisphaeria; order Victivallales; family GWF2-45-14; genus CAZYVR01. The sequence goes on along the minus strand of CAZYVR010000345.1, from coordinate 3,698 downwards.
AAACATGGGTGCCGCGATAAGAAGCGGCAAATTTTCGGCGTCAAAATCGAAAGGCTCAAGCTCTTCGCCCAATCCTTTTCCGATGGCGGGAGTGGGATTCAGAAAATAGGGAACGTCCGCGCCAATGTCGAGAGCTGTTTGAGACAATTCATCAGAAGACAGCGCATTGTATTTGCCGTTGAGCAGGCGAAGAACGGCTCCAGCGTCAGAGCTTCCGCCGCCCAGGCCGGCGGCCACCGGGATATTTTTCTCGATGCGAATGCTCCAGTCAGGAGCTAGTCCGGCGCGTCTTGCAAAAGAGTCCGCGGCCTTCCAGCAGAGATTTCCTGAATCAAGCGGCAATTCTGGATTATCCGAAGATAATTGTATGCCGCTTCCTTTTGCCGCTTCGGATATAATTATTTTGTCGGCAGGCTCGCGCAAAGGCATAAACACTGTTTCAATCTCATGATACCCGTCAGGCCTCTTTCCTGTTATTTTTAGAAAGAGGTTTATTTTTCCGGGCGTTGTCAGTTCAGCCTGCCACATCTTGTCACGCAAACTTCACGCCGTAGCGCTTGTTGTAATCGTTGATTTCCTCTGTTATTTGGACCGCAAGCTCAAGGGCTTTCTGTCCCTGGCTGCCGGATACTTTTGGATTGACCACTTTGCCGGTTTTCTTTGTTTCCTGCACGCAGTCTATAAAATTTTCAAGCTCTTCCTGCAGGGCGTTCTTTTCATCCAGGTTTACTTCCTTTTTGGCAATCCCAAGCTTTTTCTTCTTGACTATCAGACCGCTGTGCTTCGCGTAGTCCATTGATATGTAGCAGTCCGTCTGGAACACGCGAAATCTGCGCATAGGCTCGACGCTGACCCGGCTCGCAGTCAGGTTGGCCACGCTTCCGTTTGTAAATTTGATCCTGACATTGGCAATGTCTTCGGTTTTGCTCAGCACGGGAATGCCCACTGCGTCAAAACGCTCAATATCACAGTCAATCATTGTAAGGATAAGGTCGATGTCATGTATCATCAAATCGAGGACCACTCCGACTTCGGTGCCGCGTCTGTGCTGCCCGCGCCGTGCTGGCGGATAAGGAGACAGTCTGTGCGCTTCGACAAAGCGTGTAAACGCCGCTCTTTTTTCCAGGTAATCCATGGCCGGATTAAAGCGCTCCACATGTCCTACGCCCAAAACGAGGTTTCTTTTTGCGGCTTCCTCAACTATTTCCCTTCCGTTTTTCACGCTTGCCGCTATAGGTTTTTCAATAAGAAGGTGCTTGTTCATTTTTAGCAGCGGCACAGAGGTTTCATTGTGCTTGGTTGCGGGCACTGCCACACTAAGGGCTTCGCATTTGTCGGCGAGCTCTTCGGGTGAATCAAACACTGTCAGGCCCAGCTCTTCTCCCACGGCTTGTGCTGTTTTTTTGCTCACATCATACACGCCCACGACCTCAGCTTTGTTGCTCATATTGTACAAGCGCGCATGATGCCGCCCCAATGCTCCAACGCCAACAACTCCGACTTTCAGCTTTTCTTTCTCAGCCATATTAAAACTCCCTATAATTAGTCAAATAAGATTAGACTTTTCCAATAAGCTTAATAATATATAGGACAAATGGCATTTTTCAGCCTTAATGGCAAAATAGAAAGGTTTAATTATGAATTCCGGCTTTATTTACAAGCGTGTGCTGCTGAAAATCAGCGGCGAAGCATTAAAAGGAAAACAGGAACACGGGTACGAATCGGACGCGGTGAGCGTTGTGGTTGAACGCGTAAGAAAAGCAGTGGCGGGCGGCGTTCAAGTCGCGTTGGTGGTGGGCGCCGGAAATGTCTGGCGCGGCGTAAACGGGTCAAGCTGGGGCATGGACCGGGTGACCGCCGACTATATGGGAATGCTTGCCACTGTAATGAACGCGCTTTGCTTGAGAGACGCTTTCTCATCGAAAGGGCTTCCGGCAGTCGTTCAAACATCCATAAACATGACTCCTGTGGCGGAGCCTTTTGACCGTCTCAAGGCTATTGAGCATCTTGAAGAAGGAAAAATTGTCATTTTTGCGGGCGGCACAGGCAGCCCGTTTTTCACCACTGACACAACAGCCACGCTGCGCGCGCTCGAAACCGGATGCGAAGCAGTCTTGAAGGCCACAAAAGTGGATGGCGTTTACACCGACGACCCGATGAAAAATCCTGACGCCAAACGATATGAAACCATTTCTTTTGCGGAAGCCATTGGCAAAAAATTAAAAGTGATGGATTCGACCGCGTTTTCAATGTGCAGCGACAATAATCTGCCCATCATAGTGTTTAATTTTTCCGACCCGGGCAGTCTGGAAAAAGTTTTGCGGGGAGACACAAGCATTGCCACTGTAGTATCTTTGCAAGCATAACTTTAGAGCTTGGCTAAAACAGAAAAAATGTTGGCTCATTGCATATAATATGGTTTTTTAATTATTGTTGATTGCAAAACTAGAAATGGGCACTAAATTAAAATTTTCGTGTATAAACAGAATTGATATTTTCAAGGTAAAATAATGGGTAATCTTAAGAAGAAGAGACGCAAGAAAATTGCAAAGCATAAACGCCGCAAGCAATTGAAAGCTATGCGTCACAAAAACAAGAAGTAGTTAGTTGCGCTATTTAAGCATATGAATATCCCTCTTGCCCTTTAAGGACAAGGGGGATTCATTTCTTTGCGCCTGAAAGGCATTTCGAGTATGGCAGCCAAAGCAATATTAATATGGATTATATTCGCCGGATTGTCCTCGGGTCTATATTCGGCGACGGATATTTCCATGGATTCAGGCGCAAATATTGATGTTGTAAGCTCAAAGTTAGAATTGTCCGAAGCAGCCGCTCGAAAAGCCGAAGCAATGTCTCATTACGCTCTGGCTTTAATAAACGCCAAAGACAAGACGGCCTTGCTTGGCAGTCTTATTAATGTGCTTAAAAATGATCCTCATGCCGAACCGCCTTTGGCTATTCTGCTCGCTGCCTGGAAAACAGACATGGCGTCCGGCAAAAACGATGTGGCAAAAGTCATATTGGATGAGCTTCTTCCGCTGGCAGAAAAAACCCCATCGGCATTGAAGCTGAATCTTGTTGTGTCCTCAGTCTTGCTGGGCGGGAAAAAGAGCCTTGAATCCATGAAGCTGCTCGAAAATTCCTATAACGCCATAAAAGAAAACAAGCGCGAGAAAAAAGATGAGCAAAAGCTTTTTGTTGATTTGATAAATGTTCTTGCTCGTTTGTATGAAGAAAACAAAAAATTCAAAGAAGGCGATGAACTTTTTGAGGAGGCTCTCTCCGACAACAATGATTTTAAAAATAATTTTTTCTTTCAGGTCTCGGCTGCGCAATTCTATCAGAACGCGGCTGAAAACAGCGGCAATGACACTTGGTTCTGGTTTCAGGAAGGATACAAGGACAAGTATCTGCGCCTGATGAATGAAAGCTTAAAGGCTCTCGAAGGCATTTGCGCCAAATCTTTTTATCCCGCGACAGCTCTGGTTCCAATACTTGAAATATGCAAAAAAAATCAAAAACCAGAAAAAGCCGAAAATTTTTTGCTTGACAACCTGCTTTTCAAGCCTGACGATTTGGACTCTATGACTTTGCTGGCCTTTTTGTATTACGATACCGGCAAGTTTGCCCATTCCTTGCGGCTTTGGAAAACCATAACCCGAAAGAGCGACCCCAATCCTGTGTTCTATATAGAGCTG
>CAZYVR010000344.1:0-6601 GCA_964651145.1 uncultured Victivallales bacterium | reverse complement strand
CAGTTCAAACAAGATGATTTCGCAATAAATCACGAAATCAATCCATATTCATTGACTTTCTGCCTGGCAAATGAAGTATATGGACTGGAAATCCTTAAGGTTCAGGAGATTATCAGCATGATGAATGTCACGCGCGTTCCGAGGGCTCCTGAATTTGTCACAGGTGTCATTAATCTGCGCGGCAAGGTTATTCCAGTGATCAGCATGCGTCTCAAGTTTGGCTTTGAAAAAATTGAGAACACAGACAGAACGTGCATTATTGTTGCTCAAGTCAATTATTCCGGAACAATTATTACTCTTGGCATAATCGTTGACGAAGTTTCAGAGGTGCTCGACATAAAAGAAAACCAGATCTGCGGGGCTCCAGCCATGGGCGCGGCTGTAAATACTGACTTTATAATGGGAATGGGCAAAGTGGAAAATCACGTCGTAATGCTGCTGGATCTGGACCAAGCATTTTCAACTGAAGAATTGGGCGCGATGGCGCCCGAAGAGGCTCTCTTTTAACAATGCCAGGCTGGAGATAAATATTTTGGACAAAGAGGTATTTGACCAGTTCAGAGCTATTGTTTACAGCAAAAGCGGAATTTCTTTGAACGACAGCAAGTCAGCTTTAGTCAGTTCTAGAATCAACAAAAGAATCCGGGCTCTCGGGCTCGGCTCTAGCAGGGACTATCTTGAATATCTCATTTCGAAAGACGTTGAAGACGAGATTGGAAACTTTCTTGACGTTATTTCCACAAACACCACTGATTTCTTCAGGGAGCCAGCGCACTTCGACTTCTTTGTCAATGCAATGGGCAAATGGATCGAAAAAAAACAGCGCCGCTTCAGAATATGGTGCGCCGCAAGCTCTTCAGGAGAAGAGCCATACACTATAGCAATGACATACCTTGAACATTTCGGACACATTGACGCTGACTTTAAAATACTGGCCACTGACATTTCCATTAAAGTGCTGAATACAGCCAGAGAAGGCATTTATTCGGAAGAGAAAATGAAAAAAGTGCCAAAAGCGCTTCTGGATAAATATTTTGTTTTTTTGCCAGAAAAAGGCAAAGGCCGGGCGAGATATCAGGCAAAGAAAGAGCTTCGCGACCTTATTCTGTTTAAATGGATCAACCTTTCTGACCCGCCGTTCCCCATGAAAGGCCCTGTCGATATTGTGTTCTGCAGAAATGTTATGATATATTTTGACAATGTTGTTCGTGAGAAGCTGGTTTCAAATATTCACAAACTGCTTAGAAATGACGGGTATCTTATGGTCGGACATTCAGAAAGTCTTGCCTGTTTTAATTCAGAGTTCGACCGTGTTCAGCCTGCTATATACCTCAAAACTTAGCGCAAGTCGTAAAAAATCTTGCTTTAAATCCCATTTTCAATTTGATATGATCATGATTTCGGACAAAATTAACTCTTTCTATAAATAACAATTGCGCGCAAGCCAAAAAAAACATAGGACATTCGATGAAAAACATTGACGATCAACTTTTTGTGGGCGATGTTTCCATAAGCAAACTTGCTGAGGAATACGGAACTCCACTATATGTTTACGACGAACAGAAAATAAGAGAAAATTATCGCAGGGCTAAAAATGCCTTTGAAAAGTATTATCCTGATTTTCGCTTTTTTTATGCGGTGAAGGCATGCAATAATCCGGCAATCGCAAATATTCTGCGTCAGGAAGGCGCGGGCGTCGACGCCGCAAGCGTCAATGAAATTTTGCTTGCTCAAAAAATAGGCCTTGGCGGAGAAAACGTCATGTTCAGCGGCAATTTCCTCTCAGATGACGACATCAAGCAGGGACTGGAAAGCGGCGTTATTTTCAATCTTGACGACCCATCAATACTTCCGCGCGTGTTGAAGTTTGGAGTCCCTGAAATTCTTTCGTTCAGGGTCAACCCCGGTTACGGCAGAAGCAATGTGGGAGAGTTTGTCACAAATGCAGGGCCGGGCGCAAAGTTCGGCGTCCATCCCGATCAGGTATTCGACGCGTACCGCATGGCTAAAGAAGCTGGCGTGAAGCGCTTTGGCGCCCACATGATGCCGGGCTCATGCATTACCGACCCCGAATATTTCTCTTTTATCACTCAGTTGCTTATGGACATAATAGGAAAAGTAGGGAAAAAGCTGGAAATCAATTTCGAGTTCATCGACCTAGGCGGCGGCCTGGGCATTCCTTACGAGCAGGGCGAAGCAGGGCTGCCAATCGAAGAGGCAGCGCAGAAAGTTGCTGAAACGTTCAAGGCCAAAGTCGATGAATACGGACTTAAGCCGCCGCGCCTTATGATGGAGCCCGCAAGGTATTTTGTCGGCAACGCCGGATATATTATTGGACGCGTCCATTCCATAAAAGATTCTTATAAACGCATTATAGGAACCGACATCGGCATGAGCACTCTGGCCAGACCGGCCATGTATGGCTCTTACCATCACATTTTTGTAAACGGCAAAGAAAACGAGCCGCGCGCCAAAGTAGGCCTCTGCGGACAGCTCTGCGAAAACACCGATTTCTGGGTTAAAGAGCGCGATTTGCCGGAGAGCATTTGCGAAGGCGATTTGATAATGGTCGAGAACGCTGGAGCTTACGGCTTTGCCATGAGTTATCAGTACAACGGAAGACTCCGCCCGGCGGAAGCTCTTGTCAATGGCTCTGACCATTATCTGATCAGACAGAGAGAAGGCTTCGAAGATATGATAAGACACACTTCAGTGCCAGGCCATCTGGGAAACTGAGAAAAAAAAGTTTTGCGGCGTGATTCCTGAAGTGGCGCTGATTATGCTCTTTTTACAATTGTTAGTGGCGTTTGCTTGGCAAACGCCTCGCATTTTGTGTTGCTCAGCCGTATTTTGAGTTTATTTTAACTATAATTTGCAAAAAAAATTTTAATTATTGCGAAACATAATGTAAATTAGCCTGAAATATATAAATGATTCTAATTTTATTAAGAAAGGGCGTGGCTTAATGTTTTATCAGAAATTAGCCAGATGGTTTTCCAGCGACATAGGCATCGACCTTGGCACAGCCAACTGCCTGGTGTTTGTCCGGGACAGGGGCATTGTGCTTGTTGAGCCCTCAGTGGTGGCAGTGACCGATAATACCAAAGAAGTGCTGGCGGTTGGCTCCGAAGCTAAACGCATGCTTGGAAGAACCCCCGGAAACATACGGGCTGTGCGTCCGATGAAAGACGGAGTTATCGCTGATTTTGACATCACTGAAGAAATGCTCAGATATTTCATTCAAAGCGCCAGGAATCAAGTGCCTGGACGCAGACGCTATCTTGCCCCAAGAGTGCTCATAGCTGTCCCGTCTGGCATTACCGAAGTAGAAACCCGCGCTGTACAGGATAGCGCTCAAAGAGCTGGCGCAGGCGAGATCTACCTGATAGAAGAGCCCATGGCGGCGGCTATTGGCGTGGGGCTCCCCGTTGCCGAGCCGTCAGGAAGCATGATAGTAGATATCGGCGGCGGCACAACTGAAGTGGCTGTCATTTCACTTTCCGGCATTGTGGAAGCCAGAAGCGTGCGCGTTGGCGGCGATGAGATGGACGCGGCCATATGCCAGCACATGAAGCGCGTTTACAATCTGATGATTGGCGAAAGAACCTCGGAAAACATAAAAATACAGATAGGCAGCGCGTATCCTTCGGAGACAGAAACTTCGCTTGACGTAAAAGGCAGGGACCTTGTTTCCGGCCTGCCTAAGACTATCAATATTTCTGACCGTGAAATTCGCACGGCCTTGCAGGAGCCCGTAACCAGCATTGTGGAGGCTGTAAGAAGCACGCTTGAACGTTGTCCGCCGGAACTCGCGGCGGACTTGATTGATCGCGGCATAATGCTTGCTGGCGGCGGCGCATTGTTGAGAGGGCTGGACAGACTTATTTCCGAAGAGACCGGACTGCCGGTTTTTGTGTCTGACGACCCGCTAAAGGCAGTGGCCAACGGCACAGGAATTGTCCTTCAGGAAATGGACAGCATGGCTCGGGCTCTCTCCGCATCCAAAAGATAAGCACATAACTGCGCTGGACGTTTACGAAAATAAGCTGAATTTTTGCAGCCGCTGTAGTTGTAGCTGCAGCTGATTCGACTTTTGGCGGCCTGTCTGTTCTGCATATTTTTGACTAATTTAAGGCTAAAACGCAAAAGCCCCCTCCTTGATAAGTTTCTCCGACGTCTTTGCAGAAAAGTGGAAAATTTATTTTCAGACACTATAGTGTTACATATAAAGCGGGGGGCGGATATGAATAAAAAGGGGCATTGGATTTGGGCCGCGCCAATAATAGCGGCTTTGGCTGTGGGCGTCGGCGCAGGTTATTTTATTGGCAATTCATCTTCAGCCTCAAAAATCCATGAGCATTCGACGGTCATAAAAAAGGCCGATACGGCAACAGAGTGGACTTGCTCAATGCATCCCCAAATAAGACAGCCTAAGCCTGGGAAATGCCCCATCTGCTTCATGAACCTTATTCCAGTCAAAAAAGATTCCGCAATAGGCAGAGACGAAAACGCCGCGGAATTGAAGCTTTCGCCAAAGGCTGAAAGGCGGGCTGAAATCCAGACAAAAACAGTTCGCCGCAAGGTTGTTGATGTGGAAAACAGAATGTTTGGAAAAGTCGAATTTGACGAATCTCTTATTGCTTATATCACAGCGAGGATGCCCGGCAGGATAGACAAACTGTATGTGAACTACACAGGAATTCCGGTGAGAAAAGGCGATCATATGGCTGAATATTTCAGCCCCGAACTTATGGTGGCCCAAAGGGAACTTCTTATAGCAATAAAAGATTACAAAAGAAAGCCAAAAGACAAATCTAATTCATCATCGAAACTGTATGAGAAAAGTATTCTAAAGTCAGTCTTGAAAAAATTTGACCTTTGGGGCCTGACAAAAGAAAATGTCGACAAAATCATAAGGACAGGAAAAGTGTCTGACCATATGACTCTTTATGCTCCTGTTTCCGGGATTGTCATTCATAAAGACGCACTGGAGGGAAAGTATTTTGAAACAGGCGACAGGCTTTTTACAATAGCCGACCTTTCAAAGGTATGGATAATGCTCGAAGCTTATGAAACCGAACTTCCCTGGCTGCGATACGGACAGAAAGTAAAATTCACGACAGAAGCGTACTCCGATGAAGTGTTTGAAGGACGAATATCTTTTATTGATCCTGTTTTGGACAAAAAAACAAGAACGATCAAAGTCAGAGTCGATGCGGCAAATCTCAAGGGAAAACTAAAGCCCGAAATGTTTGTGAACGCTGTTGTTTACTCCAAGGTGTCTCAGAGTGGAAAAGTAATTGATCCTTCACTGGCGGACAAATGGATAAGCCCGATGCATCCAGAGATAATCAAGGACAAGCCGGGCAATTGCGATATTTGCGGGATGAAGCTGGTAAAAGCCGAGTCTCTCGGTTATGAAAAAATTGACGACAGCCAGAAACCGCTTGTGATACCGGCCACGGCTCCGCTTATTACAGGAAAACGGGCCGTTGTATATCTAAAATCCAAGGACAAACCCGGAGTTTATTACGGGCAGGAAGTGACGCTTGGCCCTCGCGCGGGGAATTACTATATCGTAAAAAAAGGGCTTAAGGAAGGCGACCAAGTGGTGGTGAATGGCAATTTCAAAATAGACAGCGCTCTCCAGATATTGGCAAGGCCAAGCATGATGACGGAAAAAACAGAAAAAAAAGAGGGCGCAAAGACAATCGAAGTTCCGTTGCATTTTAAACATGAACTGGATAAAGTGTATTCCGCATATTTTGAAATTCATGTCGCGCTCGCAAAAGACAACTTGAAAAGCGCTGTGTCAAACGCAAGCAAATTAATAAACTCCATATCTAAAATTTCATCTGAGAAATTATCGCTTGACGCAAAAAAGATTTGGATAAAGCTGAAAAGAGACATCAATGCTTCAGCTGAAAATATTTCAAACGCAAAAAAGATAAATGACGCCAGAGAGAGTTTTTCCGGTCTGTCGGCGGCGGCGTATGCTTTGGCAAAAGAGTTTGGAACAAGCGGCAAGTTTCCCATTTACAGGTTCTTCTGCCCTATGGCGTTTAACAATAAGGGAGGGTATTGGCTCCAGAATGCCACAGAGACAATCAATCCTTATTTTGGGAAAGTCATGCTGAAATGCGGTGAAAAAATGGAAGATGTTGCAAAATGAGCGACAACTTTAAATTACAGCCGAACAATATCGATCCTCCAAACCCTAAAAATATTCTGGATAAAATCGTTCTTTTTTGCCTTAAAAACAAACTGGCGGTGGGCATAATCACTATCTTTGCGATTTTATGGGGAGTAATGGTCGCTCCATTTGATTGGGACATTCAAATTCTGCCTAGAGACCCAGTCCCCGTTGATGCAATACCTGACATCGGAGAAAACCAGCAAATAGTTTTTACGGCATGGCCCGGAAGGTCGCCTCAGGATATTGAAGATCAAGTCTCTTATCCGCTTACAGTTTCAATGCTTGGCATTCCTGGAGTTAAAACAGTCAGAAGCTATTCCATGTTCGGCTTCTCCACTGTATACATAATATTTAAGGATAAAATAGATTTCTACTGGTCGCGCTCGAGAGTCCTTGAAAAAATGA
>CAZYVR010000343.1:0-6606 GCA_964651145.1 uncultured Victivallales bacterium | reverse complement strand
AATGTCCCGGACTATTTCAATTACCCCTTTGACCTAGGTTTTCTCGTTATCCAATAACGGATATGTTCTTAATTCCAGCCAGCCAGTTATATTCCCTGCTTCATCACGATAAGGAATAGCCTCTTGAGCCATTTTGCCTGTGCGTAGGCTCTCCAGGCTGGGGCAAGGCTTGCATGGCGCAGAATACCCATGGTAAACTTTATAACATTTCTTTCCTTTCATGGGCACTTCGTGAGGATACATCTTTTCCATAACCGGATTGACCCTTAGGATATTCATGTCTGAGTCAATAACGCATAGTCCGTCCTGCATGCAGGAAAACACGTTGTCAAGAAAGCTTTCGCTTTCTTTTAAAATAATTTCGACTTTTTTCTGTTCCGCTATTTTATTTTTTAACTCAAGAGTGCGCTCTACTACTGTTGCCTCCAGGATTTCATGATGTTTTCTTTGTTCTTCAATAAGTTTTTTGCGTTCGAGCGCTTTTTCAATCAGATGCTCCAATTCCGCCATGTCATGGATTGGTTTTGTTATATAATCCCAAGCTCCGTTTCTTAGAGCTTCAATTGAATCTTCTAACACTCCTGTCCCTGAAACTACGATTACGGGTGTTTGAGGTGATTCTGAAACTATTATCTTTAATGCCGCAATCCCGTCGAGCACAGGCATCCTTAAGTCAAGCAGGACTAAGTCGGGATTTTCTTTCCTGAAAATATCAACTCCTTTTTGTCCGTCTTCAGCTTCAATAACTGTTGCCTCGTTATCCTCAAAATAAGCCTTGATTGTTCTTCTTATAGACTTCTCATCATCAATTACAAGGATTTTGGTGTCAGGATCCATTTATTTTTTTCCAGTTAATTGATTTATTTTATTTATTAAAGAATAGGTGTCAGCCACCGGTTTTAAAAATATACATTCTTTGTCAATCCCGATGTTTGCCAGATTTGAAGGCAATACATAGTTGGATGATCCTGTATAAATAATAAATTTCATGTCAGGATTGATTTTATGCGCTTTAAATATCAAATCATTTCCATCGATGCCGGGCAGGCGCATATCAATGATTCCCGCGTCAAAAATATCATTTTCAATGCTTTTTATCGCTCCTTCTCCGGTAGTTTCAGCTGTGACATCAAAGTCTTCATCCTGAAAGAATGCTTCCAGATTGCGGCATAGCATTTCATCATCATCCGCAATAAGCAATTTTATTTTTCTGTTGTTCATGATGTTTCATTCTCAGTTAATGGAATGCGAATAATAAAATTAGTCCCCGCCCCCTTGCTTGTTGTCATATCCAGAGTCCCTTTGTGATTTTCAGTTATTATAAAATATGACACAGAAAGACCTAGGCCGGTGCCAATTCCCACTTCTTTGGTGGTAAAAAAAGGCTCAAATGCACGTTTGCGGGTTTGTTCATCCATCCCGTTGGCGTTGTCATTCAATTCGATTCTCGCGAAATTGCCCTCTTTTTTGGTCGTAATAGTTATTTGGGGCTTTTCATCTTTTTCAAATTGTTTCTGTGATATTGCCTGAGCCGCATTTTTCAGCAAGTTTAAAAGCACCTGTTGCAGTTCAGTCTCAATGCAGTAAATATTCACCAATTCTGAGTCATAGTCAAGGTCTATTATTATGTGGCGGAAATCATATTTCTTCTTCAAGTCATAGTCATTGGCTGCCAAGTTTACTGTGCTGTCAATAAGCCTGGATATATTGCAGGTGGTCATATATGGTTCACTGCGTCGGCTGAACTGGAGCATGTTTTTTACAATATTTGACGCGCGCAAGGCTGCATGTCTTATATCTCCAATAAATACCCCGATTTTCCTTTTTTTCAAATATTCGTCCATTTTTGCCATGCTTAATCCGCATTCTTCCGCCACTTTGAGATTGGCGGGCAGGGCAGGGGATAAACGGCGAAGAATATTTTCGCCGCCTTGCATTATAACTCCCAGAGGGTTGTTTATTTCATGCGCCATTCCTGCCGCCAAACCTCCGACCGACATCATTTTTTCTGTCTGTATCATCATGCTTTCAAGACGCACTTTTTCTGTTACATCGTCAATTCTTACAACCGCGCCTTCCACTCCGTTTTTAACAAGAGGATAGACCATGATATCAGAGTAAAAAAGTTCTCCCTTTGCGTTAAAAACTCTCCTCTGTTCCTTTTGAGGCGTTTTATCGTGGATGGCTTTATATATTTCTTTCATTTGTCCTGACATATAAGCGAGAACTTCATCCAGGCGCCTGCCTGAAACATCATTCATGGCAAGGCCCGTTTCCTTTTCGGCTTTAGCATTCCATTGTGTTATTTTGCAGTCATTGTCTACCCCGATCAGGATTGAAGGCATGGAGTTGATTACATTGTTCAGATAGGATTTTGTTCTTTCAAGTTCTTTTTCAGCTTCTTTTCTGGCTGTTATATCCTCACATATGACTACTACATTTAAAACTTTTTTCTTTTCATTTATTATAGGATAAATACAGAGGCGAAGATGTCGTTTCTGTCCGGAAAAGCCACTTTTCTTAGGGTAGAAGAGCCAGTCGTCAACATATACCGCTTCTCCTCCGGAAAAAACCCTGCATATTGCATCATATTCATTCAGCGCTTTTATTTGAGGATCCTGCAATATATTAAACTTGCCAATTCCATCCCTCCCTTTTGCGTTCCACATCTTTTCCCAGGCTTCGTTTACCTTTATTTGATACCCTTCAAGATTAAAAAGTTCTATATCGATCGGAGACTGCTCAATTAGCGTCCTCCATGTTTTCTCGCTTTCCCTTAATGCCGTTTCGGTTTTTTTGCTCTCTGTTATATCCAACCCCATTTTTAACACCATGGGAGCGCCGTCAACATCCGGCAGAAAACTGTGATACACCTTAAATGCTTTATCTTTTTCTTTATCTTTCCATTCCCGTATTCGAGGTTCCATGGTTTTGAAAACGTCAAAAGTAGGGCAATATTCGCATGGCTCTGTTCTTCCATGAATAACCTCAAAGCAGTGCCTGCCTTCCGGATCGCCAAAAAGTTCTTTGAAGCGGTTGTTTGCATACTTGATGGAATAATACTGATCCTGAAGATATACAAAAGCAGGGATTGCCTCCATTACTGTAAACAGTCTGGCTCTTTCACGCTGAAGAGCCAGATCCTTTTTGTATTGTTCCGTGACATTGCGGAATACCAATATAACGCCGATTATCTTGCCATCCGAATTTTTTATCGGCGCTCCGCTGTCAGCTATATTATGTTCCTTGCCGCCACGCGCCAAAAGTATTGTGTGATTGGCAAGTCCGACTACGGTTCCTGCCTTAAGCGCTTTTTCCACAGGGTTTTCAACCCGTTTGCGAGTTTCTGCGTTAATTATATTGAATACTTCCTGCAAATAAAGACCTTTAGCCTTCTCAAAGAGCCATCCGGTTAATTCCTCCGCTATAAAATTCATTCTGGTAATTCTGCCATCGGTGTCTGTAGCTATCACTCCGTCTCCAATTGAATTTAGAGTAATTGAAAGATTTTCCTCCCTTTCCCGAAGGTTCAATTCCGCCTTTTTCAGTTCAGTTAGATTATTGAAAACTGTAACTATTTCTCCCGTAGGAAGCTTGTATACATAATTGTTAGCCCAAAAGGACATCAAGCCTTCATCAAATTCTTTTGCCGGAACAGATTCAGGAGTTCCTGTTTCCCATACCTTTCTCAAAACATCTGAGAGCGCTGCGTTTTTAAGAACAGGAAAGGCTTCAGAAGCAGTTCTGCCTGTTATATGCTCTTTCTTCGCGCAATATAATTTTTCCGCTGATTTATTTATATCTTTTATGATGAAGTCCGAAGCATTGTCGATGGCTTCATAAACAACCACGCCGTTGCTCATATTATTAAACAACTCCATGAATCTGATTCCGCTTTCTTTCAAGTCCTTTTCGTTTGCCGCTCTTTCTTTGGAGTATTTCAGGAAAGAAACAAAACAGAATAGAGATGTGGACATAATAGCCAGAAACAGAATGGATTTAATAATATTATAATAATGCAGAAGCTCTTGGATTCTGTTGTTTATATTCTTTTGAATATTTTCTGAATAAGCAATGATTGATTTATAAATGGAATATATTTTTTTTTCTTTATCAGCGCCTTTTTCATTTTTAACGTATTCTTGAATCGCAACCCTCAACTCTTTGATAAGAATCTTCATTTCATTTATCTTAGCGCGAAGCCGCGGGTCTTTTACTTGGGATAATCTTCCTGTTTTCTCTGGTTTATCGCCGCCCGTAAGCATTGCGCCAGCATGCCATTCGGCGGAATCCAAGGCTTTGTCAATCGCCTTATCGCTTTTGGGCGATTTATCGTGAACAAGTTTCTCTGAGTGCAACACGGCATTATTTATTAATTCCCGTATTTTTATGGAAGATTCTATTTGGGAGAGGCAGGAGTGAGTGAGCTTGGATTCTTTATGCCACAAATATCCAATCATAGAAAGAATCAGAACAGTTGCAGTCAGCAATATTATATATGCGCTTTTTGAAGACATATATTCCCTCCCATAAATACCAAGAACTATTATACCTTTATCATGTCAATCTTCAAACATAATAAGAAAAAAAGCATCTTATGCGCTTTGGTAACGGAGGGCTTAGATAAGTCAAACGCCGATAAAGTTCGTTTTTTAACGCATATGCGCACTCGACCTTTATCGGCATATCATTTAATTCTGATGTTTCTCTGAATTCATATTTTCTATATGTTCAAGCTTTGCTGCAAAGGGATTTTTGTTATATCCTGAAGACCATTTCTTTAGGATGGTCCAGCCCGCGAAGCGCCATATATTGTTTCGCCATGATTTATACCACCTTCTCCAGCCGATTTTTAAGTTAAACAAGGAGAAGATAATCATTGGAAAGAATAAAATGTTTAGTCCTATGCAGAACATATACCTGAATCCGTAAAAGCGCCCCATTAGTTTTTTCAACGACATGAGCATGTCGTTTGCGGTCAGTGGGGCATCCGGTGTAAAAAGAGGGAAATTGCCGTCGTAATATTCCCAGCCTATCACATCTTTCGAGAAGACCCTTCCGGCTTTAGCCAGGCGCTCTGTCATTTCAGTTCCTGGCAGCGGGACTGGCGACAATATCTGGATGGTGTCGATTCTGGCCTTTTTGATGAATTTCCAGTATATTTTGACGTGTTCTTCCGCTGAAATAGTTAAAGGTTCCTGTCCTTCCTTGGCGGGATAGCCGAATATGAACATGCCGTGAACTAGAAAGCCGATTTTATGGAATACACCTGTGAGTTTTACCATCTCATCCGGTTTAAGTTTTTTGTGCATTGCCTCCAGTTCTTCGGCAATGGGCGATTCATAGCCGATTGCAACTACCTTGATGTTGGCTTCCCGCATTGCTCGAAGCAACTCAATGTCTTTTGCTTTGTCCAAGCGGATTTGAGCGGTAATGAAGAAGTTGACATCCATTAGCTCCTGATATTCCTTGAGGCGCCTGCAGAGATCCAGCGTGTCTTGACGGTTCTGCCCGAAAAGATCGTCAACAATAAAAAAATATGTGGCGTTTAATCTTTCAAAAAGGGAAGCGAACTGATCAAAAATATAGTCGGGAGACGGATAACGGACATTTCCTTTTACTGTGCAGAATTCACATTTCATGCCGCATCCCCTGACCCAGCTGACAGGATATAATTTGACCCTTGAATGGCGGAGAAGCGAGAAGTCGGGCAGGGGCAGCCTGTCCAGTTCTGTGGTCATTTCTTCTCTCAGCGGAGTAGCCACAAGCTCGCCGTCGCGATAGAAAGCAATTCCCATTATTTTTTCAGTATTTTCTTTGCGACACAAAGCTTCCAAAAGTTCCTTGATGCTTTTTTCGCCTTCGCCTATGACTATAAAGTCAATCTTATTATCAAGGCCTTCCCGGATGTTGTCGTTAATAAAATGCTGTCCTCCGGCCAATGTAATAATCCTCTGTCCCTTATAAAAACGGGCCAGCTCATAAAGTCTAGGGATAGTGCTAGTCAAGCCGCCGTAAAAGCCGACTGCGTCAGCAGGACGTATCTGCTGCAGCGCTGCATGGTCCGGTCTTCCGTCTTTATTCTTGGGGGCGTGTTTGAGATAATTATTTTCATCAATAACTTCCACTTCCCAGTCATCCATCTTGCTTACAATAGTTGCTATGAGAACTGGCCCTAAAGCGGTAGTATGCTTTGCCACACTGGAATAAATATTAAATGCAGGAAAGCACGGAATAATCATTCGAAACAATTTTTTTCGATCAGAAATTAACGACAACATATAATCATAGTCCATTCATTTTTCATTATTGCCCTCTTATGAGAATAAAAGAAAAGAGTCTCTTTTTTAAGAATATATCTTACATCATGTATATTTTCAATGTTAATTTGTCTTTGCCTGTGAAAATATGAATTAGACGGAACCGCCAAAAGTCCGACGCACGGGCGCGGAGGCAACATTTGCCTGTTTTAGCTTAGCTTAAAAACAGCCAGCAGCTCTAATATTAGGCAGCGCGCGCTGTCGCGCAATCTTTTATACGCCAACAGTTTTCGGCTTTGCCGACCAGCGATTCCGCCGCTGGATGGCGTCCGGACATAGTCCGGTT
>CAZYVR010000342.1:0-6620 GCA_964651145.1 uncultured Victivallales bacterium | reverse complement strand
CTTCAATTTTTCGGCAAGTTCCCGATAACGCAATATCAAAGGGTAGTTTATCCCCAGCCTTCCAACGGGCTGTTCGTCAATGATGACTCTTGTTGCGCTCAGAGCCTTGTGGACGCTTTTTCCAAAATCAATAAAACACTCCGTCCAGCCGCTGTCGGGATCAATATAGTTGGAATGCCTTTTTCCGGGAAAGCGCTGGAAAAAATCACCTGCCTGGAGAGGATATCTGCAACCGTCCTCATCAACATACTCCCCCTGCCCTTTTAACACGTAAACAAGGGCGTAATGCGAATAATCCACATTCACAAAATCGGCTTTAACTCCTCGTTTGACAACGAATCCCGCGCCAATTCTCTCACGAGACTCAGCGCCGCCCAGGGATCTAAAAGCCAAGTCTGATTCAATTGAGTCAATGTCAAAAGTTGCCATAAATACCAAAAAGCATATCCATTATACCATAAAACTTATTTTAATATAGAAAAAATAGCTTTATAATAAGCAATATCAATCCCAAAAAGATGATTTATGCACAAATGCATTCTGAAAATTGGTCATTAATGAAAAATAAAAGGTCTGAAAAATTATGAAAGACTGGCAGAACCCGAAAATTACAGGAAAGGGACGCGCATCAGCGCGCGCCGCTTATGTGTCGTATTCCGATGAAAAATCAGCCTTGGCAAACAATAAAAACACATCTTCGGCATTCAAAAACCTGAACGGGGTATGGAAGTTTAAATTCTATGACAACCCAGCGTTTGTCGACGAAGGATTTTACGACAAATCATATGACGCTTCCGGCTGGGACAATATTGAAGTTCCGTCAAACTGGCAACTGAAGGGCTACGGCTATCCTCATTATACAAATGTGCAATACCCCTTCCCCAACGACCCTCCGCACGTCCCCACGGAAAACCCGACAGGCTGCTACGTGAGAAACTTTGACATAGTGGAAGAATGGAAAGACAAAAAAATATACCTGCGCTTCGAAGGCGTGGACTCAGCCTTCTATCTCTGGATAAACGGCAAAGAGGCAGGCTTCAGCAAGGGCAGCAGGCTGCCTGCTGAATTCGACATATCCAGCTTTGTGGAGCCCGGAGAAAACACAATGGCAGTGAAAGTCATACAGTGGTCGGATGGCAGCTACCTGGAAGACCAGGACACATGGTGGCTCAGCGGCATATTCAGGGATGTGTTCCTTCTCGCCGCGCCCAAAACTGATATGTTTGATATTTTCGCAAAAACTGAATTGGACGCCAGCTATCGCAACGCCATCCTGACAGTGGAAACCCTGCTAAAAAATGACAATGACTCTGACGCTAAAGGACTTTGCGTCGAATGCGCCCTTTACGACAGAGAGCAAAACCTTGTTGCAAGCTTCTCGGAAACCGCCTCCGTCGCGGCCAACGCAGGCAAGCAATTGGCGCTGAAGCAAGATGTGTCAGCTCCTGAAAAATGGAGCGCGGAAGAGCCAAATCTTTACACTCTGGCCGTTTCCCTTAAAGACTCATCAGGCAATCTTATTCAAGTCAAAACTCTAAAAACAGGCTTCAAATCAGTTGAGCGCAAGAACGGCCAGATGCTTGTCAACGGCAAGGCCATAATGTTGAAGGGAGTCAACCGTCACGACTTCCATCCCGACTCCGGGCGCGCGGTTCCTTATGAGTCACTGAAAGAAGACGTGATTATCATGAAGACTCACAACATCAACGCAGTGCGCACATCGCATTATCCAAACCCGCCGGAGTTCTACGATCTCTGCGATGAGTATGGACTTTACATGATAGCCGAAACCGACATAGAGAACCACGGAATGGGCTATGAAACTGAAGTCATCAATGACTGCCCCGACTGGAAAGACGCATTCATGGACAGAATGCAAAGAATGGTGGAAGCCTACAAAAATCACGCATCCATCATTATATGGTCGCTCGGCAATGAATGCAAATTCGGCCCTCACCAGAAGGCGATGACAGAATGGACGCGCGATCGCGACTCCAGCCGCCTGATACACTTTGACCGCGATCTGGAATGCGAGTCGGTGGATCTTGTCTCGCAAATGTACACTCATCCTGATGAATGCGAAAAAAGGCTTGAAAACACCAACTATAAGTTTCCCCTTGTGCTTTGCGAATTTGCCCACGCAATGGGCAACGGCCCCGGAGTGTTTAAAGAATACTGGGATATGTTCTATGAACACAAAAATATGCAAGGCGCATTTGTGTGGGACTGGATAGACCAGGGAATCCGAATGACCGAAGAAGATGGAACCGAATGGTTCGCCTATGGCGGCGACTTCGGAGACGAGCCAAACGACAAGCAGTTCCTGATCAACGGACTTATTTTCCCGGACAGAACCCCCTCCCCCAGCCTTATTGAGTACAAATCGGCAATCCAGCCAGTGCGCGTTGACGGGGCGGATCTGAGCAACGGCAAAGTGAAAATAACAAACAGGCATGACTTCTCAAGCCTTGAGCATCTTAACATTTCCTGGAGCGTTATCGCCGATGGCAAGAAAAAAACAAGCGGCTCTCTTGGAGCGTTGGATATAAAAGCTGGAGAAACGAAAACAATCGAAATTCCTTTCAACATTCCGGAAGCTGCCGAAGAAGAATATTTTCTAAATATCGTCTTCACATTGAACAAAGACTTTCCATGGGCGCAACCCGGACATGAAGTAGCCTTTGAGCAATTGGAGCTTCCTGTAAAAAAACTGGAGAAAAAACCTATTTGCGCCTCCTTTAAAAAATTAAAAACAAAAGAAGAACGCAACCAGATAACAGTCTCCGGGGAAGACTTTAAGATTGTATTCGACAAGGTGTATGGAGTGATATCCTCATGGAAAAGTCAGGGTCTTGCATTGCTTGAAACGGGGCCTTCCCTTAACTTCTGGCGCGCGCCTATCGACAATGATACAAGAGTGTTCCTGCCTGAATGGCAAAAAGCCGGCTTGCATGTTCTGAAAAACAGAATTGACACTGTGTCGGTCATCGAATCGTCCGAGACAAGCGCAACAATAAGAGTAAAAGCAAGAGTGGCTCCTCCCGTTCACACTTGGGGTTTTGAATGCGAATACATATATAAAATAAGCAACTCAGGAGAAATAACAATAGAAGTGTCCGCGCTCAAATCGGATGAGATGCCTCATCTGCCCAAAATAGGAC
Organism: uncultured Victivallales bacterium; assembly: GCA_964651145.1. Classification (GTDB taxonomy): domain Bacteria; phylum Verrucomicrobiota; class Lentisphaeria; order Victivallales; family GWF2-45-14; genus CAZYVR01. Next base: position 3,459 of record CAZYVR010000342.1, on the reverse strand, counting down.
TTCAAATGCGCCTTCCCAGCGAATTTGAGAATGTCAACTGGCATGGACGCGGTCCCGGAGAAAGCTACGCCGACAGCAAACAAGCGTGCAAGGTCGGACTTTACTCCAAGACAGTGGACGAACTTTACACGCCTTATGTCTATCCTCAGGAAAACGGCAACCGCGAAGAAACCAGATGGGTGACACTCAAAAACCTTAACGGCGCAGGCATAAAAGCCTCAGGGCAGCCGCTGATAAATTTCAGCGCGCATTGGCATACAGTCGAGGACTTTGAACAAGCCCGGCATACACATGAGTTGACCAGGCAGGATTTCATAACTCTGAATCTGGACTGGAAGCAATGCGGGATCGGCAGCGGTTCCTGTGGGCCAAATACCTTCGACCATTACAGAATAAACGAAAAAAAATTCCATTTCAGCATAAAATTAAGCCCGGAACTGGGCTGACCTAAAGCTTAAAAGTCAACGACTCAGCCGCGAAGTTTGCGCTTCGCGGCTTTTTTATTTTTAAAATGCATTTTTTAAAATTTATGCTATATTTATGCCCAAAGCCATGAGGCTTGAATACAGCAAGAGGACTTATGAACCACAGCATTGTTTTCAGATGCCAAAAATGCAACGTAAAGATTGAAGCCGATGGGAGCTATGCCGGCAATGTGGCTGGATGCCCCAACTGCGGCAACACTGTAATGCTCCCCGCGCAAGGCGTCATGCCTGGCATGATAATCGACGATTTTAAATTAGACCGATTGCTAGGCTCCGGAATTCTCGGCGAAGTATGGGAAGGCCAACAGATATCCATGCATCGCAAAGTGGCCATAAAAATATTATCTCCGGCAATAACCGCGTACCCGCGACTGGTGGCGCGCTTTATTAACGAAGTAAAAGACGCCGGAAAATTGAACCATCCAAACATCGTCGCCGCCATAAAGGCAGGCAACAAAGGCAACATTTATTATTTAGCCTCCGCATATATTAGAGGACGATCGATAAAAAGCATCCTTAGCGGCGGCACGCCAATGGAAGAAAACCAGGCATTGAAACTGACTCAAAGCATTGCCGAAGCATTGCTTTACGCATGGGAAAAACACAATATAATCCACCGCGACCTGACTCCTGACCATGTAATCATAGACCATAGCGGAAAGCCAATGCTAATTGACATAGGCTTGTCAAAATCTCTGGCAGAGGACGCGACGATAACCAGAACCGGATTAATCCTGGGCTCCCCGCCATACATGAGCACAGAACAGGTAATGGGCAAAAATATTGACTGCCGGGCTGATATATTTTCGCTTGGCGCATTGCTCTACAATATGCTGACAGGACACCCCCCGTACGACGAATCAAATCTAAGCAAAGCCTTCATAAAACAAATCAAAGACGCTTTCCCGTCCACGAAAGCGCGCAATTCCAAAGTATCCGATCAGGCAGACAGGCTTGTCGAAATAATGACCGCAAAAAAAAGAGTATACCGCCAAAAAGACTGGCAGGCGGCAATAGAAGATATAAAGCTTGCGCAGAAGGGCAAATATCCCGAAACAAAGCGTCCGCCCAGATCAAAAAAAGGCATAACAGAACACGATTACGAATTGCCTAAACTGCGGAATCCAGACATTATAGCCAGACAAGCAAAACTGCATGCTAAAAATGAAACATCAGCATTTACAAAAAAAGCGGCAGCCACAAGAAGCAACAGAGGATTGGCTATCGCGCTTATCGCCGTCTTCCTGACAGTCATGCTTGGGGTCGGACTTTTCTACACAAAATTCCAGTTCGACAAATCCAAGCGCATTGAGCGCGAAAAAGCCTTTGCCAGGCAGCTTAGGGAGAAAAGAAAAAGAAGAGAGGCGCTGCTCACTCAAAAACAAAAAGAGGACAAAAAGCTGGCAAACGCAAAAAAATGGGCTTTTGCAGTTGCATACGCCAACAGATATATAAATTCAGAAGGACGATACGATTCCGCCATAAAAAAGTTCCAGAAACTAAAAATAGACCTGACTGGCTCTAAATACGAAAAAATGGCAGGCAAGGCGATTGCCATGCTGAAAAAATCACGAGAAAAAAAGATTGCCTCCCTGCTGAAAGAACTGAATGAAAAAGCAATGCATTTCGCAAACGACAAAAAATTTATGCAAGCGGCAGCCGTTTACAAAAACTACGCGGGGCTTTTGAAAAACAATATAGCCGCAATCAGCAAAGAAAAAAATTCAGAATTCGAAGCGAAAGCCAAGTTAAAGCTCAAACGCGTCAAAAAGACTCAGAAAAAAATGCGAGAAGAAAACGCTCAAATCCTAAAAGCCGCCGCTCTGAACATCTACAATGGGGAAATAAAAGAGGCGCTTGACAAAATAAAGGGACGCAAAATATTTGCGGAACCCGAAAAAGCCCTTCATGCGATCATAGAGCGGAAAAGCTATATTATTGACTCATTCAAAGACGATATCGGCAAAACGCTGACGTTGAAAATAGACGGCGAAGAATCAGAGCTGACAATCACTGCGGTAAAGAAAAATAAAGTTTACGCCAATCGGAACATAGGTGGCGGCCTGGTTGTGACCGCTCCGTTTGCAGTAAAAGACATATCCATTAAAGAAAAGACAGAGCGCCTTGCGCGCACAAACAAAATGGCCGCCGCTATATATGCTGGAATCATCGCCATAAAAAGAGAAGAATACAGACAGGCGCGACAATGCTTCAGAGATGCCGGAATATTTTCGAAAAAACTGCTTGAACTGGTGTCCCAAAACGAAAAACAAAGCAATCTGTTCGAAAATGACAGCGATTTAATATACTATCAACAGCCATAGCAACAAAAATATATATGAGCAAACGGCTGTGGGAATTCCATATCTCGCAAATTTTCCGAAAGATATGTTAACCTTGAATCCGGCCGCTCCTTGCGCCACAATAAGATTTGCCACGCTTCCTATAAGAAAAAAATTGCCGGCAAAAGTATTTGACAACGCCAAAACATATCCGTTTAGATGACTGCTCAGATCAACCAGCTTCGTCAAAAGCATGACGGCCGCTGAATTGTTTATAATATTGCTCAAGGCGCCTGTGGTCAAAGCAAGAATAAAAGGGTTTTTCAAATTCAGGCCTCGCTCCGAACACCATTCCAGGCTTTTAACGGCAAGGCCACTGTCATGAAATGCGCCCACAACAACAAAAAGCCCGACAAAAAGAATAAGCAACTGCCAATCGACAAGCTTCAAAACCTTCCTGCTTTTCAGCTTGTGACTGCACAGCAAGACGCCAGCCGCCACGAGAGTCACAAGATATCGCGGAAGCGGGGTAAAAAAAAGCACAACAATAATGCAAGCGACGCTCACGCCTTTTGTGGAACGCCAAACGTTCAGCTTGGCATTCTCCTGTTTGTCGGGAAGCTTAAAGTTTTCGTCCCCTTTTAAATAGAAATTATTCCTTCCAAGGAAGAGCACAATAAAATATGCAGACA
>CAZYVR010000341.1:0-6621 GCA_964651145.1 uncultured Victivallales bacterium | reverse complement strand
ATAGATGTGTCCCCCAACGCGCTCCGAGCATACAATGTAAAGCTTGAAGATGTCTTTATGGCGGTTAAAAAATCCAATGTGGATGTCGGAGCGCGAACAATTGAAGTAAACAAAGTGGAGTACGTAATCAGAGGGCTGGGATTTATAAAAAGCCTGAAAGATATAGAAGACACAGTTGTCAAGATGAACGACAACGTCCCTGTTTACATGAGAAATGTGGCAAAAATCGCGCTTGGCCCCGCTCTTAGAAGGGGCGCGCTGGACAAAGGCGGCGTGGAAGCGGTAGGCGGGGTGGCGGTGGCAAGGTTTGGAGACAACCCGCTTGCGGCTATTAAAAACCTCAAGGAAAAAATCAAAGAAATATCTCCCGGCCTCCCATCAAAAGTGTTGATTGACTACACAAAAACAACAGATGAAGAAATAGAAAAATTTGCGAAAGAAAACGGCTTTAACGCATTTAAAAAAAACGGACAACTCGACAACGAAGCATGGTTGAAGTTCTTCCGCGAAAACACAGACAAAAAACATCCTGACTGGGCTCTTGTCAGCAAAGTTGAAGTTGTGCCGTTTTATGACCGAACAAAGCTTATTTACGAGACTTTGGGGACGTTAAACACTGCTCTTTTCGAGGAAATCCTGGTCACAATAATCGTCATTCTCATAATGTTGATGCATCTTAGAAGCTCGCTTGTTATTTCCATGACTCTTCCGATGGCCGTGCTCATGTGCTTTATTGCAATGAAAATATTCGGAGTTGACGCGAATATCGTGGCTCTTTCGGGAATTGCCATAGCCATAGGCACAATTGTTGACATGGGCATAATCATATGTGAAAACATCATGAAGCATCTTGAAAAGTTAAAGCCCGAAGAAAATGCCTTATATGCAATCTACAATGCGTCAAGCGAGGTTTCCGGGGCAATCCTGACAGCGATCTTGACGACTGTTGTGAGTTTTCTTCCCGTCTTTACAATGATTGGCGCGGAAGGAAAGCTTTTCCGGCCTCTGGCCTTTACTAAGACATTTGCTCTTGCCGCATCTGTCATCGTGGCTTTGACAATCATTCCCGCGCTTGCGCATATCCTTTTTACATTCAAAATAAAATCGGAAAAGCTCAAAAAAATAGTATTGCTTGCGCTCGCCATGGCGGGAATATTCGTTGGCCTGTTCAGCTTCTGGTGGGCTGGCGCTATTATGACGGCATTCGCTGTTTACCATCTGCTTTCCGCTTGTCTGTCTCATAAGACAAAGGATATTCTGATCAAGGCTGTAAATATTTCAGCCGTAATTTTTGTGACTGCATTTCTTGCCAATCACTGGCTGCCGCTTGGGCCGGGCGCAGGTTTTTTAAAAAACTTTGTTATTGTGTCTTTTCCCATTGGAGGGCTGCTTCTTTTTTTCTGGCTTTTCAGAATTCTGTATGCTCCAATATTAAAGTGGGGCCTTAAACATAAACTCATATTTCTGTGCCTGCCAGTGGCTATAGTCATATTCGGAGCGGGTATATGGACAGGTTTCGACAGGCTCTGGGGGTGGCTCCCGGCTAAAATAAGATCCAATAGCGCCTACGTTGCCTTGTCCCACGAATTTCCAGGATTGGGAAAAGAATTTATGCCGAACCTTGATGAAGGGGCTTTTCTTTTTATGCCAACAACAATGCCACACGCTTCTATCGGCGAAGCAATGGATGTGCTGAAGAAGCAGGATATGGCCATTAACGCAATCCCTGAAATTGAAACTGCGGTGGGAAAGGTCGGACGCGCTGACACGCCTCTTGATCCGGCTCCTGTCTCGATGATAGAAACTGTCATAAATTACAAATCGGAATACCTTATAGGCAAAGCCGGGAACCGCCTTCAGTTTAAATATGACGGAAATCAAAAGGACTTTTACAGGGATGCAAAGGGAAAGCCTGTGTCCGCCATCGATGGAAGACCTTACTATGTGAACGGCAAATATATCCGCGATAAAAATGGCAAACTTATACAGGACGACTTTGGCATGCCTTTCCGCTTATGGCGTCCTCCGCTGGCCCCGAAGCTTAACCCCGGCAGAAAAGCATGGGCGGGCATTGAAAAGCCCGATGACATCTGGGATGAAATTCTTGTCGCCGCTGAAATCCCGGGAACAACTTCCGCGCCGAAACTTCAGCCTATAGCCGCTCGCATAGTTATGCTTCAAAGCGGAATGAGGGCTCCCATGGGCGTAAAAGTCAAAGGCCCGGATCTCAAGACTATTGACCGCGTTGGAATGCAAATAGAAAAATATCTTAAAGACGTTCCGGGCGTTGAGCCAGCCTCCGTTTTTGCCGATAGAATAGTTGGCAAGCCATATTTGGAAATAGACATAAACAGAGAAGCCATAGCCAAATACGGCATACAGGTCCAAGACGTGCAGAATGTAATTGAAGTGGCGATTGGCGGGAAAAGACTTGCCACCACCGTGGAAGGGCGCGAGCGCTATCCTGTCCGCGTTCGCTATATGCGAGAACTGCGCGATCAAATAGAAACAATCGGAAAAACTTTGGTTGCGGCTCCAAACGGACAGCAAATTCCTTTAGAGCAGCTCGCAATCATGAAATACACGAGAGGTCCACAGGCAATAAAAAGCGAAGACACTTTTCTGCTGGGATACGTCCTGTTTGACAAAAAGCCTGGCTACGCCGAAGTTGACGTTGTGGAAAACGCTCAAAAACACCTTGCTGAAAAAATAAAAAAAGGCGAGCTGAACATTCCATCCGGTGTCAGTTATGCTTTTGCGGGCAATTATGAAAATCAAGTGCGCGCGCAGAAAACTCTTTCCATAGTCTTGCCTTTGGCATTGTTTTTAATATTCATGATACTTTATTTCCAATTTAAATCTGTTCCTGTCACTATGCTGGTATTTTCAGGAATTGCCGTGGCATGGTCGGGAGGATTTATTCTAATATGGCTCTACGGGCAGGAGTGGTTCCTTAACTTTTCGATATTTGGAAAACACATGAGAGATCTTTTCCAGATGCATGAAATCAATTTAAGCGTCGCAATATGGGTGGGATTTCTCGCCCTTTTTGGGATAGCCTCAGATGATGGAGTGGTAATCACAACCTATCTGAATCAAAGCTTTGATTCTCATGACACGTCTTCAATTGATAAAATAAGAGAAATCACCGTTTTGGGCGCTTCACGCAGAATCAGGGCATGCCTTATGACTTCAGCCACCACTATCCTTGCGCTTCTCCCGGTATTGACTGCCACAGGCAGGGGCGCGGACATAATGATCCCAATGGCGATACCGTCTTTTGGCGGCATGCTGGTGGTGTTGGTGTCCTCTTTTGTAGTTCCAATTCTATATTGTCTCCTGAAAGAGATAAAATACAGGTTCCAATAACATTGGGTTTGCCGCTTATTTTTTTTCGGCTTCTTTTGAGAAGTCGTCTATGGCTTGTTTCATTACTTCTTTGACAATCGTTTTTATCTTATCAACTGGGTATTTTATCTTGTCGAGCGTTTTGTCGTTCTTGATTGACTCGGAAACCGTGTCCACAGCCATGAACATTAAATCTTTTGCCAGTTTTTTGCCGTTTTCTATTGCGGCTTTTTGCTCTTCTGGAGTCATTTCAGCCGCGTTTTTGTCTGTGCTGCTTATCAGAACGTTGGCTATGCCTTCTGCTATTTTCTTGCGCCTGGCTTTCTCCTCTTCCGGCGTGTTTTGGGCGCAAAGCGATTCAACGACCACATTCACTATCTCTTTTGCAAGGTCTTGTTTGTTTTTGCCCGGAGCCGCGGAAGCAATTGTTTTTTTAACCGCTTTTGCCTCTACCCATGCTATGACTTCGTCAGATATCAGCACGGCTGCGTAATCTATGATATCTTTGAATTCTTTGACTGTTCCGATTTTGTCCTTGGTGATGTCGGTTATATTTTGGCGCCCCACTGTGATGTTTTCGCCCGCTTTCAAGAGAGCCACAGTTTCGCCGACGGGGAATGAAACGTAATCGCCCTTGAACATGTCGGTAAAGCGCACGCAAAGCAGGAGCGTGACATTGTGTATGTCGCGCTTGCTGTCGTTGTTTGCCGTGACAATCACGCTGTTTGTGAAGAAGGCCGAATCTATTTCCAGGTTGATTTTCTGTCCGTTGGAAATTTCAAGAAGCTCTGTGTCCAGGTATCGGTTGCAAAACCTGAAATCGGTCAGGACTTTGTCCCATTGCCCCTGAAGCCTGCGCCTGAAGAAGTGATCAAATACTTTTTTTCTCGCTTTTTCTTTTTCGTTGTTTGCCTGAAAAATGCGGGCTTTCTGAAAGTCCGGGCTGAAGTATCCCGAGCCGGTCATAATGCCCCGATACATATTGATAATCATTCTTCCTTCTTTGGATTTGTTCAGGAAGCTGCGTTTTTTATAGAGGTTCAGCAAATCCAGAAGTTCTTCCTGCTGCTTCGGATAATAGGTCGCGGCCTGATCGAAATCCAACATGGCGCTGTTGAGGTCTTTTGTTTTCAGATTTATAACTCCGCGCAAAAGATGCGCGGGCGCTTCCTGCCCCTGATGTCTTTTAAGGAAATCATCGACAAGGACCCTTGCATGTTCAGTGTCTATTTCGCCTTTTCTTTCGAGCAAAGCCATTGCCAGAAGAATATGCGCTTCTTTTTCATGCGGAGCCAGTTTTACAGCAGCCGACGCATTTTTCACGGCCGCGTCCCAGTCGCCTTCATAGATAGCAAGGTACGCGCGATCGCGAACTGAACAGAGCTTGTCCCATTCCTTCATGTATTTTGAGTTGATATTCAGATAATCAAAATAGAAGTCCACCAGTTCTTCACGGTGTTTGCTTATTCGTTTTCTTATCTGGTTTTTTACGTTAACTTCCGCCATGCGTTTCTGCCAGACTTTTTGTGCCTGATCCCTGTTTACGGAAAAAGTCATTGAATCAACGGATGAGAGCACGTCCAGCAATGCGCCGGATGCTACATTGTATATGGAATTTGTTTCGCTAAGCTCGTCCTGCGATTCCAGCATTTTCTTGTATATGTTAAAAAAACGATATTTCAGTTCGGCCACGTCCGGAGGAACTTTGTCCGAGTCTTTCTGAAGAATCAAAGGAGTCAGGTCTTCAAAGTTTTTGGCTTCCAACAATGCTTTTTCAATGCTGTAAAGGGCGCGCGCTGTCTGATCTAGGTCATAAGCTGGCTCTTGCTTGCTCAAGGACAGCTTTTTCTTTTTCTCTTCGATTTTCTTCAGCTTTTTTTCCACCTGAGGCTCAACGTTCTGAATATAGTCAGGCGGGGTCGGGGGAGGATTCTTTTTCATGGCGAACCAAACGGCAAGCCCCGCAAAAAGCATTGTAAATATAAGAAGAGGCGCCAGGCAGCCTCCAATAAAAACTTTTTTCCATGAAGCCATTTTTTCTTTTTCCGGCATGCTTCTCCCCCGTATTTTTTAGCTCATTATTGCTTTGGCCAGGTATGCGTTAAGCTCCGCAATCGGAACACGATCCTGACTCATTGAGTCGCGATGCCTTACAGTCACCGCGTTGTCTTCCTGCGAGTCGAAATCGAAAGTGACGCAGAACGGGGTTCCTATTTCATCCTGCCTGCGATAGCGCTTTCCGATGCTTCCGGTGACGTCAAATTCCGAGCGGAAGAACGGGCATATTTGATCGTAAACTTTTTCGGCGTCTCCTGACAGTTTTTTGGACAGCGGCAGGACGGCGGCCTGAACAGGGGCTATCTGAGCCGGGAAGCGAAGCACTACGCGGATATCTTCTTTTTGCCCTTCTTTCTGTGTGCCGACCATTTCCTCGTCATAAGCGTGGCAGAGCATAGCCAGAAAAGTTCTGTCCAGTCCCACGGATGTTTCTATGACAGTTGGCAGATATTTGCGGTTGTTGTTGTCCTGGTCAAGGTACTCCATGTTTTCGCCCGAAAATTCCTGATGGCGTGACATATCCCATGTGCCGCGATGGTGCACTCCTTCGAGTTCGCCCCAACCGAAGGGGAATTTAAATTCGATGTCAACCGCGGCTTTGGCGTAATGGGCCAGCTTGTCGTGCTCGTGGAATTTAAGCTCGTCTTCGTTGAATCGAAGCTTTTCAAGATAATATTTTTTGCGCGCGTCTTTCCAAAATTCGTACCATTCCATTGCGTTTTCATCGGAACAGAAAAATTCCATTTCCATCTGTGTGAATTCGCGTGATCGGAATGTGAAATTGCGAGGATTGACTTCGTTTCTGAAAGCTTTGCCCACCTGCGCAATGCCGAAGGGAAGTTTCTGGCGGGTGGCAATGCGAACTTGATGGAAGTCAACAAAAATAGGCTGACATGTTTCGGCTCTGAGGTACGCCGCGTGTTCTTCGTCAAAAACAGGCCCCACAAATGTTTTCATCATAAGATTGAATTCGCGCGGCTCGGTCAAGTTTTTTGACTTGCAATTAGGGCAGACGGAGGGATCTTCCATCTGGTCTACTCTGTGGCGTGATTTGCAGTCTTTGCAATCGGTCATCATATCGCCGAACTTGTCAATATGCCCGGAAGCTTTCCATACCTTGGGGTTGCTGATGATCGTCGAGTCGAGTCCCTCGACATTCGGACGGCTCTCAACCATCTCATTCCACCAGAGATTTTCAATCGCGCGCTTCATGGC
>CAZYVR010000340.1:0-6621 GCA_964651145.1 uncultured Victivallales bacterium | reverse complement strand
GTGGTACATTCTGATTCGACCAGCCCTGGTACATTTTAACCGACCGCTGACATTTTAGATTCAATTTAAGCCTGCGCAATCTTTCGGAAATAATGTTGCCGCGCGGCATTGAAGTTTCGCATCAGACCATTGCTCGCGGAATTAAAGAGATTGGCTCTGAAAATTGGAAAGAAAGCAAGGTCGCGCTGGAGCCCCATACGTGTCATCTCGTAGTACGTCGATGAGGCATATACGAGCAGTAGACCGCAATGGCGAAACTCTTGATGTAATGCTGTCTCCTACGCGCAGTAAAAAAGAAGCTCGAAAGTTTTTCAGAAAAACATTGAAATTTTTCAAGGAAAAGCCAAAACGGTTTTATACTGACAAGAATCAAGCCTATCCTAAACCAATAAAAAGGACACCGAAAGCCAAGCGCGGAATCATGCATATTACTGTCACGCCGATAGAGAGAAGCCATGTTCCTATCAAACGACGATTTCACGCAATGACAGGCTTCATGAACTTTAATAATGCTTATCACTTCACAAAAAACTTCGAATACATCCGAGGTTATCTCGGAGGAACGAATGTCTCGAACCGATAACAGCGTTTTGAAGTTTGGGATAAGATAGAATTTATCGTTAACAAAAAGGTCTCTTAATTGAAAGATTCATAAGGTTAATTTTGCCCATCCTTCAAATATCCAGGCAGATGTGACGCCCTTAAATTTCTCAATTATTTTTCATTTTTACGATTTTTAAAACGATTTGGACTAAAGTTTTTTCATTGCATGGCTAAGCATGTGTAAACAGCAACCTGTTCTCTGTTGTTGACACCATCAAGTTCAAAAAGCATGCCGAGCAATCTCTGAAAGGGCAGTTTCTACCGTAACCAAATTGTTCGTTACGCTCAGGCAACGGTTTTTTTGAACTCAATGAATTATAAAACCCGCCACAAAATCAAAATCCAAGAATCCAATACCTTTTTCCAATTGTACTTTCACGCGTTGACTCTACGTGACCATCCGCTCTCAGTAGATTAGTATTTCTCAAATGTCTGTAATTTATACGTAACGGCCAAGGCTCAGAAGAATTACTATAATCTCCATATGCCATTCTTATGTGATCTTTAGTGTCGGCCATCAAGATAAATTCAGTTGGGCTATGTACAGTTCTCATTTTATAATGGTTATCCCCATTGGCTCCATTGGCGGGAGGAGAACAGGCGTAGTTGTTATAACAGTACTGATGGTTGATATATTTGTCTGGAGATGATGGACAAGAAAATACGCCAAGTGAAGTGTTGTAATCCGGAGCTCCATCATGAAGAGGACTTTGGTAATAGATGTCAGCCAACAAAGCCAAAGTGTTAAAAGGCTCATTCCATGAAGACCGCACAGGCGGACAAGGAAAAAAATCGGAATTATCGTCCATATACAATACAATGACTTTTCCCCACTGCGAAAGGTTGTTTTGGCAGGATATTCTTTTTCCTGTTGCTAGAGCTTTGTTCAAGGCAGGGAAGAGTAAGCTTGCTAAAATGGAGATTACAGCAATTACAATGAGCAATTCTATGAGTGTGAAGCGCTTAGTCATTTGTCTCTGTTTCCTTTTAGATTGGTTGAAGCTGCGGCAAGGGTCTGGCCTCTGTTAAAAAAATAATCTACGGATTCGACAATTGCCTTCTCTGGACGCTGCATTTGTCGGATTAACAAGTTGAATGCTGCTCTGCCTATATCAAATGCTTTCACCTGCCAATGAGTTAAATCAACTGGAGTGTGAGAACTCCCTTGAGATATTATTGACAAATCTTCAGGGATATGGATATTATTCTTTCGCAAACGATAAATAACCTCAAGGGCCAAGTTCTCCTGCGGAAGATACATTGCCGTAGGAACTGGAGAAAGTGAAAAATACCATTTGCAAATCTCTTCGGCGGCATCTTCCGAGTAATCGTTCATTATTCTAAAAAGCTTTTCATCTTGATCCATGTCCATGCTCTTCATCAAGCGGCTCCATCTTTTCGATACTTTCATTCCGCCGCTTTTGCTCCACAAAGGCGAATTGAAACTGTTCAAACACTTAGACTCCGGTATATCCCTTGGTGTTTGATGATCATTTGAATACATCATCACGCGTTTATGTCCAAGTTTCTTAAGACGCTGAAAAGTGTCTTCCATTCGGTCAATAAATTTCGTGCTGATGTGTGGGAAATCCGTGTTTTCAAATCGAGGCCCCATAAAAACAGTTGGAGTTCCTCTGTTTTTCAGCCAAAGCCATGTATCAGGAAATAGATTTGCCCCAAATATTATTAGGCTGTCAAAAATCTCTTCAGACAGCATCGTTTTTAATATATTATTGTACTGCGTGGCGGTGATATTAGAAGATAGTTGAATTCTGCTTATTTTATCATTTGAATACGATGACTCAGTAACCCCCTCGAATATTTCGTCATAAAACAGCTTATCTCGACGTGGGGGATTTATCATAAAAACACCAACTTTCAGGCTTTCACTTGGCAGACTTTTCCCTGTAAAAATTCCTGAACGCGGTTTAGTTTTAAGTATATTTTCTTTTTTGAGAAGGTCGACTGCGCGCTGACATGAAAGAAGTGACGCATCAAACTTATCGGCTATGTCTCTTAGTGTATAATAACGGCTGCCAGGAGTCAGGCCTCTTTCGTGAATATCCCAACGAATTGCTCTGCATAAACGCAGAAGAGTCATAGAAGATCGCTGTCTCAATTGGGCTTTTTCTGTTGTTTTATTATTCATTTCCAATCAATTTCATTATCTATTGTATTTAGAATAGGTCGTATATCAACAATCTTGCCTATTTTCTCTTGGGGGACTTTGCCCCGTTCCACTTTTGCAAGCCAATCAATTGCATTTAAAAGCAATCTTGCATTATTGCCGCGCCATAAGTCGTCGGGTCTAAGCCACCTTGCGCCGTTAACAAAAATTATCCTTCCTTTTCCCACGGAAGCAGCAACCATCACAGGCTTTCCTGATGAATTTTTCTTCGTTTGATAGTCCTTTGAACCTTGCGGAGCCTTCAGTAAAATATCATAGTCGCAATTGGATTCAACTTTCATTGTGCCTTCTCCAGAACCATAAAACTCATTTACTCCTCTTAATACAGGATGCTTGCCTGTGGGGGAATATCTTAAATAATAGGGTTGATATTCATATGGTTCTTTTGAATAAGTGTGATAATTATTCATATTTATGCCAAAGGCATTCAGCAATGGTTTAATATAGCGATTCCCGCGATGGACGCGATGAAGTTTGGGAGCTCCGCATACAAGCAGGGAGCCGCCATCTTTGACGTATTTTACCAGATCTGTCTGCTCCTCCAAATCCGATTCGGAGTGTATTTTTTGTCCAGCAATGTATATAACAACGTCATAATCTTTAAGGTTTTCTTTTTTTAATATTTCATTGACGACAACAAGAATTTTCCCATCTGCGCCTGCCAAGTTGGACTGCTGATTGACTTCGTATCCAAAATTTTGTAGCATCCATACAGCGGTTGGGAGAAAGTAGTTGCGCGGCAAAGAATTTCGATGAAATAAAATTCTAGCCTTTGGCGCAACGGGATTGCGCTTGCTAATATTTTCAAAGCGTAAAAGGAACTCAGCTAGCTCTTGAGGATGTTGCTTTAACTTGATAGGTTTTCCTGGGGCTGCCTCCAAAAGCAAAAGTCTGGCGGAGAACGGCGGAATGGAAATAGGCACGCCGTTCCTTAATTCGTCATTGCTCCACAAGTCATCTTTGTTTTTGCCCTTTATTATTTCCCCTGTTTTGACAAGCCTGACTCGCCACAAATCATCAGGCATTGCCTCATTAAGGGAGAGTCTCACTTTTTCTGCTTTGTTCTGATAGTTGGCGGCATACCAAATAAAACGTTTATTTTTCCCTAGTTTGCGTATTTGAATATTAGCAGCAGGAAGCCCGCTGGATTGCGTGCATTTTACTGCCGCTTCAATTTTGTTGCGTTTTGCGAGCCATCTAAACAACTTAGAAGTGTCTCTGGCTCCCAGTGACGCGCAAATGGAGTAAACTTTCCCTTTCCCGTAAAGATATTCTATGACGGCTGGGGTTCCATCCGCAAAAATAAGCACAGCTTTAGCGAGCGGCTTTAATTTATTCGCATTGCATCCGACACTTTTGTCAATTGCGCATTTTACTGCTCGCAAACCTTGAAGACCTGCGTGATTTGATGCAAGGCTTTGTTCCTTTATTTTAAGCTTTCCCCTTTTATGTCCTAAAAAGGCAGGCTCTTCAATTTTTCCATGCGTGTTGTCATTTGTAAGCAGGCTATGATAGTCGACAGCCAAAATTCCGCCGGACCTTATCCATTTTTCTACGTTGTCTTTCAGTTTTGCTGGAACGCGCCCGCTTGCGGTCAACACTAGCATACGGCAGTCAGACAAGCGTTTCTCATTCAACATGTCATCTGCAATTACATCAACATTGCAATGCGTTGAAGTCAGCCCATAATAAACATCTAAAATTGGCTCGTTCCATTTCCCGCGCAACATTTCAGTAAAGTTATTAAACAACTTAGTGCGTTGTTCGCTATAGGGGTATGAAAGAATTATTTGCGGTTTGGAGCGACGCGGCCTTTTTCCTATCACATCGGCTAAATTCCGACTTTCGAGCTTGAAGTCAGCCAAGCCAGCGAAACTCTTCTCGCGAAGAGGCGGTCTTTTGTAAAAAAGCCATGACGACCAGCCGGAATAACCTGACGAATACATATCCCAAGCGCAGAGACGACTCAATTCGCGGCTGATATGCGATACTTTATATCCGGGGATATTAGACAGAGGAGTATTTACAATAGCTATTCCACCTCGAATCCCCCCCCAGTAATAGCCGCTGTTCTTATATTTATTGCTGACTTTTATAGCTATTGCTAGTTCCCGATTGTCTTTTAGGAATTTTGTCACATCAATGCACCATCCTTCATTCCATTGATTGTTTGGCCTGTGGACCAGTTGCCCATTTACCCAGAGCCAAGCATCGTCGCAAACTGTTTCAGCCGCAAGGAAAATCTTTTTTTCTGAATCGGGAACTTTTATTTTCATCCTGTACCAACCTGTTGTTGTGTCAGGATAGCCATGTTGCCCCCATACTGCCGGGACAGGTATAGTTCCCCATTCGCTGTCGTTGTATTCTGGCTTGAACCAGCCCTCGTTTTCTCCATTAAGCTTTTTGTCATCCTTGAATTTCCATTGGCGGTGGAGATTGACAAATGGGCTTTTAATCTCTTGCGCAAATCCTGGCTGAACTAAATAACAAGGGCCTTCCTCATTTAAAATCGGCTTATCAGGTGAGGCGCATCGAACAACCTCGTAGTGAAATGGAATGCTTAGATTTTTTCGAACAATATCTTCCCCGCTTCCATCTAAAAATCTCATATATTTTTCATCGCCCAATACATCAACTCCACGTTTATTCTCACGTGGACGCACTCCTATCGGGAATTTAAAATAGCCATAATGCGATTGGTTTGTAAATTTGGCTTTAGGGTAAAGCTTTTTTGACTCGTTGCATATTTGTTCAAGCACATTGCCAAAATGCGCTTCATTCCATTTCATATACTCGACATACACGGACTTGGGCAGTTCGGTCGGATAGTTGCTTCCTTTTATTATATAATTAGGGAAAACAATATCGTCAAATGTTTTATAGCTGCTTTGCCAGGCTTTGTTTGCATTTTTAATTGCTGTATATTTTTTCTTCATTTCATCTCTGAACATTTGCTGGGCTTCAAGAGTGGCAGTGTAAAAATATACTTCATTTCCCACCTCATAAAGAAAGCATGGATATTTTGCTTGAGAGGCTATGCTGCTGCGAATATTCTCACGCCATAAACGTTGCCCAAGGTTATTGGTATAGGCAAATGGCCACCAAGGATGACACCCTTTTCCTACGAAAGCATTGGGGAAATACTTTTCCAGCAGACGATGTGCAGGAATGTCGCGTCTGGCTTCAATATGCGCGTAAATTCCGAACCCGCAACGCAGCCATTCTTCTATCGCATCTTTGTCTCTTGTCGATGTATGAAAATTAACTTCAACTGCATCCCCTTCTTTCTGTGCGGAAACTCGGAAGCGATTTCCGTTGAATGTCGTTGTGTAGTCATAACCCAACAGTCTTAGCAATGCAGGGCTCTTTAATCCAGCGCTGAATTGGTCGCCATGATCTCCCAATATAAAAGCGGGCTTTTTGTTTTGGTATATATTGTTTCCGCGTATTTTTATATTGCGGCAAGCCGAAGTCTGCGAGCCTGTGTAGCTGTCCCATTTTTCTTTATCAAAAGGGCAGCTTTTTATTTCCACTTTGACATTTGCTTCTTTTACGCTTTCTATTATTTTATCCTCCTTTATTAGCAAATAATCAATTAGCTCCTTGTCGTTATTCAATATTCCAGTCTTGCTTTCATGTTTTTTCTTCAATATAAGTACTTTTAAACCCTCAATCCAAACCTGACCGACGGCTCCAGTCAATCCTATTCTTATTTTTAAAAAACGCGCATTTGGGGGGATATTAAATTTCTTTTTTGTTTGCATCCATTCTTTTGAGCCCCCGCGAGTGTGGCATAGCAACAAGCGCTCATTGTCTATTTCTTTATAATT
>CAZYVR010000339.1:0-6651 GCA_964651145.1 uncultured Victivallales bacterium | reverse complement strand
GGAGAAAAAAACCATAATTATCTACTTTAATGACCACGGTGTTGAAAATGGCGCAAAAGGAACATGCTACGAGGGTGGAGTCCGCTCAGAATTGATAGCTTGGGGGCCAGGCTTCTTTAAGGGCGGCAGGACTTCATCAGTTGAAATACAAAACATCGACATTCTCCCAACAATCCTTGAGCTTTGCCACATCAAGCAGCCTAAAGGAATGACTAAAGATGGTGTTTCATTTGTTTCCGCCATTGAAGGAAACAATAAACAATTACACAAATCTATGTACTTTGAAGTCGGCTATACTAGGGCGTTAAAAAAAGGACATTGGAAATATCTGACTCTCAGATATCCCGCACCCCTAAAAAATATGACACTTGAGCAACGCAAAAAAAGACTTGAAAAAATGCTGTCAAATAAGCGAATAAAAAAGCTTTTCTCAAAATTTAAATACAAAATAGATCCCGAAATGCCTTTCGGACATATTTCGGACTACCCAGGCGGCTACCCCCTTGAACGGCAAGCTTCCAGTTCATATCCACATTATTACAATCAGGATCAGCTCTATGACTTAAGCAAAGATCCTTGCGAGCAAAAAAATCTGGCAACAAACCCAGAATATCAAACAAAACTTCTGGAAATGAAAAATGAACTCCAACATTATCTTAATTGCTTGCCAGGAGATTTTGGAGACTTGAAAAACAATGCCGCAAAGGCAACCAAAAAAAACAAGAGGCAAAAAGTTGACCGTCAATAAACTCAAATAAGCGCCGCTTTATAAGATCAGCCAACAACGCCGATTGTAATTTGATTGTTTTGAGCTACATTTTATGCCTGCAAAACTAAGCGCATAAAGGAGTTGACAATGGCGGAAATTCTAGGAGCCGTTGCTATTACTGTTGAAAATCTGGAAATGGCCTATGGAGAACAAAAGGTTCTTGACAAGGCCAACCTGACTATACACGAAGGCGACCGTATTGGCCTGGTCGGAGCCAATGGCTGCGGCAAGTCCACTTTCATGAAAATACTGGCAGGAGACGAAGAGGCCGACGGCGGCGAAACAACAAGCAGAAAAGGCTTGAGGATTGGATATCTGCCACAGGAGTTTACACTTGACGAAAACGCGACGGCATATGAAAATGTCCTTGAAGGCGTCAAGCACATCGCCGGTCTGATAGAAGAATACGAAAATCTTCCGCATGATTCAAACAAGGCCCATCATCTGGAAAACGAGATAAACCGGCTTGACGGCTGGAACCTTGACTACAGAATAGACATGGCTATGACCAAGTTGAAATGTCCGCCGAAAGAAGCCGCCGTCTCAACTTTATCGGGCGGAGAAAAGCGCAGAGTGGCTCTGGCAAAGGCGCTAGTGTCCGAGCCGGAACTGCTGATCCTGGACGAACCGACAAACCATCTGGACACCGAATCAATCGACTGGCTGGAAGAATATATGCTAAACTACCCCGGCGCATGCCTATTTGTCACGCATGACCGTTATTTTCTGGACAGGGTCACCACAAGAATCGTAGAATTGAACAGAGGCTCGTTTCAGGCATTCAAAGGCAATTACTCGAATTACCTTAAAGAAAAAGCGGAACAAGTGGAGCGCGAAGAAATAACAGAAAACAAACGCCAAAACTTCCTAAAAAAGGAGCTGGAATGGGTCCGTCGCGGCCCTAAAGCCCGCACAACAAAAGCGCAGTATCGCGTGGACCGCTATTATGAAACAGCCGCCATGGACGCTCCTGAAAAAGATCAGAACGTGGAGCTTATCATTCCTCCGGCAAAAAGAATGGGCAACCGCGTGGTCGACTTGATCGATGTGGGCATGTCATTCGGCGAACGCTGCCTGTTTGAGCATCTTTCCATGGAAATACAGCCAGGAGCCAAGATCGGGATCATCGGAGCGAACGGCGTCGGGAAAAGCACTCTTATAAAAACTATTCTGGGAATGAATAAGCCGACAAGCGGCTCGGTCGAGATTTCAACGAACACTCAGTTCAACTATATCGATCAGGAACGACTGATCCTTAACGATGAAAACACCGTCCTCGAAGAAATCGGCGAAGGGTATGACCACATTATGCTCGGCGAAGAACAAATATCCATATGGGGATACCTGAAGCGCTTCCTTTTTGCCGACGAACGGATCAGGACAAAAGTGGGCAGACTGTCCGGCGGCGAACGGGCGCGTCTGTTGCTGGCAAAAATACTTAAGCGCGGCGGCAATTTCATTGTGCTCGACGAGCCGACAAACGATCTGGACCTCTCTACTCTGCGAATGCTGGAGGATGCGCTGCTGTCCTTTACTGGCTGCGTGCTGCTTGTCAGCCATGACCGTTATTTTCTAAATCGGGTATGCACTGAAATCCTGGCCTTTGAAAAAGAAGGCTGCCTGACCTGCAACGTTGGCAACTATGACTACTACATGAGCAAACGCGCCGATCTATTAAAAGGAAAAACAGGGAAGCAGCAAGCAAAAAACGACAAGCGCCCCAATAAAAACAATGCACCCTCCCAAGACAGCTCACGGCCCCGCAAATTGAAATTCAAAGAACAGCAGGAGCTTGACACGATGGAAGAAAACATCATGACGCTGGAAGGCGAAATTGAAAAACTGCATTCATTGTTTTCCGCTCCAGACTTTTTCAAAGAACCTCAGGACAAGGTAAAGAACACGCAAAAAAAACTTAACGACGCCGAAGCCAAACGCGACCAGATGTACGTGCGATGGGGCGAGCTCGAATCTATAAAAAACGGAAAAGCAAAATAATAGAACATGGCAAATCCATATTTTGACAAAAAAACGCCTCGCAAGATGTGCGAAGCAATAGATGAGATAGGCGACGCCCTTGGAATGAAGCTGGCGCGGCGTCCCTGGAACCGATTCAAGGCAACCCTCACCTCATGGTGGCTGATCCCCTCCCCTAAGCAGCCGCACCACCAATTCGGCAAATACTTTTTTGACTGGGGCGATGAAGAGCAAAAAACAATAGTGGCTGGACTCTACGTGGAAAAGGGGCTCGACAAGGCATTGCGCGTGGTTTATCCATCCAGAAAAGGCGGAAACCTGATAATGAGAGATGACTGGGCATGGTTTTCGCTTTTGAAAGAAATGAATTCGGGAGCCTTTAAAAAGACAATAGAAAATGTAAACGAGGCAATCCCTTACAATATAGAATTTCATATTGATGGCGGATACGTGGACGATCCCGGCCTCTATGACCCGCATGCGTCAAATCTGGAAAACGACCATTATGTTATTGAGCTTTCAAAAGACACAGAAAAAACGCGAGTGGCAAAAGCCAAACGCAAAGGAATGCAACTGAAGGCCCTCAACAAGGCGACTGATCTAGACGCGCTCATCCAAACATTGCAGACATTCGGCGAAGACCAGTTTTTATGGTTCAACACAATGGTTGCAATGCGCTTTGACTCTCCCTTCAATGCCGACACGCCGGAAGGGGCGGACATCTGGGACGGCCAAAAAATATGGGACAAATTTCTGAGCCACTTCGCTAAAAATATAAAATAGGCGGCACAAATTTTCCTTGAGCACAGCCTGTCTCCATTGTTGAAAAGCAAACATAACGCGATATTGTTATAGTTGAATGTTAAATGCATAAAATAAAAAATGGGGTTCTTATGAAATTTCTTATTGGCTGCGGCATTGCTCTGGGAGCATTGCTGCTGATTGGCGGCATTCTTTTAATGGTCGGAATCAGCGTCAGGAACGGCCTTATCGCCAACAATGAAGAAGTGAGCGAATCATGGGCGCAAATCGACACGCAGTTGCAAAGACGCGGAGATTTGATTCCCAATCTGGTCAAAACAGTGAAAGGATACGCAAAGCACGAAAGCAAGGTGTTTGAGAATATAAGCAAAGCGCGCTCGATGCTTCTCGCCGCAAAAGGCCCGGCCCAAAAAGCCAAAGCCGACGCGATGGTCAACGGCGCCCTTGGCAGACTTCTGGCCATAGCCGAAAACTATCCTAACCTTAAGGCGGACACCAGCTTTATAAGGCTTCAGGACGAACTGGCAGGAACAGAAAACCGGATAGCCGTTGCGCGCAGAAGGTACAACATTGCAGTAAAACAATTTAACGTGTCGATCCGCAAATTCCCCGGCAGCCTTTTTGCTCCGGGCTTGGGATTCAAAAAAGCAGAATACTATGAGCCCCCGAACAAAGCGGCTCTGCAAAAACCGCCGGAGGTGAATTTTGATAACTAAACTAATAGACAAAAAAGGCGAAGAAAGACTGGTGAACGCCATAAAGCAGGCGGAGTTGAACACTTCGGGAGAAATTAGAGTTCATATACAAAAAAGCGTAAAAAGCGACATATTCGAAGTTGCCAAAGACAAGTTCGAAGAACTGGGCATGACCGCCACAGAGCAAAGAAACGGCGTGCTGATATTTGTGGCCGCAAAGGACAAAAAAATGGCAATTATGGGCGACCATGGAATTAACGAAGCCGTCCCCGAAGGTTTCTGGCAAAGCACTGTTGACGCCATGATCGAATTTTTCAAAAAAGACGATTTGATCGGCGGCATGGAAGCCGGCATTTTGAAGGCAGGAGAAGCCCTCAAAGAATACTTTCCTTATCAGAGCGACGATGTGGACGAACTTAACAACGAAGTGAGCATTGGCAATGAATAAACAAATACTGCTTTCTCTGGCACTGTCGTTTACATGCCTTATTTCCCTGGCGGCGGAACTGCCTGTTCCAACACTGACAGGACGCGTAGTGGACAATGCCGGCATTCTTTCAAGCCACGGCAAAAAGCGCGCAGAAAGCGCAATTCTGCAACTTGAAAAGACTTCCGGCGGACAAATGGCTGTTCTGACTGTTCCCTCCCTCAAGGGCGACTCCCTGGACGGCTTCAGTATGCGCGTGGCCGAAGCATGGAAAATCGGCCAAAAAGGCAAGGACAATGGCGCAATACTTTTAATAAGCAAAAATGACCGAAAGATCCGCTTTGAAATAGGCTACGGCTGGGAAGGCAAAGTCAACGACGCAAAAGCGGGAGATATTATCCGCGGCATGCAGCCGTTTTTCAGAGCGGGCAAATACGACGACGGCGTCCACTTTGCCGTTGGCAAAATTCAGGAGTTCGTCACAGGAAAAGCTCCAGCCGACATCCCTACACAAATAGTCAGAAAAAAACGCCTCAATCCAGCTTCTGGAATTTTTATATTGATTTTTATAATTGTCATGGTCATCTCGTTTTTTGGACGCAGCAGAGGCGGCAGAGGCGGCACCTTTTATGCAGGAGGACGCAGCAGCGGCGGCTTTTTTGGCGGCGGCAGCGGCGGCGGAGGTGGTGGATTTTCTGGCGGCGGCGGCAGCTTCGGCGGCGGCGGCGCGTCAGGCGGATGGTAATGGGCAACACCAACTGACCTCCACAAAAGCGCATTGATTTGCGTCAATCAAATTATAGACTTAAAATTAATCTTATTAAGCTTCCCGTTAAGAAGACGGCTCTGTCTAAATCCTGTTTCTGGTTAAAAAGGCAGAGCCAATAATGTCACGTTCAAACCATATTCAAGAATACCAGCCAGATATGGAGCCCTCTTTGACTCCAACAACAATGCTCTTTTTCACCACATTATGTAGCGGTAGGGATCGCCTGGCTTTCGGTCTTTTTCCATTGGCCCTAGAGGCGTGTCATTTGAAGCGTCTTTAGCCATTATCCGCGCTGGAAGCTTGGAGAGTCCGCCGAAGCCTTTTATGTTGTTGACGCGAATGGCCAATACATTTGGCCCTGACTTGATTGCCTCGGAAGGTAGTCTGTAGTTTCTGACACATTTGCGATAATTGCGTCCGCCCGCCTTTGATTTTGTTGTGCCGCCTATTTTTTTCCCGTTGAGCCATGCATCGTCTTCGCCTGCTATTGCGGCTATTTGCAGGTACAATTCCTTGTCTTGATATTTTTTGGGAATATCAAAATTTATGCGATACCATGCATATCCATTATAGGACGTATTGGGCGCATTGTAGACGTTTTTGTTTACTTCCGTTACGCCTTGTGATTCCCAACTTTTGCCTATTCTAAGCTTTTGCCATGCTGAATCATCCGTGTCGCTTTTATGCCATCCTTTTGAGAAGCCTCTTTTCTCATGGTCTGTCTTGAATGCCCATAGGCGCTGGGACAACTCCAGGGCTTGCTCTTTGAAGCTCATACCGTTTTTTTGGCGCACATCAAGGCTGGTCAGAAGATTGCACAGTGCGCGCTCTATCTTTTTAAAGCTGCGTTCGCCCTCATGCTGTTCGGGGTTTGGCATCCAGATGACAACGCGCCCTTTTCCTGTCGGGATTTCCGCCGCCATTCCGTTCAGCAATATTTTCCCGCCTTTCGGAACGCTTGAAATAAACGGCAATTCTTTGCGCCTGAATTTAAAAAACATGTCTTCGGTTGTGATCCCGGCCAGAAGCGGATTCTTTTTCTCAAACTCTGTCATCACAGCTTTATAAAAAGCTGTTTTGCGGCTTGCGGGCTTTGTTATTTTTATTTCGGGCGATATCCATGAGAGGCTGGAGCTTTCATTGGGCCACAATACAAGAATAGTCTTGCCTTTGGCGCGAACCAAATCTGCAAGCCATGCGTTCTTTTTGTCCAATTCATCTCTGGAGGAGTCCACAACCAGAAGCTTTGCCT
>CAZYVR010000338.1:0-6652 GCA_964651145.1 uncultured Victivallales bacterium | reverse complement strand
ATAGAGCAGTTTGCTCCTTTTGGAGGATTCGCAAAAAGAATACAATCGGCAAACCGCGAATATTCATTTCCGTCTTCCGTTACTTTCCGTCTTCTGTTGAGACAGGGAATGCTGGAATTTTATCTGGACGACGAATTCATGGAGTGCTGCGCATTGCAATGCCCTGACTGCCAAAATATCCGCATTGGAATAATCGGAGACGAAAGCAAAAAGAGCCCATGCAATATAAAAGCCTGGGAAATGTCGCTTGACAGACTGCCGATCCAATCAGCCTTTATTATCAGTCAATAAAAGGCTTTATTCTTTCATATTTCCCAAAAGAGCTAAAAAAAATAAACGAAAAACTCTTTTATATTTTAAAAAAAGGAGTTATCTTGCTTTGCTTTGATAAGAAAACAAAATAATGGGGGATTTTCAATATGAGAGCCGAGTCATGTTTAATTGTCTTCGCCGCAGCGCTTATTGCGCTGACGGGCTGCATTGGCGGAGATTCCAGCAAATGCGAAAACAAATGGATAGCAGACAGCGCGCCGGACAACTTGCCAAACAAGAAACTAGACGAATATAAAAAGAAAGAAAAGGAATATCTGGCTCATTCCAGCAAAATCATGGAAGAGCGCGGAATCAAGCCGAATATAGTCCCAAAAAATCTTTGGTTTGTCAGCGACAACGACCTGCTCATGCCGACAGCCAACGTGCCTGAAGGAATAAACATCGTTCCCGCCAATGGAAACAGCGACATTATCGAAAAGTTGCAGGAGCGCCTCAAACAACTCGGAGCCACGTCAAAAGCAAAAATAGTCAAAGAACCGGATTGGAAGCCAGGCAATCACATCGGAGCAACTATTCTGACAGCCCTGCGCGGCAACAGCAATGTAGCGCGATATATTCCCGAAATGGATCTGCCGTGCATCCCCGGAAGCTACGCGATAATAACTCTTGAACGAGGACGGGAAAGAATTTACACTCTGGCCGCAAATGACGAGAAGGGACTGCAAAGCGCTGTATCCGTCTTCTGTGCGCTGTTGCGCTCAAAAAATGGCAAAATAACACTTCCCGATGTTTTGGCGATTGACTGGCCTCCTCTTTGCTTTGTAAAAAAATACGGCAAAAAATTGCAATAACTCCATCTTTTATGTTATAATTGTATATAATCAGGAGAAAAGCTTTGAAAGCTGTAAAAATAGTCTTGTCAATTATAATACTGTTTGTGTTTTTCTTTTCGGCATACGCCGTTTTCCGCGAGGAGATAAAATCTGTATCCAAGCCGACTTATTTAAAAAGGACCACAAAGCTGTGGCGCAGAAACAGCCGGATTGTCGGAACAGTGGAGAACGCTCCCGAGTCTTTTGGAATATCAGTCTACAAAGCAGGCGGCTCGACTCCTGTTTTCACCAAGAGGTTCAAAGGAACGTTCAATGTGTACGAAACAAGCTTTCTTCCTCCCGGCCAATATAATATGACCATTAACGGCGAAGGCTACAATCCTCACAAATGCGAGAAAATCATAAAGCTTCGCGCAAGAACTGACTGCGTGATAAATATTGTTTTCCAATAAACCCTTCTTTGGCATTTGTTTTTTTCGCGTTTCCAGCAAATATTATTGACTGCGAAAAACACCGGCCAGTTTCATTTTATTTTAAGGAACAAAGGAAGAATGACAAAACATATTTTTATTACAGGCGGAGTAGTTTCATCTCTTGGAAAAGGCATAACCGCCGCATCAATCGCAATGTTGCTAAAAAGTCGTGGATATCGTGTCCGCATGCAAAAGCTGGATCCTTATCTGAATGTTGACCCAGGCACGATGTCGCCATATCAACACGGCGAAGTGTATGTGACCGAAGACGGAGCCGAAACCGACTTGGATCTTGGACACTACGAAAGATTTGCGGGCATCCAATGCTCAAAGGCCAGCAATTTCACCACTGGCAGAATCTACAGCAATGTCATCTCGCGCGAACGCGAAGGCGGCTATTTGGGCGGGACAGTGCAAGTGATACCGCACATAACAAATGAAATCAAAACATCAATGATGGCTCTGGATTCAGAAGATGTTGACATAGTCATAAACGAAATTGGCGGCACAGCCGGGGACATCGAGTCTCTGCCGTATCTCGAAGCGATACGAGAATTCAGGCATGAATATGGCATCTTAAACGCGCTCTCCATCCATCTGACGCTGGTTCCATATATTAAAGCGGCCGGCGAAATGAAAACAAAGCCTTCACAGCAATCAGTTGCCCTGCTCCGCGAAATAGGAATAATACCCGACATCCTTGTCTGTCGCACCGAGCGCCCGATGGAGGAAGAGCATCGCGCTAAGTTGTCGCTGTTCTGCAACGTCAAAAGAGAATTGGTGATCGAAGAGCAGGACGTTGCGAATTCTATTTACGAAGTGCCGCTGGAGCTGGCCAAACAAGGAATAGACAAAGCCATCCTGAAGCTCCTGGAGCTTCCCGAGGGAACGCTTAACATATCAGACTGGGAGAAAATGGTGGAAACCGTTATTTCCCCGCCCAATGAAACAGTAAGCATAGCTGTCGTCGGCAAATACATAAGCCTGCGCGACGCGTACAAAAGCATTTACGAAGCCCTTGCGCATGCTGGAATATCAAACAAAGCGCCAGTAAATATAAAAATGGTGGAGTCTCAGGATCTCGAAACAGGCTCTATCGAAGAAATACTGGGCGATGTTGATGGAATACTTGTTCCCGGCGGCTTCGGCGACAGAGGCATCCCCGGAAAACTCAAGGCAATAAAATATGCGCGCGAAAACAAAACGCCGTTTTTTGGCATTTGCCTGGGCATGCAATGCGCGGTAATTGAATTTGCCAGAAATGTGTGCGGGTTTGAAAACGCTGACAGCACCGAGTTTAACATGAAATCAGAATACCCCGTAATTGACCTTATGGAGGAACAAAAAAAGATAACGGCAAAGGGCGGCACAATGAGACTGGGATCATACCCTTGCGCGCTCGCTGACGGCACAAAAAGCAAAAGCGTTTACAATGCCGACAACATATCGGAAAGACACCGCCATCGCTATGAGTTCAACTCAAAATATCAGGAACAGTTCGAGGCGCGCGGCCTTGTCATAGCCGGAACGTCGCCAAATGGAGAGCTTGTGGAAATAGTGGAGATCAAGGAGCATCCCTGGTTTGTGGCATGTCAGTTCCACCCGGAATTTAAGTCGACTCCGCTGAAATCGCATCCGCTCTTCCACGGCTTCATCGAAGCGTCAATGGCAAATAAAAAATAGTGCACAAGATGGATGATTCGGCTCTAAATGATTTTGTGAGCTACCTGAGCAATGAAAAACAGGCGTCGCGCCATACGTTGGAAAATTATAGGCGCGACATTGTTCAATTTGCCGAATTGGTTCTGAATTCAGAAAACAAGTCGCCAAACTGGGCGGGCGTAAGCGTCTATGACGCTCGCCAGCTTGTTCTTGAACTGCAAAAAGAAAGCCTGGCCAGAACTTCAATACAAAGAAAAGTCTCAAGTCTCAGATCGTTCTTTCGTTTTCTTGTCCGCGAAGAAAAAGTAAAGCAAAACCCATTTGTGGGCCTGACCTCGCCCAAAAAGCAGCATCGACTCCCTCAATATATGACTGTGAAAGAAGTCGACAACCTGCTTGGAGCTCCGTCAGCGTACTGGCGCGAAGCAATCGAAAAGGGAATAGTAAAATGCGATGATCTTGCGCGAATGGCTGAAGCGCGCGACTCTACTATTCTCGAAATCATTTACAGCGGCGGCTTGCGAATAAGCGAAGCAATAGGCCTTAATTTGAATTCCATTGACATGATCAGCGACATAATGAAAGTCAGAGGCAAAGGCAAAAAAGAGCGCATTTGCGCAGTGGGCGGACCAGCCGTCAAAGCCTTAAAAAGATATCTTGCGTTTAGAGAAAACTGGACAGCCAACAATCGCAAGGAAGCTCCGCTGTTTATCAACAAAGACGGCGGAAGACTGACAGCGCGCTCCGTACAGCGCTCGCTGAAAAATTATCTCGCGACCGCAGGGCTGCCGTCAGACATGACGCCGCACAAGCTCCGCCATTCTTTTGCCACGCATCTTCTCGATGCCGGAGCCGACCTTCGCAGCGTGCAGGAAATGCTGGGACACGCCAACTTAAGCACAACGCAAATTTACACGCACATAAGCGCAGAGCGCCTGAAAACGGTTTACGCCAAAGCTCATCCCCGCGCAAAATAACATGCCATGATTTTTCTTTTCACAGGTTTAAAAATCTAGAATTGCGGATAGATTATGCTTGGATCAAATAAGAACTTAAGCAAAATAAATATTTGGAGAGCAAAATTATGGGCATGACTATTACTGAACATATTCTTGCGCGGGCCGCCGGAAAGACGGAATGCCGCCCGGGAGACAACATATGGGCAAACGCCGACATATTGATGACTCATGACGTATGCGGGCCTGGCACAATAGGCGTGTTTCAGCGTGAATTTGGCGAAAACGCCAAAGTCTGGGATCGAAAAAAAGTCATATTGATCCCCGATCACTATATCTTTACAAAAGATGAAAAATGCCTGAGAAACATAGATGTGTTGCGCGAATTCGCCAAGGAACAGGACATTCCCTATTTCTACGATCCAGGCACACCATCTTACTCCGGCGTATGCCATGTGACGCTCCCTGAAAAAGGACATTGCCGCCCTGGCGAGGTTCTTTTTGGAACCGATTCTCACACATGCACTCACGGCGCGCTGGGCGAATTTGCCACAGGCATAGGCAACACGGACGCTGGTTTTATTATGGGTGCTGGGAAATTGCTGATCAAGGTCCCGCAGTCCATCAAATTCATAATTGACGGAAAATTGCCCAAAGGCGTTCTGGCAAAAGATATTATACTTCAAATAATCGGCGACATAGGCGTTGACGGAGCCACTTATTGCGCAATGGAGTTTGCGGGCTCAACCATCAATGACCTCTGCATCGAAGAGCGGATGACTATCTGCAATATGGCGATCGAAGCAGGCGGGAAAAATGGAATAATAGCGCCCGACGAAAAAACAATAGAGTTTGTAAAAAGCAAAACAGACAAGGAATTCACCTGCTTCAAGAGCGATGCGGACGCTGAATATCTTGCGATTCACAACTACAAAGCCGAAGAGCTGGAGCCGGTTGTGGCTATGCCTTATTCGCCCGACAAGGTGTCCAAGGCGGCTGAAATGACAAGCTGCAAACTGGACAGGTCCTATATTGGCAGCTGCACAGGCGGCAAACTCACAGACTTTATTTTAGCGGCTGAAATACTTAAAGACAATAAAGTAAGCATAGACACTTATATAATCCCGGCAACTGTGGAAGTGGAAAAAGCCCTGGCAACCGAAACAATCGACGGCAGGACTCTCTCGCAGATATTCATCGACGCAGGCTGCTTAAAGCAAGGTCCGCCTTCGTGCGCCGCATGCCTTGGCGGTCCAGTGGACACATACAGCAGATGCAACAATAGCGAAGTGTGCATAAGCACAACAAACAGGAACTTCCCCGGCAGAATGGGCTCCAAGGATTCTCAAACAATCCTGGCGTCCCCTTATACCGCGGCGGCTTCCGCAATCACAGGACACATAACTGACCCGCGTGAATTTTTATAATCCCAAGGAGTTTTACAATGACAGAAAATATTATTATAAGAGGCAAAGTTTTTGTGCTGGGCGACAACATAGACACCGACCAGATAATACCGGCGCAATACCTGAACCTGGTTCCAACTATAGCTGAAGAATATAAAAAACTCGGCAGCTATGCCTTATTCGGCTTGCCGGATGATATTTCTCCCCGCTACATGCAGGACGGACAGTTTGAAACTGAATATCCCATAATCATTGGCGGCAACAATTTTGGCTGCGGCTCCAGCCGCGAACACGCGCCTATCAGCCTTGGAGCCGCTGGCTGTAAGGCTGTTATTGCCAATTCTTTCGCCAGAATATTTTTCAGAAACTGCGTGTCAACTGGCGAAATATATCCAATAGAAGCAAATGAACCTTTAAACAAAGTGTTTAAAACCGGCGATATGGCGGAAATGTCTATTGAAGACGGAATAATCAAGCGCTTGGATGACGGCACAGAATACAAGCTCAAGGAATTGGGCAGCGTAAAAGAAGTTGTCGACTGTGGCGGAATGTTTAATTATGCTCGAAAGACAGGCATGATTTAAAAATCATCGTTGACCAGGCATTGTTCTAACAGAAAAGACCGCCAATAAATGGAGGAATTTCAATGCTTGGCAACCATGACAACTTAAAGATAAAAATTCTTTTCCCGGTTTTTGTCGCAATAATAATTGTTTTGCTTGCGTCATTTTTTGGCATTGGCCGCTTTTTGTCATGGAATTTGGAAAAAGAATTTAAAAAGAACCTCCTCAGTATTCAGGAAACCTTAAACAATGACTTGGCGCAAATTGCAAGCAGGCTGAATTGCAACATTGACAGCATTCAAGGGAATTGCGGCAGAAAAACCGACAAAAGCATGCGTGAGGCATGGATAAATAAAGACCGCGACAAACTGCGGGCCAAGCTGTCTGAGTTGTTTCATGACAAGTTGCTCTGCGCAATCCGCAAGCTAACCCAAATAACATGCATATTGCCTGACAAAAAAACTTTTTTGACTTTGCGCTCCCCTG
>CAZYVR010000337.1:0-6668 GCA_964651145.1 uncultured Victivallales bacterium | reverse complement strand
TTAAATAATTTTTCAATGCCATGTGGCCTCGGTGCAGTTTTTGAATCTAGAAAAGAAAAAAAATAGTGCGAGTTCGAAAGTTGCGCATGCTCAGGCAAGCAACGGAAAAAGAAACAACAGTCCAGTTTTTCGAAAATCGTAAAAATGACGAACAACTGACAAGTTGAGCTCAAATCAATCCGTCATTTTAAAGGTTTCAATATTTGGACCTTACGGGCCCCACTTTGCCATCGTTCATGGATTTTTTTTAATTATTGCTTTCATTGTATTTACTCCATTAAGCGATGGATAAACTTAATATTCAACTTCCAATAGAATTGGGCACTCTGGTGGAAGTGATATGGTTTCTTTGAGTGAGTCATTATTAATGAGGTTGCTTATCTTTTTGATCGGGTGAGGAGCTTTCAAGGAGAGCTTAATCATTTTCTTGTTAAGATTCAGCAAAAAAAGCAATGTTCCTTGACCATTTGCCATTTTCACTTGTCGAGTTTCGACACCCCAGGGGCGCTTGTTTTTGCTATCCAGAATTTTCACGCTATTGCCATCTTCAATCTTGTCCAGAAAAGTGCCTAGGCGATTAAAATAATCGCGCGATTTTAAATTGGCATTAATGACATGAATTTCTCCCTTGCCTTGGCGAATGATTCCTTCTTCTTTGAACTTATTCCCAATTATAATCTTATCGCCGATATATTGTTTGGAGTTTAGCGAAATTCTTCCTGCAACGAACAAGATATTTCCTTTGTCAATCCAATCCATGATTTGCCTCATAGCGTTGCGGTCAACTCTGGATTCAGACGACATGACAAGGAGACGCTTCCCCTCTAGTTTTTTGATTTTTCTATCCGTGACAAATTCCACGGGAGATCCTAGAAAGAAAGCACCCTCATAGGCATTTCTCAATTGACGGGTGAATTGATAGTTATATATTGATGGACGAGTCCAGAACAAGGCGATTGGGGATGAGGCTTTTGAAAAAGCATGGATTGGTTCGGCCAATCGGCGTATGTCCAATGCGGCTTGAGAAGCGGCATCCAGCGTTTCGGCGCGTGTGCAAATATTGCGACTGCTAACATGTGCGAAATCTCCTCTGGACCATTGCCACAATTGAATAGCGCGCACGCCTGACATTACAGATTGCCAAATAATAGAATAAATATAATCATAGCTATAATGGGATGAGTCGTTGTCTCGAATAAAATGAAATTCCCCATCGCATACTGGTCGTTCGGGCCAAAGCGACCTGAAATAGTCATAGCAAAGAATTT
Source organism: uncultured Victivallales bacterium (assembly GCA_964651145.1). Taxonomy (GTDB): domain Bacteria; phylum Verrucomicrobiota; class Lentisphaeria; order Victivallales; family GWF2-45-14; genus CAZYVR01. The sequence goes on along the minus strand of CAZYVR010000337.1, from coordinate 5,400 downwards.
GCTGAATGGAATTCCAGCCATAAGCATAATCATTCCCGCCATTGCTCAAGATTGACCCATCACAGCCAATCATTCTCGTGAATACTTTATCTATAAGTCCTTCAAAGTCCAGAGGGATAGTACTCTCAGTCGCGCCTGACCATATGAATGATCTCCAAAGTTGAAAAAAACTTATTATCGGAATTTTTTTGTCGGCTATCTCTTGGACTATATTCTTAATTTTCACATAATAGTCAGTTGTTATTTCCTGGCAGTAATCGCTGTAATCTTCTAATAAAACGTTTTTCTGGTCAGATGGTATTTTAGGAATGGCAAGCTCGGAGAATGTGGTATAGGCTGATTTAGTTGCGGAATTTAACTTCTTAATAGTTTGATATTTTTTTTCTAAAAATTTTTGAAAAGACTCTTGGCATTTGGGACAGTGGCAAGGTTTAAAACATTGGGCGATTTCTCCCGCAATTTTGACAGCAATAACATTGGGGCTATCCTTATACGCCAATGCATATTGCTTTATTTGTTTCTTAGCTAATGTAAGCTTGGCATCAATTTCGCACGCAGGAACTGGGATAAATAGTTTGGCTGATGCGTATACCGAGGCGGCCATATTGTTTTGTTGAGCAACTTGTGCATAGTCATGGGCTGTTTGAGGTTTGCAACGGCCGTAATCAATTAAATTGAATCCATACTTGCGATCTGTTTTAATTCTGTCAAATGTTTGATTTTTAAATTTTTCATCCGCAGTGATATTCAAAAAACGTCCATACCCAGTGCAACCTCCAATAAACAAGACTGGCTTGTTTTCGCTATAGATTGCGCCATCTTTTATAACAAGGCTAGCAGAATCTATTACAGGGACCGTGAAGGGGGGGAGCTTTCCCTTGAGAATTTCAGATGCCGTTTCTATCGCTTTATTTCCAGTAGAGAGCAAATATGTAAGATTGGCGTCAACTCTTTCATACATAAATTTTCTTTCTATGTCACTAAGAGCTTGTCCCGGTATGTATTTGCCTTTCTCAAGCTTTAAGGCATATCGCCGGTTAAGCTCAGTGTCTATGTATTTCAGGAAATCCTCAAGTAAGTTCAATCGCGCTGTGATGGCTGGAGCCGAAATATTTTTATCGCTCAACTCTTTCTCCAAGTTGGAAAGACGCTCTATTAGGCGTCTCGTGGCTGCCACTTTTGTATTTAAGTCGTTGGGAAATTCAATGCTGATTTTTTTCTCAGCTAGAAGTTTTCCATTCACTAATGATGAAAGAACAATTTTTTTGTCTTGATTGCTTTCTAGTTTGGATGTCGCTATGGAAAATGGAATAGACGTTGCGCCTGAATCCAGAGGCAAAGAATAATTTTCAAAAAAAATCTTTTCACCTTTCTCTCTTTCTACTGAAACGCTCAAAGTCCCTTGTTTGACTTGGCTTGCTAATTTCAAATCAAATGTTAAAGCTTTAGTCCTGTTCAATAAATATACCGATTGAGGAGCTTTGAAAAAAGAAGCGTTCTTTCCTTCAAGCATAAGATTGTCGAATTCATGTGGATGTTTCTTGCCAGTGACTCCAGGGGTCAGTTGCAGATATTTATCCATGACTAGTCCGTCATTGTCAAAAATTACCATGGAAAAACCAAAATGAGCATTGTCGGGCGAAAAGGGGGCCAGGTTGCTCCAGGGAATCTTAACTTCATATACGGTGGTTCCTGATTTTTCGTTTCTTGAGCTTTTAAACATAATTGGGCCTCCTTTCTCGCCTTTTTCTCCTGTATATCGATGAACACGATTGATTCCACCAAACAAGCGAGCGAAAGCCAAATCATGATCATCTGAACCGTATGATTCTCCCGTTTTAGCGTTTTTCATGGTGTCAAATGCTACTTGCAAACAATCTCCTTTCCATATGTAATGACCTGTTTCATTGTTTATATGAACGTTATCATTGACGATCACTCCCAAATAAAAGTTTTCATTGTCATATGCAGTCAGTACTTTAGCGCTTAAGTCTTTCAAGTTGTCCCTATAGGCTGTTTCCACCACAATTTCAAGGAACCGGTCATCTTCTAGGAGTATTGGTTTTATCCTATCTGGCCAATCATCAAGTTTGCCGTCTATAACGATTTTCTCATTTTGCAGACGGGGCACAACTCTGTTTTCGGAACAGTAACCGTGTGAGATGCCGAACGTTAATATTGATATGACAAGTAATTCTTTTAGTCTGTGCATTCTAATTTCTCCTTATTTTTAAATTGTATTTATAGTCCACGCCAAAATGGATCTTTCCACGATGCTGGAATATCTTTATATTTTAAGGTCGTCAAATGTCCGTCCGCAAATAGCGAATTCATATTTTGAGTATGTCGACAGGATTCAAGCAAATAGTCTTCAGAAGCTCCCATGTAACTGGGGTTGCATCCGAAAGGAGAGAGATTGTCCTGTGCCATAATAGTGGCACTTGGTTGTCTCAGGCGTCCCCATGCGCGAGGTGAATAAAGTTCACTATCGCTCCCAACTTGTGGAGCAAACAAGAAATTATATCCATAAGAAACAAACCAACTGTCATGCCCCGGACATGGTTTGTTTCCGCGAGACGGACAATGAAAGACTGTTCCTTCTCTCTGTTTGTATTGAGATTTATAACCCGCAATCCCCAGGTAAGTATCTTTTTCTCTGTATAAATATTCCCATATTGTTGTATTCCAAAGAATCGAGTCATACGGTGTATTCCTAGTTGTCGCAGGAGGAGCGTAGCCACTGTAGTCGCTAGCATATAAATTAAATGAAAGGCCAATTTGTTTGAGATTATTAGAACAGATTATTTCTTTTGCTTTGTGCCTTGCTTTCTGAAGAGCTGGCAAAAGCGTGGAAGCCAGGATTGCAATAATAGCTATTACCACGAGCAACTCTATCAAGGTAAACCGCTTGCTCTTGACTGATTTATGCATCAATACTGTTTCTTCGCCAGTCGGTAGGGTCAAATTTCCCGCGCTAGACCTTTCTAGTACATTCTTATCAAGAGATTCATTTTTAAATTCCTGCATGGTTTTTTCTTCCTAGAATGTCCGTTTTTTATAGGTATTACAACATGGAGCTCCATCACAGAGCATAAAAGTTAAATCTTTTGGGTTGGCAATAAATGACCATTCGGTTACAGATTTATGGACGCCGCCATGTCGACATGGCGCCCATGGCTCATGACTTGATAAAATATCTTTTAAATCATCAACATTCTGCGGGGGATTAGTATACTCACGCCATTTTAAGTATCCCAGTCTGTAATTTGACAGATTTTTTCCTTCAGGTGTTCTATTATCAGCATCCTTAAGCGCCTCACTTATGAAATGATTTGTCGAATATATAAATTCTTTATTTCTATCTCTAATTCCCAGTGCGGGAACAGCCGCTTCCACTACCACATTATTGCCCTCAGAGTCAGTTATAACAATGCCAAAGCCTTTTCCGCTTAGAGTGTAAGAACTTAAAGAGCAAACAAACTCATTTAACGTTGCGCACGTCTTCATCAACTGATAAGCCACTAAGCGAATATCCAGTTGTAAACCGAAATTATGCAATTTTGAACCAACAGATGTATGAGCAATTACTAATCCTTTGGAATTCATGCAATCCAACCCACTAAGCCATCCCGCGTAAGTTACTTGAAATAATTCCAGACCTTTTTTGTGGGAGATTTTTCTTAATACATAATGATATGGACTATTCGGCGCTCCATCATTATTCTTGCCAAGCAATACGCTTTGTGAATTGTTTAAGCTCATTGCGGTGCAATTATCCAGTGTTTTAGTTGGCCATTGATTCATTGATATAACATGATCGAGCTCTATTCCAGCTCCTTCGGAAATGCCAATTATTTCATCATAAATTTCTGGGAGTTTTTTAGATAAATAATTTTTAAGTTGAACTGGCGCCTTTCTGGCGGCATTAAAAATTGCTATATTAGCTTTTATTTCGTCCCGGGCAGCTTCCCCATAGATTCTTCCAGTAGCGCGTGGCGTACCTTTGCATTCAATATATTTAATACTCATGACGTTTTTATTCCTTTCTTAATATTTCCTCTATGATGATTCCCGTACAATGAATTCAGGGGTTATTGTTTTATGAGAAGGTTTTCGGTTATTGCTTATCATCCCGAGCAACATTTTTACTGTTTCTTCGGCCAGAGCTTCGTATCGATGTTCCACTGTTGTGATTGACGGAGAGAAAAATTCTGCAAACTCCATATTGTCAAAACCTGTAACTGCAATATCGTCCGGTATATTATAATCTTCTTTTTTAAGGTGGTTTATTATGCGCGCCGCGTAATTATCGTTAAGCGCCACTATGGCATCGACCTTTTCCTTTTTTACAAGGATTTCAACGATCTCAGAAACATTTTCACTTGAAGGAATCTTATATTTCTCATTAACAACGATAAGGTTGTCATCCGATTTTATCTTGTGGGATTTTAAAGCTTCCATATACCCTTCATGTCTTAGAAGCATGGTTCTTATGGATTTGTTTACAAGAAAAATACCTATTCTTTTTTTGTTTCTTTTTACAAGATGGCTCACAATGTTTCTAATGCCGTTTTTAACATCTATTTCCAGATAATTACAGCTTTTAATTTCCGGTTTTCCTATATAAACAATATTGGGCTGGGCTTGTAGCATTTCTTTCAAGTCGCTTTTGAAACCCGGATAGTCATGCGCAAAACTTATTAGTCCTTCAACTCCGTAAGTTGAAAAATCTTTTATATATTCGATAATGCTTCCAAGATCGTCATGTTGTTGAGCTATCATAAAGCGGTAGCCCTTCTCCGCCAATTTTCTTTCTATCATCCGGAGGCACTCATACAAACAAAGAGGCGCGTGAGAATCTATTAGAGCTCCGACTATTTTACTTTTCTTGCCCGCCAGCATTCGAGCTGCCATATTCGGCTTATAGTCCATTGATTTTGCTATTTTGAGTATCTTTTCTCTGGTGGCTTCACTTATTCTGACATTTTCTCCGCCTGTGTTCAGTAGAACTTTAGACACAGTTATACGGGAGACTTTCGCTTTTTCAGCTATGTCGATCAATCTTATAGATGTATTTTTGCTTTTCTGCATTGTCTTCCTTATTTAGATTTCCCGCGAAATCACTTTTATTATATATGCGATTTAACGGGAAGTCAATAGTGGCGCAGCAAAAGTTTATGGTCTCTCTAAGTCGCGTAGGGTACAAAGATTCATCCCGAAAAAATGACGGATGATTATTTGCACCCTACGTGTCATAATTAATTTAACTCTAAAAAACGCTTTTTGAGTTTAAGCAAGAACTAAAATAGTACGAGTTAGAAACTCACACATGCTCAACCATAAAAATTCTGTCAAATTGTATTGCAAAATAGAAACACAAGTTGATTATCGCATTTTGCA
>CAZYVR010000336.1:0-6673 GCA_964651145.1 uncultured Victivallales bacterium | reverse complement strand
CATTGCGGCGTTCCTCAAATTCCGCTTCGGTCTCGCCCTTGCTCTGCTTTAATTTCGCCTTGGCTAGAATGTTATAGATGATGCCGGCAATCTTATATCCGAGCGTCTTTTCGACGTACCATGAATACAAAATAATTTGAAAATCTGTCCACAAGCGATCCAGATATCCGCCATCAACCTGTGAGGCAGTTTTGTGCTCCAGCAGATAGTAGGCGTTATCTAATTTGACAATCCCATCAACTTTCCCGGCAAGAATGAAACTTCTGGACTCCGCCCCTGTTTCGGGATTGATAATTGGCCCGCAAAATTCCTCTTCAAGTGCAACAACCTCGAAATTTTCTTCGGGATAAATCCGGGCATAGCCCGTCATCATAGCGAGGGCAAGATGCCAGTCGGCCTTTTCCTTTTCATCAGCAACCCTATTTATATATGTATGGCCAATATGATCCAAGACATCGGAAAGATTCTGATTCCCATGCCATATCTCCAGGCAATTGTGAATTATCGAACCAAATGCCAAACTTCGCGCTTTTTCAAGCGGCACAAGCTGTTGAAAATATCTCCAGTCGCATGCCTTCCGGCAGTCCCTGAAAGAACGCCACATCGAATAAGTTGTTATCATTTTTTCACTCATAGAATTAATCCTCATCGCTAAATTTTGAAGTGAAGTTTTTCACAAGGCGTTTGATGAGTTCTCTCATTTGCTCCTTGTTCAATCGCTCATTAATGATGTCGATAATTTTTTCAACACTCGTTATCTCCTCCGCTGCAAGTTCCAGGGATTCGGGGCTTCCTTGTTTGGGAGGTGCTTGCCTGGGAGAAACAGTTTGATTATAGGCTTTATTGATACTAATTTGACCGGATCTTACGGATTCCTTTACTTCTTCGGGAGCCTTATCTATAACTGTTCTTGCTTGTTCCACTTTTCGGGTAGAGACACCAATTGTAGATGCTGTTTTAGCTGATGTTTTTCCGAAATTAGCGCAACCTTGCGCTAATTTTTCTTTACTCGGTCTTCCCGCATTTTTCCTCTTATCCAACTCCTCAACACATTTCACTATTTCCCGATCGGTAAGACTGCGACGATTCCGTTGACACTTAATGGCATATTCCAATGCCGCGTTTTCATCGTCAAATTTCTTCAATGCGACCGGCACATGAATTATTCCAGCCTTGTTTGCCGCCCTTAATCTTGTGTGGCCATCGATGACGACAGCCCCATGGCTTTCCCATAAGACAATTGGCTTGCTTTCATCGAAGCCGTTTTTTTGCATGTCCCAGTAGATTTCCTTGATCAGTTTATCTTCCATCGGGAAAAGATCCCTGAACGGTGATGCGGTTTTGATGTCTCCTATAAACATTCAATCCTCCTATATTTTATTTATTTTTTGACGATTTTTGTTTCTTTTTTCATTGTAAAAACACACTCGCCTCTTCACCCTTTATATACGCAATTTTGATGTGACCTTTCACCCCCTAAAGGGTCGAGCGAAATGTTTTTTACCGAAATTTCTTTTCCCACGGGCTAGTCTGAAAACATGAGAAGAAGTTCCCGTTGTTTAAATTCTTCCCTGATGTCGGCAATTTTCTGATAGGCTGATTTAGTGGAAATTTTTCTGTCGTGACTGACTTGTCTAAGCGACTTTTTCTTCAGCTCTTCGCAAAATTTCCGGAGACCTTTCGGAAGTGTCTTTATGGCGTCATTGAGATTGTCGACAAGATCAACATTAAGGCAAGGATTATGCCAGCGGCATGAATTGTTCCGCAGAAAATATTCATTGTCAATGAGGCTTATCAACTCATCAACACCGCCGTCATCAAACCCTATTGTAATGTTCAGCGAGAGACAGCATCCATGCCAGTTTTGGGATTTGCGATGCCGGGAACGCAGAATTGATTTGAGGCGATTGCTGACGATTTGAAAAATGAAGGCCATTTCTGTTTGCGAGTTTTTACGCAGAAATTTCAAGCCTTCAAGCGCCGCGATTATAAGCTCCTGCTCGATGTCAGGCAGGTCGCTTTTGGTAAATCCGGCCTTGCCAAGCGCGCGGCTCGCGGTCTTTTTTACTATTTTTACAAGTTCAGAGTCAATCCCGGAATATGAATTGCCGGAAGCGCGGCGGGTATAGGCGGACTGGGCGCCCGTGTTTTTTCTGCCCATAGATAAATCTCCTTTTTCATTTTTGAGAATCCACCGACTGATCTGGAGCCAGTCAAAAAAGCAGATCCCTCTAAAAGGAGAAGGGGATAGATTTCGTCTATCTTTTGATAGATTTCGTCTATCCCCCACTTTTTTTCAATTTTTTTGCAAAAAAAAGCCGAATCAACCGCTTTTCCCTTATTATTTATAAAAGGATGCGATGGATTCGGCGTAAAAACTAAAAGCGCTATAATTCCCAGTTTATGTGATTTTCTGGAAAATATCCGGGCTCTTGACCATATCTTATGCTGGAGCGAAGGTGTTCCGCCAATTGCTTGTCATAAATTGCTATTTTGCCGATGGCAAAATTAGAGGCATTGCGAAAAGCGACAACGACATTTCTAACAGGATCAGCTAGTTTTTTTCTCTGCCCAAGCGGACTTATCGCTCCGTCAAGCGCCTGTTTTATTTTTTCCATATCCTGTCGCAACTGCCGCAAAGTAATATTGTCGTTGCGCGCTTTAGCCTCATCCATCTCGCGCGATAATTGTTGAGCTTCCTGACGATAACTCTGGATTGCCTTTTCATCGGCAATGTCGCAAGTTTCAGTCACAGGCAAATCGGATAGGGCGTAACCATCCATAATGCCATCAAAATTCAGCAATTCCTCTTCAAGCTTATAATCGCTAGGTTCCCAGGAATAGCTCCGAGTGATTTCGATGATAGGGGTTGCGATATTGGCTCTTCCCAACATAAAATGCAGATGCCTTGCTCCGGTTTCAGCAGAGTTCAGCATGAATTTTACTCTGCCCTGAAACCGGGCTTCCCAGACATCTCCGCATTTCCTGAAAATATTTTGAGGCTCTTCCTCGCTAGATTCTTCCGGTCTCGTTTCATTTATAATTATAGGCTTCAAAAAATAGAACTCCGCTTCGCGGTTTAAATCCAGCGTTTCATTCATGGGAATAAATGTCGCCCCGCGCTCAAGCAGCATTTCTTCACATTTTTGGTTCAGTATGTGTTTGTTCATGCCCAAGAGCAGAAATCCCCCACGCGTCAGACGATTGCAGTCAATGATCAACTCCAGGACCCTGACCGGCACATATTCCAATGTGAAGAAAACGGGAATGCTTTCGCCATTTTCAAGAGGATACTCTCCTATCCGCCACGAATCATCCGCGCCTCTTAGTGGCATTAAATTGAAGGGAACGTTCAACTCCTCGGCAATCGCCTTATTCAAGGCATGCTCCTGTAGCTTGTAATATAGGCTGTCTATTTTTTCAATGGCAAAATATTTGTTTCCCCACTCTGGACAGACCGCTTGATAGGTGATTCCGTCATACATCTCGACAACCTCCCTCGGGCATTTCAACGAGCATGGTTCAGGGCATGTAATATTTTCTGCGTACTCGTCTATGGGAATCAGCAGTTTTTTTTTGAATATTTCAAAGTCTAGACTGTCCTCAAATTCAAACCGCCAGTTGTAAAGTGGCTGGTGAACAATAATCATTCCGCCCAAATAATCCCAAAACTTCGATGTTTTCATTTTATTTTGTTTTTTTTCGTTCAATTTTAAATCCTCTTGCTGTAAGCCATCGTTCAATAATTCTTCCGTCGTCGTCATACCTAAACTCCGCTGTGTTGTTTGATTTGATTGTAAGCATCCGCTCTTTTTTTGAGTCAAGAAAGTGGATTTTGAATTTCGCGCTTTGAATTTCATATTTCGGGAGATGCGGCATCACATCATGCTTGAGCGCGTGCAACGCATTTTCTCCGTGAACCGTTATTAGATTGCCATCATCTGTTTTGAATTTGCACTGGACAAGCTTCACTTCCGCAATGCCCGCAACATCGCGACAGGTCAAGACCCCATAATTATTTTTCTTGAGAGGAGAGAGAGTGAACACTTTAGTGTTCGAAAAATATTCTTTATCCTTATAAAAGACCCAGCCGAATAATGTCCTGTAAGCCTCAATTATCCACGGAGCTTTCTTGTAGATCGCCAGCCTAAGCTCCGCGATCTCAGGATACAAAACCACCATGTCAAAACGCTCAGGTCGGTAGTAAACACACTCAGTTTTGCCGTTTGACCGAATCGCCCCATCGCGGGACAACGGCTCTCCTTTTCGAATGATAAACCAGAACTCCCGGCTCCTCGAACACGTTCACCTTCGCTGTTTTGCCCCGTCGTTTGCGCTGGAATATTTGATTCAATAGCTTGGTTAATTTTTTCAGTTGGCCGCCAAGCGGCTTTTTAAGTGGAACGTCTGGAACCTCTGCGCTCCGGAAATAGATAAAACTTTTGGGATATGTTTTTTTGCTTTGCGCATGTGCCGCTTCCAACGCCCACGGCTCATGAAGCCAAACGCAAAGCGCAAGGTCTGCTGGAGATGCTTCCTCGCCCATTTTGGGCGCATAATCTTTTCCGACAATGATTTCCTGAAGCAAATCAAAATGAATGTCAGCTGACATTTCATCAATCACGCATAGCGCATCAAAGAGTTTCGTGTTTCCGATTGATTTAGGGTTCGCCAGGAATAATGCAAACATCTCATAATTAATAGTTCTATCATTTTTTATCGCAATTGCGCACCCTGGAAAATGCTTAATGAATTTAAATAGTAGTTTGGGCGATATCTTTCGCAAAAACTCAGGTTTGGAAAAATTTCTAAGATTGTATATTTTCATAAATGTCCTTATTTAAAATGAATAAACCCGCCCCCTTCTGGAGCGGGTATTTTTATTATTCTTTAATTGGATGGCTTGCCTCCAAACACCATTTCAAAATCTCTTTTAATCTCTTGCAACAACCTAAAACGCTTGGTGTGTTTTATTTGCCCAAGACGAATCAATGCATCCGAAATACCGGATTCTACTTCCACAAGACGTTCCATCTCATTTTGCTTCTTGTTTGAGTTTTTTGAAAGTTCAGTCAGGCGCTTGAATAATGCGCCAATACTGGCAAACCTTTTTGTCATTTTGACTTTCCCAAGTGCCCTTGCCGCCTTCTTTACCGCCGCTTCAAGATTTTTCTGCCTTTCCTCAAGATTCAAAATCTCCTCTGAGTCTTCTTTTTTCGCTGTTGATTTTAAGTCCGGCCATTCGTTAAGGTTTGACATATTGAGCAATTCCTCTTGAGAACATCTTAACAAGGAGAGTGCAATCTCATTTGAGATTTGTTCATACTTTAATCTTTCAATATCGCATTCTATTTGCCTGAGTATATAAATCCCCGGATGTTCCCGAGACAAAGCGTTAGAGTCCTTTGGGGCTGGATTTTGAAGTTTATTTTTATTTTCTGATTCAACGAAGATACTTTTTTTCATGATCTTTCCTTTTTTGCCGTTATAATTTTTTTAGAGATTGAAAAACTTTTCTTGAATTTTATCACGAAGCTCAAGCGCGAAGTCATGCGCCTTAATCAATTTTTCAGAGGTGGATCTTTTCATCTCATCTTCAAGAGCTCCACCTGTTTCCTGTAACTTTGCTAAAATCCATCCAACTTGAATATTGACGGATGCAAAATCAGATGGTAAATCTGCCAAACTCGACAGATCTGATCGCGCTTTTTTTATTTGTATTGCAGGATGTATGGGACGGGTGCTTTTTAATTGTCTATTTAGAATTTGAATTTCTTTTTTTAATTTTTCGAGTTGTTCTTTTGCGTCTTGCGATTCTTTCATTGTTTTCTTTCTATCTTTCTGTAAAAAATCAGTTTTTAGCTAACTGGCATGAAAATGAACAAAAAAAAAGACGCGCCGGTAAAAGGTGAGTAATCACCATTCTACCGGCGCGTCTTAACTAGAACTGATTAAAGCTCTATTTTTCGTTAGTTCACGCCAACTTACCGCGCACCCCCAAGGGCGCGCAGTCCGTCATTCTAGTTGTATTTAAGTTCTTATAGGCATCTCCTGTTGTCGATTAAAATTTAATCTTTATCACATTCCTTTTTGGGGTGCTATTGCATCATAATTTGCTATGTTTTTCCTTGTGTGTTTTAATCTGGCGTCAATCTTACTTGAACATTTAAAAGCCATTTTTCAGCATATGCTTCTTTTTCGCCTAGATACATTAGCAACGGAGCAATAATACCTTCTTTAGCAATTTACCATTACTCATGGTTAATGATCTATAACATAGGGAGCTATGTAGGGATTTGAAAATTTTGTTCCGTTCTCATTTCTCCCTATTTGCAAACTCCTGATTTTCTTTCCGCATTTAAGCGCTATAACAAGCAGAGTTGAAGTCATGCCTATTACTTCATCCACTGATGCCAGCAAGAGGTTTAAATCGATATCTGCTAAAATCACAAAATCAATTTTATCCATTTTATGATTATTGAAAATGAAATTATTTATCAGCTCAATATCATGCCTTGGATGCGGTTTGATTAATACCTTTGAGCTTGACAGAGTGAAGTTTTCGAAATAGTATTTCATTATATCGAATTCTGTATATCCTAAAAAAGGAGTGCCGTCTTTTAAATAGCCAAAATCGTTTTCATTGGGTTCAAGAATGAGAAGCAATAATTTC
>CAZYVR010000335.1:0-6739 GCA_964651145.1 uncultured Victivallales bacterium | reverse complement strand
GAAGCTGGGCGTATCTCTCCGGCTCTGGCGCGGATTTGCGGCGGCAAAATGAAATCAACTGTAAGGAAAGTGGCAAAGCCGCTTTTAAAACCTGCTTCGCGGGAAAAATCAAACAAAGGAGAGTGAGCAATGAAAACGACGGAAACAGACAGATGTTTTTTTAAGCTGGAATCGGAAGGGCCGCACGATTATAAGTCAGTGGCCGAAATGCGCTGGCACTTCGCCAGGCTTGAAGAGATCATAAAGAGAGACGCTCCCACTCTTCCCTCAACTCCAGATCAACCTTCAGAGCCTCAGCCGTCAGGTCTCTGTGATAAGACCCATGTGGAAAATATTGCACAGTCTTCAGCAGAACAATCGCGCGCTTTATCGCAAGAAGAGCCAGAACATGAATTTCGACCCAGTACTCCTTATGTTTCGGCAGCAATTTGGCTAGACGCTGTTTGGGAGTTCTGTAAAGAAAATCCTGTATCAAGGGGATATTACAGTCCAGAAGAGCTTGCCACTGCTTTACATCTCGCGACCGGATCGCTTCTTCAAAGTCATCTGCGGAAACAGGCCCCAGAGATTCGTAAACTTCATCAAGCTGTCCCTGCATATGTATCAAAGATTTTGAACGATCAGCCATATTCCCCTCCTGAATTTAATGATTTGCCGGATGACAAAAATAATATCTCGCAAAAGCAGGAAAATCAAGAAAAAACCGGGAGGCAGGAAAAATGAAAGCAAACCGTCCGGCGGGAACTATTTGTTTGCAGGCGGCGGCTGGAGTTTTGAAGCGTCGCGGCTTTGAGACCGGTTCAAAGGCAATCTTTGAACAGCTTCGCGCAATGGGATTGCTGGACGGTTGCAGAGCCAACGCAAAGGCTTTGCGGGAAAATTTGCTGCGCGAGGCTAATGGACATTTTGAATACGGCTTTGACAACAGCCGCTCTTATACGCGCGTATTCCTTACAAGAAAAGGATTCAACGCGCTGGAAGATCACATGCGGGCGGCAAAAAATCGCCTGGATGAAATTGTTAATATTGAGCTTGGGAACGGAAACGAATGCAGTTTAGGGCTTTAAAAGGAAGGGATAGCAAATGGCTAAGTGCGGAATGGATACAGAAGTTTACAGCAGGGTTTGCGGTTATTTCCGTCCGGTCACCGAATGGAACAGGGGCAAGAAAGAAGAGTGGAAGGATCGCAAGAATTTAGACGGCAAGGGAGCAAGCAAAGAAGAAAAGCAATTAATATTAAAGGAGGCAGTATGAGCAAAGAAGTTTCATTATGTGCGCCGGTATTCACGCCCGGTGGGGAAGTCACTTTTAAACCTGCTTCGCAGGGCGGGAAAGAAGAGAATCCTTTAAAGCGTTTGTTTGAGGCTCCGAGCGGTGGCGAAGCACACACAAGCAAAAGCTCGGCAGAGGATTTTGGCGATGACTGGAAAGAGGTAATGGCGAAATTGAAGAAAGAGGATATTATCGACATCGCCGCTGATATCGGCGAGACAAATGTCCGCCTTAAAAAACAATTGTTCGCCAGCGGCGCCTTTTTTACAACGCATGAGCTGGGCTTGCTTGAATCGGCGACTGACTTTGTCAACAAGTTCCTGTGCGCGGCTCAAATGCCCAACGATCCCAGTTCCTACATAACATTGATCCAAAAATTGCAGCTTTTAACATTGGAGCAGGAAAGATGACGCATAAAGCCTTGAATGGTTGGCAAGTCTTTCTGGCGTCTCTTGTTTTTGCGCTGTCGCTGCTTGCCGGGATGATGCTGTTAACAATAGTCAAAGGAGGTTAAGAAGATATGACACGATTGGAAAAAGGAATATTTAACAGAGGCCGCGTTTGCGGGATAGCTGACTGCATGAAGCATCTTGCGCTGGAACGCAGCGGATGCCTGGAAGAAGTGGCCGTCGCGCTGGCTGATGAGATGTGCGTTGCCGCCGATGATTTGTTTGCATTATTGGGCGGCGAAGCCGCTTGTAAACCTGCTTCTCAGGCCACTGGCGGGATATTGCACACCGAGGAGCATGCGGAATATAAAACGGGTGGGGAGGATACTTCTAAACCTGCTTCGCAGGCGCTTGACTACAGCGACTGCAAATCTCCCGCTGAAGCTATAAGCAAGCTGCTGAAGGAATCCGGCAGGAGCGAAGCGGCATTGTACAAAAAAGCTAAGATAGCGCCAAAGACTTGGATCATCCTGCGAAAAAATTCATGCGGAGTTCAGGAAGTTACGAAAAAGAAACTGAGGGACGCGTTTGGTTTTCCCGATCGCATTTATGACGCGCTCCCAGCTCTGAAGTCAAAAGGCAAAAAGCCCAAGGCAGAAAAAGCCGCAACGCCAGCAATGTCTTCTGATGCCGCTCCAGCGGATCAGGGCGATGGCGGCGACGATGACTATTGGATTAAGCAACTGAGGGAAAATAATAAAGACCGTCAGGCCGCGGCAACGGGAAGGGACTAGAAATGACAAAGATTTTGAATGACACCAGAAAATTTAAGGCTTACACAGAAGCCGACGCAGACAATACTCTGGGACTGATTGCGACGATGGAAGCGGACGTTGCCAAAACAACGGCCATATATGAAAAAAAGATAGCTGCTCTAAAAAATGAATGCCAGGATAAATTGACTCCGCTCAAGGAAGTAATTGACGGCCTGGCGCTGGAACTGTGCGGATACATCGGCGCCAACAAGAATCGCTTTCTCAGGCCACGGGCGCGGGTTACTTCGCACGGCAAATACGGCCTGCGCAAAGTGTCCAATGTGACCGTTACGGATCAAGAAGCTGTCGCAAATTTTTCTGACGAGATGGATTTGGGACTTTATGAGATCAAGAAAAAACTGGACACAAGAGCGGCTCGCGCGCTTTTGGACGATGAGGTTAAAGTTCCCGGCGCGCGCTTGGCCAAGGGCGAAGAAACTTTTTACAAAGTGGAAAAGCGGCTTCTGGATGAAGCACGACAAAATATTTTAAGCTAGCCCGCCGCCGGGCGGTGGCGAAGCCCCCACGGGCATAAACCCTTGCTCCGCTATGCTGGCAAGGGGAAATGACAAAGGATAAGTCAAAAACAAGGAGAGAGTGAGCATGAACGAAAAACAGGGCAAGCTGGCCGTGGAATGCATGGCGCTTAGAAGCAAACTGAAAAAGCATGACAAGGCTGAACGCGAAAGAAGACAGGAGGCAAAAGAAAAAAGAGCGCGGCTGGGAACAGCCTTGCGAGCGGCTGAAAAGAATTACGAGTCAAGTGTTGTCCAGGATGAATTGCCTGGGCTTAAATAAATAAAATGGAGAACAGAAAATGACTTTTTCAAATGACATAAAAGAAATGAATTTGCCGGACGAACTTTCGGCTTTGGAAAAGTTTATAATTCTCACTCGCGGAGCGGCTATCTCCAAGGCGAATGTAATAGCGATAGCATTGGCTCACGCCAAGCGCCTGCATTTTCCAGGGGAGCGCGCCGGAGCGATTGAATGGGTAAAGTGGGCGCATGAAAAATTCAGCTTTGAACGGACTTACATTCATCACATGCGCGCAGTGGGCGATATGCTTTTGGATTTTGACGCACAGTGTTTCATGAACCACGGAGAGAAAGACAGTGTTTCAGTGAACCACTGTAAAATATTGATAAAGCTTGAAGCGCAGAAGCTGCTGCCATTGACCAGGCTTGATCGTGACAAATTGGGAGAAATACTTGAAGCGGAAAATCTCTCAACAATGACAAGAGAAGAAATCAGAAGCCTTGTCCGCAAAGAGCTGGGCGAGTCGGATAAATCCCCAAAAAAGAAAAAGCCTTCGCCTTATAATCCTAACGACGGGATGTTCCAGCCGGATTTTTTTGAGCTGATGTGTCAGGCGGCTGGAGATTCAAGCTCTGACTTTATGGCCAAGGCTCAATCGGCCAGAGAAAGCATAGAGGCGCGGGAAGCCCAGATTCTGGTGAACCGCTCGCTTGTGATGATAGACACTTTTGCCGACAAAGCCCCTCAAGAACAAAGACAGCTGTTGGCTCAAGCCCTTAGAGAACAAGCCGAAAAACTGGAAGGGATGGATAAATGAGTTCATTAAGCGCATTATTGCAGGCCGAAGCGGAAGAAACACTTCCGGCAAAAACTGTCAACTTTCAGTCAATGGCTGTGGTCAAATCCCGGCAGAAGATTGATCCGGCGTCGAGGCTTAACGCCGACCAGCGCGCAATGATGCTTGAAAGATTAGAATTTTGTCGGCGCACCTGGAGCAATGTCATAAACGGCGCGACGCAGTCCGACGCGGTAGCCGCGGTAACCACCAGAGCATCGGAGTTCCCGCGACTAGTGCGTGGCGGCAAGGGCAAGTCATCTGCTTTGACCATTTGGAATTATCAATCCTGGATGAAAAGGCTCGGCAAGAAACACGGCAAACCTGACTGGAAAAATTCGGTTGCCCTTGCAGATCAGTATTGTAAAAATATTCGCGGAGCTTCAGGGGCCCCGGAGTTCTGGACAACTTTCAACGCCTTGTATTTAACTGAGCAAAAGCTGAGCATCTGCGAGGCTTTTCGCCTGGCAAAATGCATGTGTAATAAAAATGGGATTGCGCCGATCCCCAGCGAACGCCAGGTGAGATACTGGATAAAAACCTACGCCGATCAGGCGGCAGTGTTGGCCGCGCGTCACGGCGAGACATGGTTCGAAAATCATGGCATGAGCTACATTCGCCGCGACTGGTCAAGCGTCCAGCCGAATGACATCTGGATAGGCGATCATCATGTTTTTGATGCTACTGTAAGGGTTTGGGATGAAGCAAAAAATGACTGGCGCGCAACACGTCCATGGCTTACTGCCTGGCTGGACGCAAAAAGTTTGTCGCTGCCCGGCGTATGCATTCGCGCCGACGACCCCGACCATGTGGCGGTATTGACTGCGCTCCAAAATGGAATCCGATGCGCCGGGAACACGCCGCCTGGATGTCTCTACACAGACAACGGCAAAGACTTTTTGAAGCATGGGGTTGGCGAGCCGTTTTGTCCTCCCGGCACTGAATACGAGCATTCCGTCTGCGCCGAGCTCGGAGCAAAAACTATTCGAAGCATTCCTTATAGAGCGCGAGCAAAAACCGTGGAAAGAATCTTTAAAGAAGTTTGCGAACGCTTCTCGCGCCGTTGGGCGCAGTACCTGGGGAACAAGCCGGACGCAAGGCCGGAAGTTTCAGGCTTCTTTTACAAACATCCCGAGCATTTGCCTAACCTGCATGAATTCACCGAGCAATTCATGAAATTTCTCGACGAGGAATATCACACAAAAAATCAGGATGGAAAAATTCTCGAAGGCAAATGCCCGAAAGATGTATGGAACTCCAGACCTGAAGGGCGCGTTATGACAGACCGAGAGCTTTGGTTTGCAATGTTGACGCCTTACTCCAGAAACTGCCCGAAAGTAGCCAGGGGCGCAGCTGTAAGCATTGACGGCAAAGAATACAGGTCAGAAGAGCTATGGGCTTATTTCGGCAAAAAAATAATGGTAAAACTTGATCCGGTAAATGGAGGCAATCCGCAGGCGTTCACTTTGGATGGCAAGCATATTTGCGAGTTGGAGCCCATCCACACGGTTCCGGCTTACGCTCTGACAAAGGAAGATCGCAAGCTTATTGCCGAGGGAATGAAACAGCAAAGGCGGGAGGTAAAACGCGTTTACGGAGTCGCCGACGAAATGAGCGGAGGTTTGCGTCGCGTAGCCGCGCAGGGATTGCTGAGTTTAAAACCGGGCGAGCCTGTTGAAGTAGTCAAAGCCCAAAGCCGCAAATCGGTAAAGGGCGGAAGCCATAACTTTACTTTGCATCTGGCAAAGACGCCTGGCGGCAAAGCCGCTTTAGAACCCCGCTTCGCAGGTGAGGCTCTCAGAGAGCTGACGCGCGGAGAAGAAAAGAAAGAGGAGCTTGAAGCTTTCAATGAAGCGATAGTCGCGCCGGAGGAATCAAAAGAGGAAGCGTCCTCAAGCGAAACCATCGCCGATTTTCATAAGATGATTATTGAGAACCAAAAACAAAAGCCGCAGGAGTGGTAGAGCCAGCGGCGAAGGAGAGTGAGCAATGAAAACGCAAGAAAAAAAACTGGCGCCGGAAGGCGGAATGGGACGGGATGTAATCAATGTGGGATTGAACATCTTTAAGAACGGAATTAAGGATTACAGCGAAAAAGAGCAGGAATTGCTTGAATGGCTGTGGGGCTACACTTACGACGAGCTTCACGGCTCAAAATCCGCGATTGCTCAAGCCGTGGGGTATGACTGGACGGTTATTCTGAAAGTGTTCACTGGAAGATACGACGCCTCGCTCGACCGTCTCTGCGAAAGCATAGAGCGCCTCAAAAAACAGGCGACTTCCGGACGGACAAGGCTTGTGGACACAATAGTGACCGAACGCATAAAAGAAGCCCTTGATTACGCCAGAGACATGGGAGCGATGGTGTCAGTCACAGGCCCCACCGGCAGAAGCAAAACATTTACCGCCAGACATTGGAGCAGGGACAACAACCACGGGCGGGCAAAGTATCTGCGCATCCCTTCAGGCTGCACCAGGAGGACGCTGGTCCAGCTGCTCTGCAAGACAAGCGGAATCGGAGTAAACAACAAAAAGACCGGAGAGCTGGAAGCCAGACTGTTCAAGGCTTTTGACTTTCGGAACGTCCTGATAATTGACGAGGCCGGACATCTGCTCCCGAGAAGCGGGACGGGCGTGAGCGCGATTGAATTTGTCCGCGATCTCCACGA
>CAZYVR010000334.1:0-6762 GCA_964651145.1 uncultured Victivallales bacterium | reverse complement strand
TTGGGAGGCAGACCTATAATTTTGAAAAAGCTGGCGTTGAACTCCAAGTCAGGGAATCTTCTTTAAAACACGGGAAGGAGCAAATATGCCTCTCTGAACTGCAAAGGCAGAAACGCGGGCTGATCATGGACAGGCAAAAACGTGCCGACACATACTGGCGCGATGTCTATCATCCAGATTGGTGGAAGACAGAACCTCTCGGATGGGAGCGCGAGGAGCTTTATTATAAAAACCGTTATAACGCATGGTGATTCAGGAGGGCGACTGTGTCGGTTTTAAAGACGTCTCTCAATGGCAAATTGGCGGCGTCTGTCAGAAATAAAAACGGCCAAATAACACCGAACCATTTTTCACCGCAGGGACTGTGAAGTTTTTAACGGAGATGTTTTTGCGGATTTTCAGGGCTTGGAGCTTTTGAATAGTCCTGAATCTGAACTCAAAAAACAGGGGAACGTGCCAACTTTCGGGGAAAATTGCGCCTTCAAAAGTTGGAATGTTCCAACTTTCAAAAAAAGAGGAAAACTCCAAACTTGGAACGTGCCAAGGGCTTTTTGCGCAGCGCGTCCCATACTCTGAAAATCAATCTTTTTTTGATAATGCGGGAATCTCAAATCGATTTTTGATGGATTCAGAGAAGCGACACAGTCCATTTTTAAGCCCTGCGACTTGGCACGTCGCAAGTGGCCTTTTCGGGTGTTCTGGGGGGCTTTTTCTGCTTTTCGGCCTTTGGAAAGGGGCGCAAAATGTCAAGATTTAGCCTCAAACTTGGAACGTGCTGAACTTTCGTATTAAAAATAAAGTTTTTTGGCGCGGCAGTCTTTTTCTAGATGACCGACACAGTCCGACTGTGCCGCCTCCAGCAATATTTTTTTAAAAAGCTCAAGCGGGGCAATCACCGTCGAGACATAAGTGACTCACGGGCAAGGTTATAGGAGTTTGCGACATGTAAAACAAACTCTCTTTTACTGTTCAGCTCCTTCCAGTGCCTTCGACTTCAAAATGTCCCAGGGAGGAACCATTTTTATTTTCAAAAAAGATGTTAATTACATCTTTTAATTTACCCATAATCAATTAGGCTTTTTGCTGAGTAATATCCTTATATCAAGCATTTTGCAAATATTCATCCAACCATAATATTTTTCATTTTTCAAATATACCCAAAACGTCCAATCCGACAAACAGTCTAAAAGTGTCCATTAATTTACCCATAAAAACATTGGGGAGCATGATCACCTCTTTACTGCTTCCGTTTCCCATGTCTCAATATTTCGGATTTCTGTGCTAAAGTTTGCCCCAACTAATATCAACTCTTTACCGAAATCCTGATACTTCTGAAAATATTCCCTTTCATGAATCTGTTTCAATGCCTCTTCTGTCGAGCCATCAAGTTTGAACTCGAAAATGTAAACATATTTGTCAGTTTGTGCAACTGCATCAATGCGCCCCTTGTTCGTCCTCGCTTCCGCTTCAATAAATAATCCAATCAGCCTAAATATAACGAAGAAAATTGTTTGATAGTATTTCTCATTCGCTATCTGAATGTCATAAGGAATATTGGCAAAAAAACATTTCATCTTTTCCATCGCGTCATCAATTTCACCATCCTCCAGCATGGTAGCTATATCCGTTGTGAAAACAGCAACATTTTCTTTATCGACACTCGAATATTCATCAAGCAAATAAGCCTCAAACGCCAACTCAACTTCAAGGTTTGGAAAATCAAGAAAATAGCGAGTCATTTTCTTCTCTTCTGTCCTTTTGATAGTAAGGTATCCTGTTTGAAAAAGTAGAGGCAGGGTGTTTAGCTTGTCAATTTCATAAGAGGCAAATGCCAGTTCGCTAACTGGGGTTGACAGTTTCTCTTCAAAGTCAAACTGCTGTTCTTTTGCCGTCTTAAGAAGAAAAGATGGAGTGCCTGTTTCAAACCAGTAGTTTTTGAATTCTCCACCCGACTCAAAGAACTTTCCTATGGATACCGGATTATAAACAGTCTCTGCCTTCTGATGAAACTTATATCCATTGTACCACTCTTTAAGCTTGTCCAACAATTTTTTTCTTTCAATTTCTTGCGGCTCCATAACTTGGTCAATATATCCGGCAAAATTAGCTTCAAGTTCTTCCTGGGTATATCCCAACATAGTCGCAAACTTCGCGTCCATTGTGATGTCGGTCAAGTTGTTCAGGTCGGAAAAAACTGAGACTCGCGAAAACTTACTTACGCCCGTCAAAAGCACAAAGCGCTGATATGGCTCCGTTGCCTTGATTACTGAATAAAAAGCTTTCAAAACCTGCAGGATATTTTTCACTTCCGGATCTGTGGCGTTGTTCAGGATGGGCTTGTCATATTCGTCAATGAGAATAACAACTTTTCTGTCCTCCGAAAGCTTTTCAATCAACTCCCTGAATTTGGCGGACGCGCCTGCATTGGAAAGAGGTATTTTATACTGATGAGCTACTTTGCATATCAACTCTTCAAAATATATTTCAAGTTGGGCGGCGGTTCGCTTTCCGCTTTCTCCCAAGTCTAGGTGAATAACCGGATACTCTTTCCAGTTGTGTGGCTTATTTTCCAGAGCAAGCCCCTTGAAAAGATTCTTTTTCCCCTGAAAAACTGCTTTTAATGTGGATAATGTCAAAGACTTTCCAAAGCGCCTTGGACGCGATAGAAAATAAATACCTTTTGATGGCTCCAGCAATTGCCACAAGGCTTCAGTCTTATCCACATAAAGAAAACCTCCAGCGATAAGATCCTCAAAAGTATATATACTGGTTGTCAGCGATTTCATTTAATGTTTCCAAAGTTATATAATATAGAGATGAATATAGGGCAACTTCTCAGAAATTCAAGATTTTTGTCCAAATATAGCCGATTTCTAAAAATGACGAATAAGTGACGACACAAAGAATGGATTGAGTTCAAATCTATCCGTCATTTTTGCAATTCGTATATTTGGACGGGTCGGCCGCGAAGTTATTTGACCCATTCAGATTTTAGATATGTGAACCCAGTATCAATATTTTCATCTCCTCTTTTCTTAACAGGAGCTCTTGACACTATAAGTAGATTTTTTTTTCTAATTGCCCATGCCATTCCTCTCTCTTCCGCTAAGACACTAACTCCTGGAAGTTTGTGCAACACCTGAGCCTTGGAACCATCAGAAAAATTAATCATATCAGAACTAAAAAAAATATCCAGTTCGGGAATGGTTCCCAAGTCTTCGCGCATTCCAAGGTAAATAACCTTTTTGTTGTTTTTAATAAGATTCCCTATAACAGATGCATGTTTTATGGAGAATGGAGGATGTTCACAATTAACAACAACTCTCTTAACATCAGTGGGTATAACGTCGGTGCTACATCCCCATTCTCCATTTTTGATACTGACAGTCATAGGTATTTCATTGCGTTCATAATCATATATAGCCTTAAAACGGGTAATTGGCCGCCACCAACAAAAACCTCCCGGATATATATACGAATATGGCTTTTTCTGAGCCTGCATTCCTTTACCTGCAATGTAATCATTTTTTATTTTGCTTATCCATTTTAGGCCTTTGGGAAAATCGTGACAATTATGATTTTCCCAAACTTTAACTGGTTTCAAATCGAATCCAAAGAAATAAAACCCTGAAATCCCTAGTTGAGCAAGTTCATCAACTTTTTTACGTATATCAGTGTAGTTCTTAAAAAATTTGACTCCCCCGTTGCCTGCACATGACAAATGTCCGATTTCAGTTCCAACCTTCCAAACTGTATGCGTACATGCCTCTGCTACAGCAACGCGTGCTCCACTTGCCAGCATTCCCCCATATACCTCAAAGCCTATACCATCGCATCCGAGATATTTTTTACTTATATTCATCTCGGAAGCATGTGCTCCTACGCATTTACTTATCACTGGAATATTTACTAGACCTTTTACGTATATAAAGATATCATCCTGATAACTGGAGTAGGTTTTCCGAATCATATTATTGTAATCTATCCATGCCTGAGAGTTTTTTAGTGGAACAGAAAAAACTTTACCTCCTTCGGGATCTGCTAAAAATAGTGATGTTCCGAGGCGTAAAGGAACAAGTCGAGAAGCAAGATCGAAATCTGAAATAGCATTGCCCCATGCCTTTTGTAATGCATCAGTCGAGTGATATTTATTTCGCAACCAGCAAGAAAAATCAGCATTAATTTCTGAAGTATATTGCCTTAAGTTCTCCGTTGCATTTAGCATATGCGCTTCTCCTTGAATGGGATCAATTAAAAAGCGAAAATTAGGTCCCCATTTGATATCTTTTACCCATTCGAGTCGATCCTTGAGCCCCTTCCTTTCTTGAGGATCCCAAAGATTATCATGTTGCATTTTTGCATCTATGAGGGGAATAAGAATAAACTTTGCGCCTACTTTGGCTTGCAGATCGATCTTGAAATAAACCTTTTTTGTATTCTTAAAACTCTGCGCCACCTCCAAATCAAAGCATGAAATTCTGGAATCATTTCCGGATGTAAATTGTACAAATTTGCACCAAGTCGGATTGGGGATGTCGGGCAGAAGGATAGCCCCAATCACCTTGTAGGTTTGTGGGATTTCTACAGAAAGTTTTCCATCTTCATCATATATCCCTCTGAGAAGCCCCTGCCACTTTGCTTCATTATTGGATTTGTCGCGTGTTATAAAGAAAGACGGTATGCGCTTCTTGCCAGCTGCACAAAGTTCATAGCCATATTTGATATTGGCCTTCTCAAGAATATCAATAAAATATTGTCTAAGCCAAATGGGAGCTCTTAACGCAAGATTTAAATAAATATCGTTTATCCCCATAGACATCAGATCTTGCAATACCTTACGATCATGTTTAAGATTATTGTAAATGGATTCTTCATCTGTAGCACTTGAAATCAACGTATCAGGTATCCACATCCCACCTACAGGAAAATATATTTTGCCATCAAAAACATATTGAGAATCTCTGTTCATAAACCAAGGGTGAGCCAAACCTGAAGAATCAATAAAAATGCCATAATTCATAGGCTTATCAAGGGGAACTGGATAACCAGAAATTTTAAAATCATTTTTTTTTACTGAAGCAACTGTTCCTGGCACTAAATGGAAATGCCAATTGGTATTTCTTCCAGTTGACACTTTTATACTCTCAACAGTTAAGCTAGCATCGATTTTCTCCATATTTTTTCTGATCTTAAATATTTCGGTCGTATATAATTTCTGATCTACAAATCCAAGCCCAACTACAAGTAGATCGGTAGACGCAGGAGAATCAAGTACAATTTGGCAATTTTTTTTATTAAAAGATATCTTTTTTATCGAATCAATGATCATTACCTGTTCAGGCTCGGAAATAGACACCTTTTCTGTTGCGAGAATATCATTCGGTTTGGCAAAAGGTGTTATAATTAGTGAATAGCAATCCCCCCCCATAAACTTTGGTAATAATAGAAAAACAGTGTTTAACCCTTTGGTCGCAGAAAAGACCTTCCCCGTTACAATTTCCTTCCTCAATTGGAGAGTTGCCTTGAGCCACCCATTGGAGATGCTGCGAAATGAAAACTCTAGTCCTTTCCCGGGAACGGCATCTCCTTTCATAGCCAAATCATCTAATTGAAAATGTTCTGTATCAGCTCTTAATCCTACTATTCCATCACACATAAAACTAAATGTCCCTGCCATTGATTTCTTGTTAAAACGAAATTCAATAGAGTGATCCCCTGGCTGTAAGTTAAATTTCCCCAGATATATCCACGATATTGCATTGGATATTCCCCATGAGTTTGTGTTCTCTTTTGGGGGCGTTACAGAAGTCCAAGCCTGTTCATCAAGACGGAATTCGACAGGGGAGGCATAACTTGTTCCTTGTTTAACTAAAGCTGCATTAAAAATAAATTTCCCACCCTTTTTTAGCTTAAAACAGTAACGTGCATTAAGATATTTTCGAATTGAGAGAGAATTAGATAACACATATGCCAATTTGCCGGAAAAAGAGTCCTGACATAATACCGTACCTATATTTCCCGAATCCATTTTGCCACCATTGATCCATACGTCTGCATTTGTAATGATTTCTCTCGACTGTTTTGGTGTAAAATTTAAAGTTTGGGATCTTGCTGTAATGCTAGCTAAAAGTAAAACATTCATAAGCCATAATAATAATAATATATTATTTCCTCTCAACAAAAGTCCTTTTCTTGAAAATTTTTCCATAGCGGCTCCTTTTATTTTTTTTGATTAAAAACTATTGACAAAATTTTTAACGACCTTATCATACATAGAATATTCACCCACCCTGTGCAAGCTTCATAAACTTCATCTTTTCTCAAATCTGAAAATCTCATCAAACCGGACATCCCGGAATAATTATTCCTGCCATGATAATTTTTTTGTTCTATTTTTTTCTTGAGACTTTTTTTCAAGTTTCAAGTGCAACTTATATTAAATTTTATTTCTCTTGCGGCGAAGTCGCTCTTAAATGCGCATTTAAGATCTCCCGCAGGGAGATGCGCCCTTTATGGATTCTAATCAGCCGGAGGCTGCCAGTTTTCCGGGAAATAATATAATTAAGTGCGGCAGAAGTTGCGCACTCCAGCTTTCAGATCGGAATTACCGATGGCGTAGGCGTCTTTGAACCGCGGTGCGGACGCACCGCTTTTCAATACACGTACGGCATCCAGACTGACTCCTTAAGATACTGCTTCCAGTATACTACTTGAGAGTACCGAGTTCTTTGGTGTTAAGAACCGATTTCCTTATCTGTTAAT
>CAZYVR010000333.1:0-6782 GCA_964651145.1 uncultured Victivallales bacterium | reverse complement strand
CGCAAGGACAGCGCACATTCGTTACGGATACCTCGACTCCATTAGCCCGGAGATAAAAGAAAAACTGTCCAGAAACCGCAAAAATGCTCTTTCCATTTTAAGAGATGCCACCCAAATTGAATCTATCGCCGACAATAAACTGCCGTTTTATCTTTGGGAAGACGACCAGCCAGGGGAAGCATGGTCATTCAATAAGCTTGTCCGCAAAAACAGTTTGTTTAAAAAAAGCGACCCCATTGTCAAATTTCTGGAACTGGGATCCGCGCTGGATATCGGCAACTGGAAAAAAGCCAGAGATACTTTGGCAAAGATCGATGACGTCTCTTTTCTGACCAAAGACATCGGCCCGCTTCGCAAATGGGCCCCTTCCCTTCTGTTCGGATACGGATTGGCGGCGGAAAGATTCAAAACCGCCAAGGCACAGGCAAACGCAGCCAACGCAATGGGCAAACTCGTAAAATCTTTGGAGGACAACCGCTTGAAAAGCCTGGCAACAATCCTGGCCATGGAATGCTGGATGATTGCGGGAAGCCCGGAAAAAACCTTAAAAGCGGCGGCCAAGTGCAATTTAAGCAAAGTGCATTCACAAAAACTGGCATTGAAAATTACTCTCTTGCGCTTGCTGGCATTGTTGCAGAATAAAGACACAAGCTCTGAAATGTTTTTGAAAGAATTGAATGCAAACAGCAAATTTTTTGGGAATGACGAAGAATTTGCCACTGAGAAAAAATGGTGCAGGGCCGCAGCAGCCTTGATGAATGGCGCATCTCTGCTCGACAAACAAAAAATATACAACGCGCTGAAATACCCGGACCCTCAGCTTAAAGACATTTGCGCAAGAATACTGTCTGCCTCCCTTGCAAAAGCCATGCATGAGAATATAAAATTCCATGACGCGCAGACAATTCCCAAAATTATGGAAACAATAAAAGCTCAAATATCAGGAAATACCTCATCCGCAATACTCTGGGAAAAATTTGCCATTCTTTCAATTGCTGGCTCAGGCAATCCGCATGACATGAAAAAGCGCATATATTCTCTGTTGCAGGACAACCGGATATGCGCTCTCCCGTTTTATTCAAGATTGATGCTGCTGAGCGCGGGCTCTAAAATGCTGGACCACCCGCAACAGGCAAGCGCCATTAAAGAAGCGCTCCTGAAATTCATTGACAAATGTCCTGTCGCATCGGATGCTGAAGTCGCCTGCGCAGAAATAATATACCCCGGCGCGACACGCAACACATACGCTCAGTTGCTCGAAAACAGATCAGCAAAAACAGCATATTGGGCCGCGATCCTGGGCATCATGTCAAGCACGGACAAGCCATCGACAAGGAAAAGCATCAACAAAACTCTTCAGAAAATAACCCCGTCTCTCTCCTGGGAAGAACAACTGCTCCTCAAAAAGATCCGCAATCTCTCAGAATAGGCGGGATGGCTGTTTATCTGTTGGAAACCTCGAAGGTTACCATTAGTTGGCCCGAGTTGTCGGAATAATCGTCCCATTCAAATGGGCCGAAATAAAGGATTCCTGATGTGTTTGCCTTGAAAGTGGCTTTCTGTCCTACCACGTAACTTTTCTTGCCTATTTTGGCAAGGAGACAGCCCAGATTTGCAGCTTTTTGGCCTTTGAATTTTTTTGCCAGAGATTTTGCCGGAATTCGTTTATATTTGAGCACAGTTCCTGATGTTGATGAGCTAAACCTTGAGGCCAGCTTGCTTTGTCTTATCAACTTGGTCAGCTCCATGCTGGAATATCCCTCTCCGCCTACGAATGGAAATGGAGTGTCAGTCGTTCCCAAGCTCCAGAGCCTGGTGGCCGTGACGCGAATAATTTTTCCAGCTTGGACCTTGACCCAGCTGTCAGTCCATGGGATGCTTGCCGGAACTAAAATTGTTTTTTTTACGCTTGAAGCAATATACCGGGGATCTTTTTTGTCATATGTCACACTTTGAGCACTGTCAAATTCTGAAATATTCTGGGCTAGAAGCTTGTTTACATTTATTTCAACGCCGGCATCTTCGAGCTCTATCAACGCTATCAAGGATTCTTCATCACTGGGCTTGATCATGCGTATCACGGAATAAAGGATTGCCAACAAATTCCTGTTCTTTTCTGTGTTTCTTGCTGATACTGAGTCCACTGTTTTGATCAATGAAGACAAAAATTCCAATTCCGTTATTTCAGCCTTTGGCTTCTCTATTTTAACCTTATAGCGCAATTGTCCGCGAAGGAGCAGGAGGGGCCTGTATTTCTGGTTGAAAAAATTCGCGAATTTGACCAGCAACAAGCCCTTCCGATCTTTGGGATTTGCGGCCAGACAGGCTTGCGCCAGAGATGTTGCTGTTTCCGCCAAAGTTTGAAGCTTGGCGTCAAGCAAGGAACTTTTACTGTCCTTTCCCTCAGCAAATGTTTGAGCCGAAACGACAAACGACAACAACAAAACAACAATAATTTTACGAGCAAAATGCATTCCAGTCATTAACAATTCCTTATTATTGAATAATAATGAGCGAGTATTTCTAGTCATTGAGGCAACTGCCTCTATTACTACTATAGTATTGTTAATATACAGCTTTTGTCAAGTCCCATACCAAATTCAAATTAGCTGAAGCCACCTTTAAATCCACGTCTCGGGCGTGTCGCTCCGTTTTGCGGAGTGATTATTTTCGCGCTTTTGAGATTGCAACTCCCACTAAAACAATAAAGACCAAGGCAATAAAAACCATTATTTGCGTCTGAAATGGCATGAAGTAGCCGCCAGAAGACGCTTTTCGCGCTTTTTTTCCGTCATCCTTGCTCTCTTTTTTTCTGGGGGATTTTTTCTTTGCCTTTTCAGGTTTATTGCGCCAGTCTGTCTCTATCAGCATATCAAGAGAGCCGGGTTTTTTAATATTTGGCTGCTCTTTGCCGTTTCCAAGACAAGGCTTGATAAGCAAAGCGCATGCCTCCTTGACGCTGTTTTGGTCCATCAATTTTTCTGACAAAGAACACAACGCCCTTCCACGTCCAAACAGAGGGATTGCTATTGGGTTTTCAATGCGAACTGTTTCTTTTTTTACACGGCGCAACAATTTTGCAAAAAAACGCTCTTCATTTTCGTTTGCTCGAATCCGCAAAACAGGGAACGACAATTTCAAATGCGGATTCGATTCTTTGAATTCATGAAGGGCCGATTTTAGAAAAACTGCCGCATTTTCGTCTTTTGCCTTGTAGCCAGACTCAAGCAGAATCCATACAGCATCCGCTCCGCCTATAAGCAGACGCGCGCTTTTCGCTCTTTTCGGAGAATTCATAATCCGCATAGTCGACTCAAGATTCAAAGACCCTGACCAGGCATTTGCTGTCTGTTCGCTTTCTTTGGGATATCTTATAAGCAGAAGGGGTAGAATTTTAGATTTCTGTTTTTGCCAAAGCCACAAGCTTTTGCGCTCGCATTGCCTTGGCTGAGAAAGGTTTGACACGCTCAATGTTATCACCCCGTGTTTCTCACAGCTTCTCAAATATTTGACAACAGCTTTTTCATCTTTTGTAAGAAAGCCTTTATAAAAAATGTCAGCCCTGTACGGGGCTGGCTTCCAGTATTTAAAGGCATAACGGCAAAGCGGAAGTTCTTCAGCCAGCAAAGATGCCGAGGCAAAGAATGAGGCAAACAAAGCGCATGTCAATATTTTCAGCATATTATATTGTCAATAAGTCTGGTTTTTCCAAAAAACGCCGCCGCCGCTATCAGCGCAGGCTCTTGAATGTTGCCAATAATTTTTTCAAAAGTGTCTGAATCAACTATTTCAACGTAGTCCACCTTGCCGCCCGCTTTTGAGATTTGCTCTTCAACAAAGCCCGCGACTTCTCCGGCGTTTTTCATTTTTCCTGACTTTGCCAAAGATGCCGCCTCTTTCAGCGAGCTTGAGATGGAGAGGGCCTTTTTGCGTTCATCCGCTGAAAGATATTTATTGCGCGAGCTCATGGCAAGCCCGTCCTCCTCCCGGACAATGGGCTCCACTACTATATTTATCGGGAAATTCAAATCGCGAACCAGCCTTTTTATTATAGCTGCCTGCTGAGCGTCTTTTTGTCCGAACACCGCCATGTCCGGGAGTGTCGCGTTGAAAAGCTTGACCACTACCGTGGCCACGCCTCTGAAATGCGAAGGCCTTGAGCGTCCGCACAAGCCCTTTGATATTTCCTCTTCGCAGACCCATGCGCTTGGAGTGTCAGGATACATTTCTTCCGACGAAGGGGCAAATATTGCGCATACGCCCCTTTTCTCGCATAGTTTCCGATCGCTCTCAAAATCCCGAGGATATTTGGCAAGATCTTCATTAGGAGCAAATTGAGTTGGATTTACAAAAATGGAAACTATGACAGCGTCGGCTGCTTTTTTTGCAGCGTCCACAAGCGCCATGTGCCCTTCGTGCAAATATCCCATAGTTGGCACGAGGGCCACTGTTTTTCCGTCATGCCGCAAAGCAAGAGAAAGCTGGCGTATTTCTTCAATTGTTCCAAATATTTTCATAAGCTGAATCCAGATAAATATAATTTTGTTTGATAACTTGGAAAATATACATTAAAATCAGCTTTTTTGAAATGTGTTAAATTTTTTTCTTGGCGGGGTCAAATTTATCTGCCTCCCAAGGGGGCTATTTTTCTTGCCTATTGACACAATGGTATGGTGTTGCCGGGGTACAATGTAAGGCAATGTAACGCCAGAAGGTCTTCGGGGTTATTGTAATCCTTGAGCAGTTCGTCCAACAGTTTTTCGGAGATGGTCATAGCTTTAACCCTTCTTGTTTGTTATAATTTAAGCTATATGACCATTTACACAAAAAAAATTACATACTCGGCTTATGAAAAATTTCAAAACCCTCTTTATCATCGGTGTGGTTAGAAATCTTAATATCATAATCACAACTCCCACCGCAGATGTTATCCAATTCCTCTTTAGTCAATTCCAATTTATGGATTTCATTCATCAACACTTTAGCTTTTTCGATTTTTTCTTCTTTTGTGAGTTCTTTGTTGTCTTCCTGCATAACTTACCCGCTCCCTGTTTATTTGATTTAATTATAACACTAATGACAACAAAATAAAGAAAAAGTTCCATCTTCTGTCACCGCTATTCTCATTTATCCTAAATTCGCTGACTTCATTTGTCCCTGAATTTTCATCAATATTAACAATATCATTAAGCTTTCTTTTTCCAATAAATCCTGCTATGAAATCATAATTTCCTACGCAAGCGGATTCAGTTCCCCAAGTCTCGTGAGTACAAAAGCAAATGCACGTGCACGTGATTAGATGTTATCATGTATGAAAGCAGGAAAAGTATCGCGACAAATTCCCGGAGCCATCAAAAACTCAACGCTGAACATTAATGCTTAAAGTGAAAGGGTTTGCTCGAGCTCTTTGAGATGCTTTCCCAACGCCAGCGCCAGAGCTTCAGCCTTTTCACATTCCCGGTTGTTGCAGGCACGCTCAAGTTCAAAAGACGCCTCGCTTACTCTTTCGCCGCCTATCAACCCCGATTCGCTCCTCATTTTGTGGACCAAGCGCTTTATACTGTCCATGTCTTTATTCTCCACGAATCCTTTCAAAAGCCGCAGGTCTTCAGGAACGTTTTTAATAAATATTGCCGACATTTTTTTAAGCAGGTCTTCGTTGCCGCCCATTACATTTTTTGCGGCTTCAGCGTTAAAAACCTGAAGCTTCTCTAATTTGTCAAAAGAACGTTCTTTGCGCTTTTCTTCCTGTTGGGCCGTTTCTTCGTTTTCGCCAGACACCAGCAAATGAGCAAGCTGTTTTTTTAACAAACCCGCCAATTCTGCTTTTCTGACGGGCTTTATTAAAAAGTCTTTCATCCCTGCGGCCAGGCATTTTTCTTTTTCCTGCGGCATAGTGTTGGCAGTAATTGCCACGATAGGCAGATGCCTCTTCATTTTAACAATGACTTCGCTCGCTTCAATGCCGCCCATTTCAGGCATCTGCAAATCCATCAAAACTAAGTCGTAATCTTTTTCTGCAGACTTTTCGATGGCTATTTTTCCATTTTCAGCCACTTCTACGGAACAGCCGCAATGCTCAAGCATTGCTACAGCTATTTTTCTGTTTATGTGGCTGTCTTCGGCCATCAGTATTTCTGGCTTTCGCAGCCAGTGGAAGACAATATCTCCGATTTTGGCCACTTTGATTTCATCCTTGGCGGACTTAAGGGGCAGATAAACCGCAAATGAGCTTCCTTCTCCTTTTTTGCTTTTGACGCTGATTGAGCCGCCCATTTTTTCAGTCAACATTTTGCATATTGAAAGGCCAAGCCCTGAGCCGCCGTATTTGCGGGTAGTGGAGGAGTCTTCCTGTGTGAATTTGTCAAAGAGCATTTCTATTTTTTCAGGGACTATGCCTATTCCCGTGTCTTTTACCTCTATGATTAACTCTGCTTTTTTGTCCCCTTCCGTCACATTCAACTCTATGGAGCCTTCGCTGGTAAATTTAAGAGCGTTGCTGAGAAGATTCATCACTATTTGCCTGACACGGACAGGGTCGCCTGTCACATTCGCAGGCACATTGTTGGAATAATTAAAAATAAGCCTCAGTCCTTTTTGTGCCGTTTGATATTTTATGATGCCGCAAAGGTCTTCCAGGATGGCTTGAAGGTTGAAGCTTGTGTGTTCAAGCTCCAGCTTGCCTGCTTCTATTTTAGACAAGTCAAGAATGTCATTGATTATGGACAGCAGCAGATTGCTTGACATCTGCAAGTCGCCGACATATTCGCTTTGCTTTTCTG
>CAZYVR010000332.1:0-6784 GCA_964651145.1 uncultured Victivallales bacterium | reverse complement strand
CTGACTGCCGGATATGCTTTATTTACTGCCCGAAGGCTCACGCCGCATGCAAGAATTAACTGAAGACAGCAACTGACAGCTCCAGCACTGTATCGCTTACGGGGAAGACAGAATGAGGGTAAAACATTCACAGTAACGCCACATGCGGGGCAATAATAACGAAGAACATTTATTAATATGGGGGCGCAGAATAAACAATATACATAACGTGAATAGGTTCCGTGCTTACGAAGTGGGTGCTTTCTGCCGCAGTTGGGACATTCCGTGGGGCGTAGAATCTCAAAAAAAGTCACATATTTTATTAAATAGACTTGAATATCAAGTTTGAAAATCGTAAATTATTTGCATCTTTTTTTTGGGCTTTGCCGCTTCATCCAAGACCCGGCAAAGCCTCTTTTTTTTATATGCCTGTTTATCAATTTAAAAGCCGGATTAATAAAATAACACCATATCTCAATTTGACAATTTACATGACAATCAAAGGGGGATAATTTGCGAAAGGACAATAAATGCCATTGCAGGCATTGTTTTGCGCATAGTCTGTTTTGTTTCGGAACGGGTGTATTTAAATGTGACTTTTTGATTTTCGCACTTTTCAATGCGGTTGTTTGATATGAAAACCCGCTTCATATACGGAGCCAGATACTTGAAGCTTGACATGGCGTTGCCGACGTTCCTGCAGTCCACAACCCAGTTCTTTGTCCATGCGGCATCCGGAATTTTTTCATAGAGACCAAGCCTTTTCATTTGGGATTTAAACTTGCCCTTGAACAAGGCAGCCAGAGGCTTTGTGGCAATCAGGAACTTTCGGTTTTTCGGATAGAGCCATTGTTTGCCATCGCTTGAAATTCCGCCGCCGGGAACAAGAAAATGTATGTGCGGATGGTATCCGCCGTCGCGCCGCCACGTCTGCAATGTTCCAAGCATCCCGATTTTCGCGCCGAGAAAACGCTTGTCAAGCGCTATTTTCTTCAACGCCTCGGATGAGCTTTTAAACAACGCCTCGTAAGCCGCTTTCTGATTGCAAAAAACGGTTCTTTTCATTTCGGCGGGCAGTGTGAATGTTGCCATATAATAGTCGACCGGCAACAGCTTCTTCCTGTTCTTTTCCAGCCATTCGGATATTTTGTCATTGCCGCACTTGGGACAATGCCTATTACCGCATGAATGCCACGCATAATGCGCTTCGCCGCAGTCTTCGCAACGGTAAATACCGCCGCGTTCCATTGCCGGGGTGCGGCATGCAGCGACGTCTTTTATCGTCTTTAGCTGAACTGACGAAAGACCGCGCCTTGACGCTTCAACAAACTGTCCGCCGAACTCCCGAAAAATATCGCCGAGTTCGACCATAAGTCAAAGCTTAAGCTTGCAACACGCCGTCAATCAATGAGTCAAGTTTCTCCACTGCCTCCCGATGAAACTTGTCGGTCATATGCGTATATATTCCCGTCGATGACAGGCATTTATGTCCCAGGTTGGACTGAATTACATGCAGCGGCACGCCCTCTTCAAGCAAGTTTGTGGCATAGGAATGGCGAAATGTATGGGCGCTGATCTTTTTGTGACAGCCGCCTTCAAGAGCGGCCTGTTTTAAGGCCGAACTGATTGTGGGTATGCTTATGTGGCTGTTCTGACTCTTCTTTCCCTTTCGATTGAGCCGCCGCCTGTTGCGGGAAGGGAAAAGCCACACTGGATTCCTGTGCGTTTTCCATGACTCCCGGAGAACTTTCAAGGTCTTTTTCGGCAGTGGAACATAACGGTCTTTCTCTCCCTTGCCCAATCTTATGTGAATCAGCATTCTGACGCTGTCCACGTCGCCGACCCTCAGGGTAACTGCCTCGCTTATCCGCAAACCGCAGGAATAAATAAGGGCCAGGCAGGCGTGACAACGCGTGTTTGTAACATGACTCAATATTCTGCGCACTTCGCCGACAGATAGCACTGCGGGGATTTTGTTGCTCAACCTGGCCTTGTACAATTTGACAAAGCGAAGGTCCCGGGGATAGGTAATCTTGTAAAAAAAGTTCAGCGCCGCATGTTCCGCGGCAAGCGATTGGCTGGCTAACTTCCTGCCCTCTTTCAAATATTTGAAATATTCCCCAAGGTCTTCATCAGTGAAATAGATTGGAGATTTGCCAATGCATTTGGACATTCTCACCATTGCCGTGGTGTACCTGACTATTGTCTTCTCGCTGTAGCCCCCGAAGGTCATGTCTTCAATATACTGTTTGCGAAGACTTGTCCCTTCTGAATTTTTTCTTGAGCTCTTGTTTTTTTCCCTGAAAGCGTTAAATTCTTTGTCCATGGTTCGTTCTCCTTTGTTGGTTGTTTTGGTTTATAATCATGACAAAGGGGAACTTTTTCGCAGGATATTTGCCAGCCCAGTGGGTATGAAGCTCTACTAAGGTGTGAACCCGCCCGGAGACGCCTGTATTGATTTTCTGCCGCAGTAGCGGCTCAGTTCACAAAACTTCTTAAAAACGCAACTTTTTAAATAATTTCCTTCGACATTAAGGTGTTTATTACAAATATCTTGGCAAACTGAGAGCAGTTTGCTTTATAGCGAACATCCTCTAGCAAATCGCTGGACACCTACACAGTCTACTTGGCAATAGAAAATGAACCTTTTCTTATAACTATTTATCATGTTTGAAAACTGCCAAATCCTGACCGATTCTATGAGTAGGATCCGAAGGAGCCGCGCCCTTCGGGCCGAGCCATAATAGACCATCCTTCTCATAAATATTTTCACCTTCAGTTTTTATAGACACAAATTTAAGACATTCACCCCGGTAAATTACCCAGGCGTTCACGATACCCACCTGTCCGTAATATCGCGACGCAAATTCGATTTCTTCAGGTATTTCTTTTCCTTCAAGCGGAATAACCGGATGCTGACGCCACACCTTGTCCGGCACAGCGTATTCCGACTCAAATTTAATCATAATTTCCCTGGAGGACTG
The DNA here is from genome assembly GCA_964651145.1 of uncultured Victivallales bacterium. Lineage (GTDB taxonomy): Bacteria > Verrucomicrobiota > Lentisphaeria > Victivallales > GWF2-45-14 > CAZYVR01. The sequence goes on along the minus strand of CAZYVR010000332.1, from coordinate 3,821 downwards.
ACTGCTTCCACCCGGATATTTCACGACAACATCAAGCACCGGCAGAGACGGATGCCTGCACTCAAGTTCCAGTTCCAGACGCGGAACATTCATCAGGGAACTTTCTGATACCGAAACCGTTTTCAATTCATCTATAAGCTGTTCAAGTTCCTTTATTGTATCAGAACACCAGTTTCGGACAGGAATAGCGTCATCCTCATATCTCAGGCTCAGCCAAAATTTCATATATTCTTCTGAAAATTTCTGATATTTCTTTTTTAGTTCAGTCAGGACATCAGAAGCATTTTTATGGGATGAATTAATCGATGAAAGGTCATTGCCAGTCTTCCAGAAAAGAAGTAGCATCTCATGCGAAAGCTTCACAGCTTCAAGCAATTCAGTATTCGAAGCTTTATTCATAAGTTCAGTAGTATCCCTGAACATATTTTCAAGCTTTGCAGTCTTGTCGCGGTATTCGTCCAGCCTTTCCTTCTGGGTGGAAATTCTTGAAGCCAACGGATGGTTCAAGGCAGTCCTGTTGCCGTGTCCACATATATGAAATTTACCGAGAGATAGTAAATCGTCAATGAAAGAATCACTCACATTGCATCCGGCAATTTCCTCCACGGAATTCTTCAAAGCATCCTCAAGCGGAATGCTGAAATCATCCTTGTACATTTTTCCAAAAGTCCTGAAAAGCAGGTCGGATATCGCATAAAAGCCGAAGCTGTTTTCCCAGTCGGTGTTTACAACTCCGTCCATATTTCTTTCCGCTCCGTAACGAAGCCAAGACTTCAAATTCGCCAGCCTATCACTTATATCCCCCAAAGGCAGATTAGGCCAGACAGAGGGAATGCCCCACACCTCAAAACCTTTCTTTTTCAAAGTTCCGGTAAGGTTTATTTCCGCAAAATTAAAGGCCTCGATCTTCGGAAGAGACTCAAAGCGGTAATAAAACCAGTCGGCGATAATTATATCCTTGTCAATCAAATGCATCGCGTCGGGAAAATGGTAAAGCATATCCCCCCAGGCAACCATTCTGCGCCCAAGGCCTTTCACTATCGCGTTCAGCTTATTGCAATGCTCAGCAAACGCTTCGGCGGCGTTGAATTTTTCAATTCCGTTATTCCTGATAAAAGTCTGTCCCATCGAAGGACTTTCATCGAGCCCCACATGAATATAAGAACCCGGAAAATTGCCGCACCAGTCCGCAAACATCTCCTTCAGAAGTTTATATGTTTCTTCCTCGCCATATCTAACAGTGCCCAATCTTTTATCTGTTCCGTATCCTTCATCGTAATGCTCATAACCTTTTTTGCTGGTAATATACCCGCAATGCCCCAGTGCTGGTATAACCGGAGCCACTTCCATACCTGCGTTGCGACAGGCTTCATATATCCTTGACATCTCTTCTACGGAAATAGCATTTTTGCGTGAAATCCCGGGGTGAGTCTCATAAAAGAAAGCGTCCTCAATATAAAGCATGCAAAGATTATAACCGCATTCCCCCATCGTACGGAATTTTTCAATAAGTCCTTCGGGGCGTTCCAGTCTTCTGGCAAGATCGATTTGAAAGCCGAATATCATAATTATTTCTCCATAGAACCAATCGTAAAAGTACTTGGCTCTTTTGTTCTAAATTCTAATTTTGTATAAGGCAATTAGCCTTTAATTAAGCAAAACCATTTGATGGATGTCTAATTGTGGGATCGAAAATGAAATGCCCTCCTCTGATTTTTTAAAGGGAATTAAAACATTTCCAGGGAGTAGGGACACTTTATTTACTTTGTTTTTGATTCTCAAGGTTACTGGAATGTCTTTTAGAGGATAACCGCTCTCAATCAATTCCATATGCGGAGTTCCGCGCAGTCCGACCGAACAACGGATCAGATGAAGAATCAAATTGTCTCCTTTCCGGTTTAGCGTAGCTTCCACTGATCCTGGGGCCTTGATTTGCACAGTTTGCGTTGGCAGCAATTTGTTAAGCAATGTTCTCATCAATTTGCGAAAAAAAGGATTTCCTGATGTGTAATAAGGCTTGCCTGCCGGAAAAGGCACATAGATGCATTTGCCTTTCCTGAGAATTCCCGGGAATTCCGAGTCAACGTCCCAAGGCGCATAAGTATGCCCGCAGGGTTTCTCTTTGCTTGTTTCCCAATAAGGCCAGAACAGCTTCGCGCCTGAGTAGCCATCTTTTAAGGGCGTTGCGACTGGGTTGTTCACTTCATAATGAAAGTCTTCAAGCTCTGGATATTCATCTGTGTCCGGTAGGCAAAAAGCGGTGGAGAACTCAGCTTCTTCATATTGCCCTATGCCGAAAACTTTCTCAAGCCAAGGCGAACTTTCAGGAGAGTTTCCCACGCCTCTGCCGAAGGCTATAACGGCTCCGCCTGCATCCACAAAGTCGCTTATTCTCTTTCTTAACTCAGCGTCAGCATTGAAATGATCCGGTATTATTAGCAATTTATATTTGCTCCAATCCCGCCAGCGGTCGGGGATGTCAAAAAGTATGTGTTCCTCCATCAGCAATTTAGTCAAGCCAAAATGGGCGCCATCCCATTCAATGTCCGGCTCCATAAGAATAGCGGCTTCAGTGACTGGCTCAGAATCCATTGCATAGTCCCGGAATTCTTCCGCATAGTCAAAGACTTCTTTTATTTTTCTGTAGACTGCAGTGTCAAGCTTGCCGCGGGGATGAAGGTGATCCCCTATTGAAACGCCTGCGCCGTTGGCAATAAAACGCGCCGACTCAAATATCATTTGACTTGGCTCAAGCATGAACCCTGTCCTTCCCCAGCTATTAAAGCGTCCAGCCATCCCATAATATATTTTGTCTAGCCCCCGGATATATTTGGCAAAAGTTGGAAAACAAAAATATCCCCACCCTTTGTGGGTTGCCAGCGCTTCTATCTCGATATGAGTATAAAATTTTGAATCTTCTCTGTAGTGCGGGCTATGGTAGCGGCTGTTGTATATTATGCGCAGACTGTCATTTCTTTCATGGATGAATTTTGTCATTTTTTCCATAAATTCAAGATGTATTTTTCGGCTTAATTCAGTCATTACATTTTCATCGGAAGAGTCCAAGCCTTCCTGCTTTGCGCGAGCAATACAATTGTCGCATGCACAATGCCAGTCAATATACCAAAGACTGTCAAAAAAAAGGCCCTCAAAATTATAATTCCCCATCAATTCCACCACCGCTGGGAAAATATACGAGCTTGCATAATCATTATTAATGCACAAAGCGGACCTGGCGTTTCCGTCCATGTCCACCTGTCTCCATTCCGGATGTTTTTCTATAAGATGCTTGTCTCCGCAGATGTCATAATACACTTCAACATCCATTGCCTCTGCATGACACGAAGCTATCATTTCTCCCAGCAAATCGCGCTGCAGATTAGGATGGCAAAATCCTGTTTTGCTGGGGTAATAATGACAGCCATGTTGACATTTGGCAAAGCAGGTCAGCGACTCAGCCCCCGATTCTTTTAGCGTGGATGCAAAGCGTTCCGCATCAAAATCTCTGCCCACATCAGAAACTTCAGGCGCTGTGTGGAAATCCAAGTGAATCTTTTTGTAAGGCCAGCGTGACGCATGTTTAGAAATCATTTACCAGCCCCTTATATTGATTTAAATCACTATATCATAGTATAGGTATGTGAAGAACATTGTCAACCTCATTTTGCCTAAAAAAGAAAAGTATTTTATCCTCTAATAATTTAGCTGGTTCAGGACTTGACACACGCCCTTTTTACCCCTATAATCCTGGAACCTATCATAATTAATTGAGCTCGAAAAAACAGTATTTTGTGCGTAACTACTAATCTGCACTGCTTGGG
>CAZYVR010000331.1:0-6819 GCA_964651145.1 uncultured Victivallales bacterium | reverse complement strand
AGACCCAAAGCAAGTTTGGGCCGACAATCACCCGGAGCTTTTTCCTGCAAATATAAATCATTCAGTCAAGGAAGAACTCTTGAGGGTTCCCGGACTTGGCCCGATAGCAGTCGACAGAATTATAAAATCGCGATGCATTCACAAAATATCCGACCTTTCCGAAGTCGGAATAAAAGGCAAGCTGCGAGAGAAAGCCATGCGCTATGTGGTCTTTTCATGAACATATTGGAGAGCGCGCGCAAGCCAGCTCAATAATATTTGCTTGAAAAAGGGAGCAATATACCACTTGGCTGGCTGCAAGAATTTTTCCTCTGACGCTTAAGCAAGGCGGTCTGAGGCAATATGCCAATGGCGCAAATCATCGTAGATTTTTACGTCGACCATATCATCGGCTGTATTCAGCAATAGAGCGCATTCCGGGCTGAGATCGACAAGATGCAGAGTTTTGCCCAAGCGGGTATAACGTTCAGTCAAGGCGTTGATCGCTTCAATGCCGGAGTGATCATGCACGCGTGAATAATGGAAGTCAATAATCACGTCATTCGGGTCATTGGCGGGATTGAACAAGTCCGCAAAATTACGGGCGGAACCGAAAAACAACTGTCCGCGCAGATGATAGACTTTTGATCCTTTCTGATTTGTTTCCGAATGAATTTCGATTTGGCTTCCCTTTTTCCAGGCAAAAACCAGAGCGGAAACAATAACGCCCACCAATACGGCTATGGCCAAGTCCTCAAACACGGTGATCATTGAAACCAGAGCAATGATGAATGCGTCGGAGCGCGGAATCTTTTTCATAATACGCAGGCTGGTCCATTCGAAGGTGCTTATCACCACAATGAACATAACTCCAACCAGAGCCGCCACTGGAATCGCCTGAATCAAACTTGAGCCGAACATAATAAAGGCCAATAAGGCAATAGCGGCAGTTATTCCCGAGAGCCGCCCGCGCCCGCCGGATTTGATGTTGATCATGCTTTGCCCGATCATGGCGCAGCCGCCCATGGCTCCGAAAAAGCCGCAAATCACATTGGCGGTTCCCTGTCCGAGACATTCACGATTTCCCTTGCCGCGGGTTTCGGTCAATTCATCGACAAGAGTTAAAGTCAGCAATGATTCAATCAAGCCCACCGATGCGGCCAGCGCTGCATAAGGGAAGATAATTTTTAAAGTTTCCAGAGAGAAAGGAACATTCGGAAGGTGAAACATCGGGAATCCGCCTTTTAAGCTGGCAATGTTCGGGTCAAGCATCTTTACAAAATCCATCACGGTCCGACAATGGAAAATATTGGCGGAAGACAGCCCGAGCGCAATCAAAGCAACCACAATAATCGCCACCAACGAAGCGGGGACTGCCTTGGTCAGTTTCGGCAGGAAAAAGCAAATAGCCATAGTCAAAGCAACCAACCCCAGCATCATTACTAAATCCAGACCGCTCATCCATGTGGCGTCAGCTCCGGTTCCATTTTTAAATTGCCCAAGCTGAGCAAGAAAAATCACAATAGCCAAACCATTTACAAAACCCAACATAACCGGATGCGGGATCAGGCGCACAAATTTTCCCAATCGCAGAATCCCGGCCAGCAACTGCAGGACGCCCATTAGAGCCACTGCCAAAAAAAGGTATTCCACTCCATGACTGACCGCCAATGAGGCAAGAACCACGGCTACAGCTCCAGTGGCTCCTGAAATCATTCCGGGGCGGCCGCCTAGAATCGAAGTGACCAAACCGACAATAAAGGCGGCATAAAGCCCGATCATCGGCGAAATATGACAAACAAAAGCAAAGGCTATCGCCTCCGGCACCAACGCCAAAGCGACGGTCAAGCCAGACAGCAGATCATTTTTAACCGCCTCAAATTTAAAGTTTTTAATATCAATCATTAATCCTGCACAACTCCTTAATTTTGCAAAAAAAAAGCTTTCCTGAAACAATTCAGGAAAGCTTCCATTCAAGTTACATTTATATATTGGGGCAATAGCTCCCACTTTTAGAGCATTAAGTATCTTTAGCGCTCAAGCAAGCTTTGACAATAGCGCTCAGAAGCCACTTTTTCCACTTCCAGTGAGAAAAATTAACCAATTAGTTGATGGAACAGCAATCTGACGGAGCCGCCTTGGAATTGGAATAATATTTGTTCATTTATTGTTCAATAGACGTTGACATGTTTGACTTATGAATTTATAATATGAAAAATTAAACAATAATTGAACAAGTTTTTTATATGAATCTAGGCTTTAAATCAGAATATATATATTGGGAACTCAAAAAGGATATCAACGACGGAGTTTATCTTGCAGGAGCGAGGCTGCCTACGGAATTTGAACTTTGCAAGCGTTTCAGCGTTAGCAGAAACACTCTCCGAGCGGCGTTGAAAAAGCTTGGCGAAAACGGAGCAATTGAAAGCGTTAAGGGGTCAGGGTGTTACGTTAAAGACAGCGCAATTGACTGTCAGTCCGTGTCTTTTATGTATCATGGCGACTGGGATATGGTGATATATGTTCAGAACCTGCTTCTGGAGAAGGGGTGTCTTATGAATCTCTTCTCCCAGAGTCAGCAAGGCTGGAATATTGATATTGAAGCAGAGTTTCTTGAAAAAGTTCTTCTCCATCGTCAACTCGGACTTATTGCGAGCTGCACCCCGCTGCGGCCGTGGAATGAGGCTCTTTTGAGGAAACTTGAAAGTTCCGGCTCCAAAGTTGTTCATATTGAACCCTCTCGCACAGATAAATTGCCGGAGCAGGATTATATAATGCCTGATTATTATGACGCGGGCCGTTTGGCTGCTGAAACTCTTATAAGGAAAGGCTTGGAGCGCGTTGTTTTTGTTTCGACCTCTTCCATGGATGTTCCGTTTGTGGCGCTGATGAATAAAGGATATAAAGACGCTGTCAAAAGACATGGCCTGAAAAATGAGACCAGCTTTATTGACGCCGGCAAGCTTAAATCTTTTGTTGCTGAACAGGACGGGGAATCCGGACAAACAGGATTCATAGCCTTGCCATGTCTTGCGGCGCAAAAAATTGCTGAATCGGCTCCAACGCTTGCCGCCCATATCATTACAATCGAATTGACTTTGGATATAAACAGCCTGAAGATTCCAGCGGTTAAATTTGACAGAAAAGAGATTTTAAGAAATGCAATAGAGACAATAGTCACTCCGGGGGCGCGGATAAAAAAGCTTGTCTCCGGAGAATTATCTTATGTAATCCAGAAAAAATTTAAGGAATAAAAGATTATGATTGTCGATGGCAAAGCAATAATAGAAAAACAACTAAAGACTGAAGCAAACGAAACAGTAGTTTTTGATGAAAATCATCACACTGTTCTTACTTCGGCGCGTCTTATTCCTGTGCCGGAAGAATCCAGGCTTATGCTTGATGGCGAGTGGCGCGTGAAATATTATCCTTTTGACGAATTGGAGGCGGCGGACACAGCCGGATTTGAAAAACGCGAGACTGTTCGTCAACCCGGCAAGGTGTTCTATGCCGATCCCGAAGCGGAAAAAGAGGAGACGCCAAACTGGAATAGGGTGTCGCTTGATCATATTGACGACAATGACGGCGCGCTTCTGAGCCGCAAGATTGTGATTCCTTCTGAATGGCAGGGCAGGCGCATTTTTCTCAGATTCGACTCAATCTATCCGGCTGGCATAATCTATGTCAATGGCAAAAAACTGGGAGCTCACTATTCCGGCCTTACTCCCGCAACTTTCGACGCGTCTCAATGTGTGTCGCCTGGAAATGAGGCGGTGGTTACGGTCAGGCTGCTTCGGAAGCATAAGTTTATAAAAATGGATATGCCGCGCCATGCTCTTGAGTTTGCCGGGATGGCTCAAAGCGCATACTTTTTCGCGACGTCTCCCTGCATGGTTGCAGACTATTTTCTTGCAAGCTCATTGGACGGCACGCGCAAAAAAGGAACCGTGGCCGGAACAATCAGGGTAATGAATCCAACAGAGGGGGGGATTGCAGTTTCGCTATGCTGTCCAAAGGGAACTGTCGTATCTTCATGCAGGATTGAATTGATTCCAGGAAAAGAAGAATACAAAGTCGAAATGACAATTGACGCTCCGGCTTTGTGGAATGATGAATATCCCAATCTTTACAAAGCAACAATAGAGCTTGATGTGGCTGGGCAGGACAAACAACGTTATTCATACAATACAGGCTTTCGTTGTCTGGAGCTTTCCCCGGAAGGGCCAAAGCTCAATGGCAATTTTATAAAATTTCGTGGCGTCAATCATCTTACGTTTCACCCGGAACATGGACTGCACACACCAAAAGAATGGTTGAGACAATGTTTAAAAATGATGAAAAAGGCCAACGTTAACGCTATAAGAACTCATTTTACAGGCCCTTCTGACCTGGTCGATCTCTGCGATGAAATGGGGATTTATCTTTTGCAGGAACTGCCGATCGACTGGGGAACCAACTATATTCACGACCCCGAATGGGTGGGCCCGGCATTGATGCGGCTTGAAGGCGCAATACGCCGCGATCGTCATCATCCATCAATTATGGTCTGGAGCGTCGGCAACGAAAACATGCCTGAATCCGCAAGCGTCGCCGCTGACGGCTGGAATCATTTGCGGATTTACGATGAGTTTTGCAAGCAACTTGACCCGACTCGTCCGACGATGTTCCCCCCGCCAGGTCCGGCCAACAAGATCGAAGGCATATTTGAGCTTCGCGTGGGAGACGTTGCCGATATTCATTACAGCTTCAAGCTCCAGAAGAAGTTTCGCGAGACAGGCAAAATAGAGAACCCGAACAGTTGGGAAGGCGACATGACGACGATTACCCGCGAAGAGGCTTTGGAGCGCGGCTGGAGCGGTTGCTGGTTCAGTTCGGAATACGGCATATTTAACTGTTGCCCGGATATTCTTAACGGTCCATATCTTTCTGTTATATCAGACAAACAGGCGGAGCCGCTTTCTGGCAGGAACACGCTTGAGGTATTTGTCGAAAGACTTAAAGATGAATGGGGAAACATGCGCCGCGATCCGACTTGTCTTGGCGGAGCATACTTTCCATGGCTGTGCGGCGGAGTTGGAATGGGCCCGGAGGGAAATCCATGGGGCTGGACGCGATGGGGCGAGGATGCAAACTGGGGCGTTATTACCGCCGACTTGCTTCCCAAGCCGCAATTCTGGGGACTGCGCGCGCTGTTTTCTCCAGTATGGTTTCCTGAGAGGGCAATATGGAAAGCCGGCGATGATTTCATCAGTTTCAATATAGACAACCAATACAACTCGATAAATCTTGGAGAATGCACTTTTCGCACGCAGCAGAACGCAGGGGGCAGTTGGATAAGCATGCTTCGCCAATACAGGGATATCGATGTTGAATGCGCGCCCGGCGAGACAGTTGAAGTTTGCATTCCCATTTGGAGCGAGGCGTTGAAAAAATCCCTCAATGATGGCGGTTGGGGCTTGTGTCGCGTGACCATGCTTGACCCTGCTGGATTTTGTCCGTTGACCGCCGATATTTTGGTTATGCCCGAAAAAATGCATAAAAAGGAAGAAGCAGCCATGCCCATTGGCCCGGATGCGGTTATATAAACATGAATGATATTATCTACAGTGTTAATGGCTCTTTGAGCGACAAGCTTGAAGGCTGGGAGTTTATTCCTTCTGAAAATGTCGGCGGGATGACGTATAACGAGGCCGAAGGATATTATCCGGACAAAGGCGGGAAATTGCTTGGGCCGCAAGTTGTCGGAGCAAATGAACATGAATTTTATGCTTTGACTTTTTCTGCGTCTGCTTCGGCCGACTGCCATTGGGGCGTATTTTTCTACGATTGCAATGGCGATGCGATCGTCTCTGATGTTTACTCTTCTGTTTATGCCGGTGAAAAAGTTAAATATGAACAGATTGTTTATGGACGGGAAGGAAGCACATCGCTGAGGCCATTTTTTCAATCGTGCAATGGGGTTGAAGTGTGGGACTTGGAAATAAGAAAAGTCTCCCCTGATTATGTCGCCGACTGGAACGATAGTCTTTATAAAACATTGCCTCCATTGGAATCCTTGTCAGGTCGGATGGAGAATCTTTCGGCAACTATCAATGCAATATCCACAGGCGCTCCATGGCGAGTCGTAATGTTAGGCGATAGCATTGTCAATGATGCGTTTAACTCAAATTTTCAAGCGTCAATAAAGCGCGCTTATTCCGCTTCCGAGCTGAAATTCATTTGTTCGGTGCGCGGCTCCACTGGCTGCTGGCATTATCAGGAGCCGGAACATTTCAAGGCTTATGTTGCGGATCTAAAACCTGACTTGCTGATTATCGGCGGCATTTCTCAACGAGATGACATAGACGCAATCCGCAAAGTGATTGAAATGGCTCGCAAGCAGTTAAGTTGTGAAATTCTTCTTTTGAGCGGGCCTTTGGACGAGGACTGGCGAGAGCATAATCCGAATAATCCTGAGCTTGATCTGCCGGAGCAGAGCTGGCCGGGCAATCCATTTGTAACCCAACAACGCAAGCTTGCCGATGAGATGGACATTGATTTTGTCGACATGGCGTCAATCTGGCATGGATATCTTGGTCGTTCGGGCAAGCCGTGGCAATGGTTTTACCGCGATAAGGTTCACGGAAATGATCGCGGAAAGCAGATTGTCGGAAGAATCCTGAGCCAGTATTTTTTCTGATAAAAAAAGCAAAAAAAACGTACTTTGTCCGGGCTTGGTCCTGCGGAGAACGCGCTGGTCGCCAAAGGCGGTGGCGAAGCCACTTTTAAACCCACTTAGTGGGGACGACAGCGCGCATGGCGCGTTAAAAGCCTGCGGCTTGTTGGGGCGCTAAGCGACAA
>CAZYVR010000330.1:0-6838 GCA_964651145.1 uncultured Victivallales bacterium | reverse complement strand
ATATATTTCTCAATCTCTTCTTTGGCGTAGTTTTGGAACAGCTCTGAATAAGCCCAGTTCATATTGGATTTGTCGAGCAGCCGCAATGTCACAGCCGGATCGCCGCCGAGGCCTTCCAGCAGGAATATTGTGTCTGGGTATTCGCTCCTGACCTTGGCTATTATATATTCCCAGGCTTTTTCCGGTATCATGTAGCCAGCGTCGCAACGGAATCCGTCGACGCCCCTCTCGCACCATGTCAGAAACGTGTCGGCAAGATATTTCCATAAATCGAGACGATTGTGGTCAAGTTCAGTCAGGTCGCCCCATACAACCCCCCAGGCGCCTGGAGAGTGAATGGCTCCGTCAGCTTCCCGGGCAAGCCATTCCGGATGTGTTTCATGCAGCTTGGCCGCCCAGCCTGTATGATTTATGGCTATGTCGATAAACAGTTTTGCGTTTTTTCTGTGCACAGCGTCCACCAGTTCCAGAAATTGGTCAAGAGGCGTGGCTTTTCTGTCGAATTCAGCCAGGCTTGGGTCAATTCCGGTAAAGTCCAGAGACGCATACGGACTGCCGTAGCGGCCCATCCTTCCGTATACAGTCGGCGTGGGATTTATTGGCAGCAAATGAAGTATGCGGCAGTTTAACTTGTCGATTATATGGTCAAGTTCTTTTATCAGGTCGCGGAAAGTCCCGGAGGGGGGGATTACCGCATAGTTGGCTGCGTCAAGCTTTTTAATTTCACAGTCCATTATTGCGGTTGGCTTTTCCGACAGAGTCTTGCTTTTGTTGCGTCCGAACTGGCGGACAAAAGCGCAGTATATGCTGTTTGCGCAGCAGTACTTGGCAGGTTCAACATTGATATGGACATTCTCGCCTTCAGGCCACAGCGGAGAATCGTTGCCTTCCTCGAAAAAACAGCATTTTGCTTCGAAATGGCCAGTCTCGGCAAGAGCCATTTTTATTTTGTAATTGGTCTTGCTGGTTTTGCTCATTTGCGCGTCGCGCCAGTCCTGGCCAGAGGAGGCTTTTTGATCTTCCACTAGCTCTATTATTTCTTTTCGCTTTATGTTGGCATGCCCGATGTTGGTTCTTAGAAACGCTTTTCCTTTAAGAGGGACATTCAGTTTAAGTGTAAATTCAATTGTGTCGCCACGAAAGCATAAAATATGTTTTCCGGGCTGGGGATTTTCTGTTAATTTGGGCATGTGGCCCCCTTTTTCTTAAATATAAAGTTAACGCTGTTTCATTTTACGTAGATTATTATTGGTCTGCTTCTTGCTCTGATTGACTGTAGGTTTAGTTCGCCAATAACATAATATTTTAATCCGCTTTGGGGTATTTTATAAGCTTTTATTTCTTTTATGAATGGCAATTTTTTGTCAATAAGAATTGAATTATTAGGGTTTAACTCAATGCTGGAGCGCTTAATGGTTTCCCCCATTTCTGGACTGATGGCTTGCCAGTCTTTTTTTATGAATTTTTTTATCCCTTTTTTATATGGCCTGTAGTATATAATGATATTGCTTGGCTCATCAGCCATCCATTCATAAATGTTTACTTTTTTGCCCTTGTTTTTAAGCCTGAAAGTCATGGACGGGTTCTCTCCTGGGTAAAATTCGCGCTTTGACGAGACCACTTGAAGAGAGAGCGAGTAGTTTTTCAGAGTGGGGAACCTTTTTGGCTCCAAATTTGTGCGTTTGCGCTTTTCTGGCATAGGAGAGGCGCAGGAAAAGAGCAGAAGTGAGAGGATTGATAAAATGAGAATGCGCAATGTTTGTTTCATAATGTTTCCTTTTTGAAAGATGCTATTGTTTCCGCGCATTTTTCAGGGCCGCTTCTCATCAGGCTTTCTCCTGCTAAAATGGCGTCAAATCCAGCTTTTCGCATGCGATGCGCGTCTTGCGGGGAGCATATTCCGCTTTCTGACACCTTTAGCGCGTTCTGTGGGATTCTGAGGAACAGGTTTTCTGAAGTTGCCAGATCCATAGTAAAAGTATGGAGGTCGCGGTTGTTTATTCCAAATATTTCAGACCCGGCATCTATTGATTTGTCAAGCTCCGTTTCCGTGTGAGATTCAACTAGCGGCTCCATGCCCAATTCACGGCCAATGCCGATAAAATCTTGCATTTCATTGAGCGTAAGTATTGCCGATATCAGCAAAAAAGAGTCTGCGCCCAATGCTCGAGCCTCGTATATTTGAGATGCGTGAATTATAAAATCTTTGCGAAGTATTGGAATCCCTTTTAACACTTGGCGCACTGCAGGTATATATTCAGGGCGGCCCTTGAAATATTGAACGTCTGTGAGGACGCTTGCCGCGTCAGCTTTTCCATTAGAGTATGCGGCTGCTATTTTTTCGGGATTGAAGTCATCGGCTATAATGCCTGCCGAAGGAGAAGCTCTTTTTATTTCCGCTATTACGGACAGGCCGGATTTTGAGAGAGCCGCTTTAAAATCCAGCGCTGGCGCGCTGTCCAAAGCTTGCATTTTTAGATCCGATTGCTTGACTGACAGCTCTGCTATTTCTTTTTTTTTTGTTTCCACTATCTTTAAAAGTATGTCGGGAACTTTTTTGATATCCATAAATTCCATCCAGTTTTAAAGGTACAATACTCTTGTGAAATGAAAAAAACAGCATGGAGAATGATTTTTTCAGCATGCCGGGAGTCGTTGAGATGGCGGACGGCTTTGCCAAAAGTCTTAAAACTTTTAAAAAATCGGCGCAGCCGGAATAGAAGCCGGACTGTTTTCGAACGCGCTCCAGCGGCGGAATCGCGGGTCGCCAAAGGCGGTGGCTGAGCCATTTTTAAACCCATTTAGTGGTCGCGACAGCGCATTGGACCTTTTGGCTGGGACATCGTGCCGGACAGAACTTAAGTCAGATTCAATTCTTTGAGCTTGCTGTTAAGGTCTGCTTTTTTAATCGGTTTAATCATATAAGCGTCGCATTGCTCATGAAAGGCATTTATTATGTCTTCGTGACCGGACATTCCCGTTGCCATTATTACTTTTGCGCCTTTGCCGAGTTGGATCCCGTGTTTTTGTTCCAGCCGCCGTATTTTCTGAAGAGCCTCGTGTCCGTCCATATTGGGCATTGCTATGTCAAGGCAGATCAAGTCGTAAGATTTGTTCTTTTTCAGGGCGGCTTCGACTGCGTTTACAACCTCCTGCCCATCTATGGCAATATCGCATTCTCCATAGCTGCCAAGATATTGCATAAGTATTTTTCTCGAAATAAAATCATCATCAGCTAACAATATTTGCATAAAATAACCCCCATAAAATGATTCAGAACAAGGCTCTGTTTTATAAATATAGCTTTATGTTGTTAAAAATACAATTGACGGACTCATTGGATGACTTTTGGCGGCTCCGTCGCATTACGTGCCATTGTTGCAGCAATTGGCTTTTTTAAATAAATAATTTGACAGAGCCTAATGTTTCATGTATATTTTGTTTGTGACTGATGGTCAGTTAGTGACCGTTGGTGTATTAATTGTGCATAGCTGGAGATATGAATTGGGAATCAAAGAACGCCGAGAAAGAGAAAAAAAGATTCGCGAGAGCCAGATAATCGATGCGGCCGAGGCTGTTTTTTTCAGCAAGGGCTTTGAGTTTTCGACGATGGATGATGTGGCCAGGCAAGCCGAGCTTAGCAAAGGGGCGCTGTATTTGTATTTTAAAGGCAAGAAAGAATTGTGCCTTGCGATAATCGCGCGGAGTTTGAGCATTGTGCTGTCCGCTTTTGAAAAAGCGGCGCAGGAAAAAACAAACGGCCTCGGAAAGTTTGAAAAGATTGCGCAGGCTTTTCTTGAATTCTATAAGGAATATCCCAATTATTATTGCGCCATGTTGAATTATCGCAATCATCGCTGCGCTTGTGGAGATGATAGCGACGCATTGCGGTGCGCTCTTGATGGGAACTCCATGATCAACAAGCTGTTTGCGTCAATTTTTGAGCTTGGCTTGAGCGATGGGTCAATCAGGGAAGACATAGACCCTTTGCTTGCCGCGCGGACGGTGTGGGGCGATATGGGCGGTTTGATTCCGGGATTTATTCTTGATGAAAATGACAAATTTTCCGAAGTTTTATTTCTGAACGCAATGAATATGATTAAATATGGCTTAAAAGCAAAATAGAATATAACTATAAATACCATAAGGAGAGGCGGGGCAATGAAAATTTTAATTGTAGGCGGAGTGGCGGGGGGAGCCGGCGCGGCGGCAAGGGCGAGCCGGTTGGACGGCAACGCAGAGATAATAGTTTTTGAGAGAGGCGAATATATTTCGTTTGCCAATTGTGGATTGCCATATCATGTGGGCAACGCGATAGTGCATCGCGAAAGTCTTATGGTAATGACTCCTGGCAAATTTAAAGGACGAACAGGTGTCGATGTGCGAATAAGGCAGGAGGTTATGGAAATTAACCCCGAGCGCAAAGAGGCAAAAGTAAGAAAATTGCAGACAGGAGAGGAATATGTTGAATCCTACGACAAATTAATACTAGCCACGGGGGCGTCGCCAGTTTTTCCGCCCGTGCCCGGAATTGACGACCCTGCTGTTGTTTCGCTTTGGACTATTCCGGACATGGACAAAATTAAAGAAAGAATAGACCAGGGCGTAAAGGATGCTGTAATAATAGGCTCAGGCTTTATCGGCGTTGAAGCCGCTGAAAATCTTGTGGAGCGCGACGTAAACACCACTTTAGTTGGCCGAGCCCCGCAGATATTGCCTTTCCTGGATAAGGAAATGGCGCAGCCTCTGGCTGAAGAATTGGCAAGAAAGGGAGTGAAATTGTGTTTGAACAATGCGTTGACGGAAATAACGCGCTCAACTGAAAACAACAAATTGACGCTTGCCTTGAAAGACGGGACAAAACTTGAGACAGAGCTTGTAATAATGTCGGCGGGCGCAAAGCCAAACAGCGAACTTGCCATCAGCGCGAAGCTTGAACTTGGCGAGCGCGGCGGAATCAAGGTCAATGAGTATTTGCAGACAAGCAATCCGGATATATACGCAGTCGGCGATGTTATAGAAGTGAACGATTTTGTTTTGAACAAGCCTGCTATGTTCGCTTTTGCCGGACCGGCTAACCGACAGGCGCGCATTGCCGCAAACAATATTTTCGGAGCCAAAGAAACTTATAAAGGCAGCCTTGGGACCTCTATATGCAAAGTGTTCGACTATGACGCTGCTTCCACAGGAGCAAATGAGAAGCGATTGAAAAAGGAGAATATGGAATATTTGAAAACATATGTCCTCCCAGCTTCCCACGCATCCTATTATCCGGGCGCGGAGCAGCTTTGCATTAAAGTTCTTTTTGAGACGTCGGGGAAAATACTCGGCGCGCAGATTATCGGAAGAGACGGCGTGGACAAGCGCATAGACATTATTGCCACGGCTATTCGCAACGGCCTGAAAACACATGATCTTGAAGAGTTGGAATTGGCTTACGCTCCTCCTTATGGCTCCGCAAAAGATCCCGTCAATTTTGTAGGTTTTGTGGCTGGCAATATAATAAAAGGCGACAGCATGGTCGTGGCTCCGGATGAAATTAAGGAAGGCTCTTTTCTTTTGGATGTCCGCGAGCCGGACGAAGTAGCTTCAGGCAGCATTCCGGGCGCAAAAAATATTCCTCTCGGTAAATTGAGAAAAAACCTTGATTCTTTGCCGAAAGACAATCATATTATCGTTTTCTGCAAAGTCGGATTGCGCGGATATTTGGCTGAGCGCATTTTGCGTGAAAACGGCTTTGATGTCAGAAATATGAGTGGTGGGTATTCAGTCTGGAAGTTGTTCTATTCGGCCTCCCCCCCCCCCAACCGAAAAAAATAGCTTCCAGGCTTTTTTTCTAAAAGCCTGGAATATTTCTGAACATCTGTTCCTGTTGCCTTCTAAAAAAAGCAGACGCTGTATGGCATTAGCTTTGGCTATGCCATTCCAGCGGATTGACTTTGTAGAATATTTGGAGCTCACGGTATAAGTCGGGATGCACTTCCTTCAATTGGCTGGGCTTTTCAAAAAAAGTTTCAGTGGCGACAGCAAAAAATTCAGCTGGATTGGTTGCCCCGTATGCGTCGATGACGTCTCTGTGTCCATGTTCAACTTCATCCTGGAGCTCCTCAAAGTCGTGTTGGAAAATTTTGCTCCATTCCTTCGGATTAATGCCCTGCATTATGGGGGCTCCGTTGGCGGCTCCTGTTTCCTGATCGAGCTGATGCGCGAACTCATGGAGAACCACGTTGTTTCCATCATGAGTGTTTGATCCTCCATTTTTCACATGTTGCCAAGCCAGAACCACAACTCCGCGCATCCATGATTCGCCCAAGCGGGCAGAGTGATCATTGATTGTCTGATTGCCCATGCGGCTCGGGCCATTCGCCACATAGGCCTCCGGATAAATCAGAATAGAGGCAAGTTTTGAGAAATATTCCGTTTTTTTGTTGAGCAGGAGAAGGCATGCCTGCGCGGCGACTGTCACTTTTATTTCATCTGTGATTTCCTGTCCGCCACACCCCTCAAAATGTTTTTCTCCCAGAAACACATTTATGTGCCCCAGCAACTCCTTCTTGAAATGGCTGGGCAGGCTGTTGTATATCGAGACATTGTTTTCTACGTATTTTTTCCATTTTTCAGGGAATGGCTGAGTGAATAGTTTTCTTCTTCGGGCTGCTCTTGCTATTTTCCAGCCGAGTACTGCCAAAAACGCAAAGCTCGTGCCTCCGAAGATAATAATAAGGTCCAAAGTTTCCAAAATTCTGTGTCTCCCGCTGCTTTTTTTCTTAAATGTATATCGCGTCAGCAACAAAGAATCAGAAATTCTTCGCGCTGATTTGACCTGAAAATCCCTTAT
>CAZYVR010000329.1:0-6863 GCA_964651145.1 uncultured Victivallales bacterium | reverse complement strand
TGCCGCGCGTCCTTGCGCCCTGATGTTCTGACTCAAGAACTCGGTACTCTCAAGAGTTTATTATTGCGATTTTTTTAAAATTGTTGTTTCGTCTTCTAATAATTAAGCCAATGAAGATTAATAATCAGGCCGGAGAAGTTTCTTGTTTTCTGTGTAAGCTGGTTCGGCCCAACTACTCGCCAAGCTAAAATTGAATGATTTTGCTGTTTTATATATAACGTGACCGTCAAAACATAAAAAATTGCTTCCATTATTATGCCACCATCCCACCTGACTCAAGTTGACAAAAAATAGCCACAAATAATTATTAGCCTCGGAAAAGATGTATTTCACTGAAGGATTTTTTACAGAGGCTATTCTTCTTGCGGAATATTTTTGGCCAATGCCAATGGGCATGCTGAGGTTTCCGCTGGCATCATACATGCCTAAGTAAGCATTATAAAGGTAGCCGCAAATGTCCCAATATTTGTCGACTGTTTTTGGGTAGGATGGGCAGCCATCTCGCATAATACTAAGTGGGACATAGTCATAGGACACCAGAATTTTTTGTGATATCATTCCAGGATTGTTAAAGTTGTTGCGATAATCTATAGATGGAGGCAATATGTCATTGTTGTCGTTTGCATAACCAAAGGTTCCAATACCTATTTGCCTTAGACTGTTGGCGCAACTAATTTGATGCGCTTTTGATCTGGCTTTATTCAGAGCTGGCAACAGCATTGATGCAAGAATCGACATTATGGCAATCACAACGAGCAATTCGATGAGTGTGAAAAGCATTCGTCGCATGGTTATTCTCCTTTGACTGTCTTGTTGGGAATTATATTGCCTGGGATTTCTATTGAACTGTTTATAATTTCCTTGTTGTCCTTTTCCCTTATTTTTTTCAAAGCGGCGTCAATGAGTTCATTAAAGTCGGTTTTAACTGTTGTCAGATAAGGTGGCGCATTCACAAATTGATCGAGTCCGTCAAACCCCATCACTCCAATGTCTTTCGGGATTTTTTTCCCTTGTTTTTGCAAGTAATCAATAACTCCGATTGCTTTCAGGTCGGTGTCCACAAAAATGCAGTCGCATTCGAGCCCTTGCGCGATAAGAATGGAAGCTCCGCGAGCTCCGTCATATTGCGAATCAATATTCAACACTACATTTTTTTCGTTCATTGCAAGCCCGTAATCGGAAAGAGCCATTTTGTAGCCTTCAATTTTTTCTTTCATTTTTGTCGATCCGATATATCCGATGCGCCTGTATCCTTTTTGGGCAAGAAAACTCACAGCCTGGCGGACGCTTTCAGTTAAGGCCACAGACAATTTTAAACATTCCGGAGCATAATCCGAAGGGCAGCCGATAATCGCGACCTGGGTTTGTTTTTTCTCTATTAATTTTTTTATTAGCGCGGCGTATTCCCTCTCGCTGGCAAAAAAAACAGCGTCATATTTTGAAAATTTTTCAATGGCTTCCGCGCCGCTTGCATCAGTTGGATAGACAATTGTTGAAAAAGTTTCTCCAACTTTCAGGGACTGCAGAAAAGCAGAATAAATTTTCTGAACAATATGCCAGTTTTCAGGATTCTTTGACGAATTCTCGAGGTTGGATTTTGGGAGCGCAAGCGCCAAATTCAAAAAATTAATTTTTTCCGGCTTGGGTCCCACAAAAGTGCCTTTGCCATGCTCGCTGTACAGTTTTCCCTCTTTCGTCAATTCATTAAGCGCTTTATGCGCTGTCATGGGGTCGACTTTCAAAAGTCTTGCCAACTCCCTTTGAGAAAAAAATTTGTGCCCCGGTTCCGGGTTGTGTTCCTTTATCCATGAAAGAACTTCAGCTTTTACTTTTTCTGCGCCCTTCATTTTTTTTACGCTTGCAAGAAGCATTTGCCAATACCTTTTATTTGAATTATAAGTGAATTATAAGTGAATTAATTTGTTTTGTCAAGAGCTTAGGCGAAATTAAGAATAAATTATGGCTTTATTGGAGAGCTTCTTGAATTTTATGGAATAATCTTATAAGAGGCTGTATATTGTTTTAGCGTTTTAATTTTAGCAAATACATTTTTTACAAAGCCTTAGATTATGAAATTCAAGAAAAAATTGACAGTCTCTTATTTTCGCAAAAAGAAAGAAAACGGCGAAAAAATAGTCGCGCTGACAGCATATGACGCGCCCACCGCTAAACTTGCGGAAGAATGCGGTGTCGAACTTATTCTGGTGGGCGATTCTCTCGCCATGACAGCGCTCGGATACACAAACACCTTGCCACTTACTTTGGAGCAGTCATTGCATCATTGTTCAGCCGTCAGAAGGGGCGCAAATTATTCCTTCATTGTCGGCGACATGCCGTTCATGACATATCAGATTTCCATCGAGCAGGCAATGGGAAATGCCGCCAAATATTTGAAGGATGCCGGAGTTGACGCAGTAAAGCTTGAAGGCGGAGCAAAAAATGCTCCGGCAATAGAGCGTCTTGTCGAAGCCGGAATTCCTGTAATGGGACATATAGGGCTTTTGCCGCAAAGTCTGCTTACTTCCGGCGGCTATAAGATTGCCGGGAAAACAGAGGAAGACGCTGTGCGCCTGATAGATGACGCGAAGACATTGGAAAATGCCGGAGCATTTTGCGTGGTTCTCGAATGCATGCCCGCCGAAGTCAGCAAAAGAGTAACCGAGGCGGTCAGCATCCCGACAATCGGAATAGGCGCGGGCTCTGATTGCGACGGCCAGATACAAGTGACAAACGATATACTTGGGCTTTTTACTGATTTTGTGCCGAAGCATTCCAAGCGCTATGCTAACCTTGGCGAAGAAATAAAAAAAGCATTCTTGGCATACGCCAGCGAAGTGGGCGAATCCAAATTTCCGACAGACAAGCACTCTTTTTAATCAGGCGCCGCACGGGGCGGTAAGCCCCGTTGGCGACTGTTGTTTTTTTAGAATGGCAAAAGGTCGTGCGCCTTGGTGGCTTCCATTAGTTCAATTCCCATTTTGCGAATTTCAGAAGGAGCCAGATGCGAGCACATCGGATCGGCCATTAGAGAGTTCAAGGCCAATTCTTTGTCGCCTTCAAGCACGGCTTCAAGAGTCATTTTCTGTGTCAGGCAATGCGGAAGAACAAGGCTTTGCACAGAATCGGGCAATTTGCCCATGGACACCGCGCGGAAACCAAGAGGATCGACCAGACCCAGAGTTTCGACCACCACGCCCAGCGGAAGATTCTCTATCTGACCCACATTCGGAAGGTTGACCACATCAACAAAGGGTTTGTTAAAAGCAATGGCTGTGATTATGTCAACCGCCGTTTCGCGAGTCCTTTCGGGGGCCGCAAGTTTGCCGGACGCATATTCCAAAGTTTTTGCGCGAGCGTCCTTGCGGGTTTTGCGGCGCTCCTCAATTGAAGTTCTGACGAGTTTGAATTTTTTGAGAACGGATTCCTTGGGGCTCAGAAGGCCGGGGACAAATTCACATATATGCCTGTCGGCGACAAAGGGCAGCTTTCCGTATTGCTCGTAAAGCTCGTTGCAAAAGGCGTGGCGCGAATGAAAGCCGACTTCGTCCTTGTCGCCGTCCTTCAGCAGTTGGTCCAGAGTTTTGTTTTTCAATTTTTTTCTCAGGAGCGGATAGCCGGGTTTGCCTTTGACTGTGAAGTCTTTTATCCAAAAGAAATGGTTCAATCCTCCGAAATTGACGGAAATGTCTTTTTCCGAACAGTTGAAAATCTTCTCCAGAACACGGTAATTGCTGAACACGCCGTGACAAAGTCCTACGTTTCTGAGCGAAGTGACTTTGCTTACTGTCGCAGTCAGAATTGACATTGGATTGGTGTAATTCAGGATTGTCGCGTTCGGGGAATATTTTTCAATTTTTCTGGCCATTTTTGCAAACACCGGGATATTGCGCAAGGCGCGGTTCCAGCCTCCAGGGCCCGCAGTGTCGCCCACTGTCTGAAATATTCCGTATTTCTCAGGGATATTGAGGTCGTGCTGCATCATTTCCAGATCGCCCGTCGATATGGTTATAATGACAAAGTCCGCGTCCTTGAATGCGGCAGCCTCGTCTTTTGTGGCTTTTATCTTAAACTGCGTTTTCATTGCCTTGGATATTGTTTCCGCTGCGGCTTTCACTTCCTGCGCTGCTTTGATTTTGGGATCGAGCAACACTATTTCGCTATTGTTCAGCTCCGGCGTGCGCATTATATCGCTTAAAAGCCTTGGGCTCCAGTTGTAGCTTCCTCCGCCAACCATCGTTATTTTGAGATTGCTTGATTTTGACATGACCTTATTCCTTCTTTGCTTGTTTCCTTTGTCTGCATTGACTAAAAACTATGCCTTTATTATATATCTGACTTGCAAGATAGGTCAATGCGCGCAACGTTTATAACATGTTGCGTAATGACTATAATAAAGTATTGAAGATTGGCAAATGGCCAGCGAAAAGCATCACTCACCTTCAGCACAAAGGGAAGGGCAGGGACTATGCAAGCTGTGGTCACGCGCATCCCGGGCATGAAATTATATATGTAGATTACGGCAAGGTTATTCTTGAGCGCGAAGACGGCGACATTGAGCTTTCAACTGGCGATCTTATCGTTGTGCCTGAAGGAGAGGAGCATTATTTTTATGGCTGCCAAAAAAAGCCTTTCGATTTTTTGAATATTGTGTATCACGGAACACTTCCAAAGGGGATATCAGGCAAAGCTCTTCATCTTTCGCACGAGGAGCGCAAGTTGTTGTTTCAGATAAAGGAAGAGTCTTTGAAGATGGAGCCGTTTTTCTCCGAGATGATAATAGTCAAGCTTTGTGAGCTTATATTTCAGCTAAGGCGCAAAGAAAAAGAGATTTGCCACAGAGAAAAAGTAGAAGCTGAAAATACGCTTATATATCGCGCTGATATAGTAAATTACGCCTTGGCTTTTATCCGTGAAAACTACTCGCGTCCGCTTGACGCCGCCGCAGTGAGCCGCCACTCGAATGTGAGCAAATCCTATTTGAGAGCCCTTCTAAAGAAGGAGACCGGCAAAAATATGAGGGAGCATTTGATTGAAACGCGAATGGAAGCCGCAAAGCGGCTTTTGCGCGAGTCGCCTGAAAATATAACGCAGACGTCATATAAAGTAGGGTATCAGTCAGTTCCCCACTTTTGCAGGCTTTTCAAAAAAACGCAGAAGATGACCCCGGCTGAATACGCAAAGTCGCTGGGTTCGCCTGAAGGCTCCTAGCTTCAGTTTTCGCTGTTTTGCGTTCCAATAGATATAAAAAGTTGCAGGACTCAGCTTGAAATCGGACGACAACTAATTTTTAGAATGCGCCTGCGCATCAATTTTAACTTAATCCGGGCTTGTTTTTTTGCAATATCCTTACATGTTAATGAGCTTGCAAATCTGTGTTTTAATAAAAGAACGACGGGAAGGTTGTCATGTCGCCAGGCATTCTGAAAAAAGACGAGATTAGAAGGCTTTTGGAAGCCAGAGACAGCGACGAATTGAAGCTGCGTCTCGGCGATACCGACCCTGCAGATGCGGCTGACCTTCTTGAAGAATTGGATTCAGATGAGCTTGAGCAGATATTTTCCATACTTGACGCTGAAGTGGCCTCCGAGGTCATCGTTGAAATGGACTCCAATGACATAGACGATGTTGTTGAAACGCTTCCTCCTGAGCGGCTCGCCGGCATGATCGCTGAAATGGCTCCTGACGATGCGGCTGACTTTTTTAGCGAACTTGACAAAGACGAACAAGCCAAAGTGTGGCATCTTCTTGATAAGGAAGACAAACAGGAACTGAGAAGCCTTTTGAACTATGAGGAAGACTCGGCCGGAGGAATCATGACTCCCGAGCTCTGCGCAGTGGCTGCCACTGCTACAGTCCAGCAGGCATTCGCCGCCATAGCTGAAAATGATTTTTCAGACCCTATTTCAATGATATTTGTTGTTGACAATGAACAAAAACTTCTTGGCAGCATTTCCATATCGGAACTTATAGTCAAGCCCAAAAACGCCTTGATGAAAGACGTCGCGGAGCCTCCTCAGGCTGTGGCTGAAGTAAATGAGGACCAGGAAGACATTGCCAACGATTTTCGAAAATACGATTTGTATGTAATGCCGGT
Organism: uncultured Victivallales bacterium; assembly: GCA_964651145.1. GTDB lineage: Bacteria > Verrucomicrobiota > Lentisphaeria > Victivallales > GWF2-45-14 > CAZYVR01. Next base: position 769 of record CAZYVR010000329.1, on the reverse strand, counting down.
TGTGGATGAGAATTACAGGCTTGTGGGACGAATCACCGCGGACGATGTTATGGACGTCATGCACGAAGAAGCCAGCGAAGACTTTGCGCATATAGCCGGAGCTCCTGATATTGAGCACAATGAAGATTCTCCTCTAAGAATAGTAAGAATGCGTCTGCCATGGCTGATGATAACTTTGTTCACAGGCATGCTGATAAGCGCAATAGTCCAGAAAATCATAGGGCTTAAAAATGCTGAAAGCCTTGCCGCTTTTGTTCCCGTGGTCTTGGCGATGGGCGGCAACACCGGTATGCAGGCGTCGACTGTCACAATTCGGAGCATAGCGCTCGGGGAAATTGGCATCGGCAAGTTGTTGGGAGTGCTTTCGCGTGAAATCCTGGTGGGCTTTATCATGGGCGTCATTTGTGGGCTTTTAGTCGCTTGTGTCGTTTATTTTGCGCTTCATTTTTTTCCGGATCAACTCAGTCAGCCCCCGCTAAGGCTTTCCGTTATTATTGGGGCTTCAATGTGCGCGGCCATGACATTTGCGGCTGTGGCTGGTTCAATGATGCCCATACTGCTTAATCAGCTTAATATTGATCCCGCCGTGGCCTCTGGGCCGTTTGTCACTACTGGCAACGACCTGTCAGCCTCTCTTATTTATTTACTCATGTGCTATATTTTATTAAGCATCTAAGGAGCTCGAAAATGTCACAAAGAGAAGAATCAATGCCATTTTGGGCTTACGCAGCAATCTTCCTTTTATTGTGCTTCCGGCTGTTGTTTTCAT
>CAZYVR010000328.1:0-6873 GCA_964651145.1 uncultured Victivallales bacterium | reverse complement strand
CTTCAAACTTGTCTGTTTCAAGTTTATCCATCATTTGGTCAAGTATCACTATCGTCCGATATTCAACTTTAGTCGCAGGCTCAAGCTGGTTGATGTCTATCCTCTTTTCTTTGGATAATTTTTTAACATCCATTACTGCGCTCCTATTTTTTTAAAGAAGGCTTTAAAACAGACTTTGTCCGGCAGCCTGCTTCGTATGCGGCTTCCAAGGCATCTTTGAGTTGCCACACGCTCATATCATGAAAATCTAATTCATCCATTTTGCGAGTTTCAAGTGTATCAAGTCCCAATTTTTCCTTGGCTATCTTTTCTATGGTTTTGTTTTTATTCATTTTCGGGACTCCTTATTTTCGCCCTTTAATTCCTGCTCTATTTGTTCAAGCATTTTGTCTTCGTCATCGGCGTTGCGAGCAAAAATTAAAAGTTCAATCATTAATGACTTGATGTGTTCAAGGTCGCCAACGTGGCCATAATGGGGGCCGTCCTCTTTGGCTTCCATATTATGGTCTTTCAGTTCTTCGCCTATCAATTTAAGGAGCGCTTTGCTTTCTCCTTGAATCCTTGCGTATTCGCTTTTTGCTGTCTTTTGCATCTTCGCCTCTCCTTTTCTATGTTGTTAGTTTTCAATGCTTTATGCTTTTTGCCTATGTACATTATAAAGCATTAAGCGAATATAAGCAACTCATGTAATGATTATAAAGCATTAAACTAGAGATATTTAAAAGATTTATTGAAATAATGGATACATTTTGCCAAGCACCTACAATTATCCCATATTATGAGCATCATAAAATGTAAAAAGGGACGCTCCCCTGGGGCTTGGGGAGCGTCGGGCCGAGGTTGGCTGTGGGCATGTGGTAGTACCTCTGCGTGCGACATGTAAAGCGTTTATAATAAATATATTAACCTTAGTGTACATGTTAAAGGTATTTTTTGACATAGCAACTCCTTTATCGATAAATAATCGTTATATTTCACTGCGCGCCTTCGGCATAGGCATCATAAAAAACATGAGGCATGTTGCAATTGCTTTAAAGAAGGCACCTTGCATTACTTCTATAAGAGCATTGTTTTGCCGTCCGTTTTTGGGCTTTTGAAGAACTAATGTGTCTTCACCTATTACTTACGCTTTTTTGACGCAAATTTTTCGATAAAAAGTGAAAAGGAAGTGTTTTTTACCAAAATTTCCTAATGGGACGTTTAAAAGAGCCTTCATGGGCAATGAAAATTGAAGGTATGAATGTAGGCTCCATCCCCCCAAAGGTATTCGTGTTATGTGAATAGTTCTCATAAATTTATCGTTCTTTATTCTCCGCAGTTACCCCCGTAACGGTGGCAATAGCCTCAAAATAAACATGCGTCTCCAATTTTAAGAAAAGTTGCGTTTGGCTGTTGGAAAATACTTTCAGTGTGTATACATTGAAGGCTTGAAAGCAAAAATATAATAAGGAAAATGAAATTATGATTTCCATTTGCTCCGGTTGCGATGAAATTTTTCATACAGAACTTAAACAAATAAACGCCAAGCAGATCAATCCCAAAATATGCAAAACACCCGAATGGAACGCCCGGAATTGTTTGGATGAAGATTGCTTCTATTTTGATTATGAAAACGGCTGCGTTAATTTTTTATTTTGTGAGAAATGCGCTTCCGATAGAAAAATTGTATCAGAAACATTTGAAAGATTCGCGGATATCAATTAAAAGGTAGGGCACCTCTGATACGGTTACTATTCTAACAAACTCTGCTTAAACAAGAAAACTCCCTGTTTGGCAACACGCCATCTCTTTTCGGATTAACGAATTAGCCACAAGGTATTCCTGTTATGGGAGCGCCTTGCGTTGCTATGGGGCATATTTTCGTTATTTTTCTTGCCGGGGCTTGAATATTTCTGGAATTTCAGATATTCTTTGAGGGTAAAGATAATCAATTGAAGACTGAGAACATGAGCAAAAAAAAGATATCGACAAATCCACCTATCGACAGTCCGGAATTCAAGGCGGGATGGGCAAAAGCCTCTGCGGAATTGCTGGCGTTTAGGGCGGGAGTGAATGTTTTAAATAAACTTCGTCAGCCTTTCAGAGAACAACAAAAAAAAATATTTAAAGTATTAGAAATGAAATCTGCTGCAGATAAAGCTATTGGAAAAATATTTAATGAGTTTGAAAAACAGATTTCCGGCGGCAACATTACGGCAAAACTCGAATACATGAAAGTTTTTTTCTCTCACATGCCTACGGAAAATAATTCCGCAATGGAGAAGTTTCGGAAACTGGAAGAATATTTGCAGCAAAGGAAATCCTATTTATCCGCAGAAGAGAACAAAATAATTTCCCTGTGCCTTGATCTGGGAGCTGATTTTGCCAGGGCAGCCAATACCAAAGCTATAGAACAGGAAATGGAAAGATGGTTGGCCCATAAGGAATACCGCGAGGAGAAGGACAAAAGCATTCGCGTGAAGCATGAGCAGTATTTGACGCATGTCAAAGAAGGCATAAGCAAACGCGAGAGCGCCCGGAAAGTCTTCAAGAAGTGGGAGAAGCGTCGCCCGGAAGACAAGGAAACCGACAGCCTTTTAAGAAAGCTCCGGCGCTATGCGGAGAGGAACAACCTGAAATACTAATCCCACTTTTCGATTATTTTTTTATTCAGCTTCACGCTGGGGCAATGCCCCGATAAATAATTAAATTATCCCATAATTCACCAGTTTTTTTAGATCCGCGTTATGACAGTCTCAGAGTGTCATAACGCGGATTTTCTTTTTTGGTAGCTTTGACAGTTTCAAGGTGTCAAAACAAAATCTTTGACAGTTTCGGCGCGTCAAAGCATAATCCTTTTCCGCACTTTTCTTTCGGATGAAATCTTCCTTTTCACCGTTAAGCTACCTCTCAGACAAACGCGCGCATTGCTTTTGAGATCGTTTCTGCCGCGATCCCCGAAAACCAGGCATTCACTTCCTGCTTTTGCCTTGAAATAGGATGCCTTATCGAGTTCCCGCGCGGATGTGTCCTGGAAGTTCGGCACATGAATTTGATCCATGTTCTAGAGCATAAAAAGTAAAACTTAAACAGAAGGAAAATGCGTATGCACACTCAACCAAGCGACAGCGTCATAACTGGCGCGGCATTCAATGAATATTTCCCGCTGCCGGGAAACGGAAAAGAAATACGCCAGAACTCTTATCAGGGCATTGCCCCTGAAATAGTAAAAATTGTAAAGCGCAACGCTAAAAAAGCTATTGGTAAAAACGGCTTGAGAAAGCACGACCTGCCTGACATTGAACAGGAATTAATGACGGTGACGATAAATGCGTTTCGGAAATACGATTGCATAAAAGGTTCAAAAGGCGCATTGGCGCAGGTAGCAGCCAAAAGCAAATTGAATTCAATTTTCAGACATCGTCAAGCCATCAAACGTGATTGGCGGCAATGCGCGCTCTCACTTAATGAGGAGATTCAACAAGACGGCTATGGAGCTTGTGAATTTATGGAGCTTGTCGCCACGGACGGGCTCTTGGGGGCTTCCTGCATGGAGGTTCGCGACCCAACGGCGGCTTTCAACTTGAAGTTGGATGTTGACACGGCGCTTGAAAGATTGCCAGCCAAGCTTCGCTCGCTTTGTGAAGATTTAAAATTTATGACAATAACTGAAGCCGCGGAAAAACGTAAAGTTGCAAGAAGAGTCATTTATGATGATATGCAAAAAATCCGCGATTTTATAAAAACTTTCAACTTTTTTTCAAAATCCGGAGAAAAAGCGGGGACAAATTCATCGCAAAGGCACAATACAAGTAGTAGAAGGACAGAGCATGGGTGGATTTCATGCGGCGTCCAAAAAATTTAAGCAAAACAAAATGAGAAAGGAACGCGCATTATGAGTTAGATGATAGACAGCCCACAATCTGTGGCAGGTCTATCGCGGGATCTGAAGGCAACTACACGGAATAGAGAATTACCAAAAAAAAGTCAACAAAATAAAACTAAAATGAAAGGATCTGGTTATGAGTAAAAAAACCGCAACCCGCATTGAATCCGTAGAAGGCCGATTATACCGGATGTCGAACGGTCAGGAGCTATCTGAGTCCGAGAAAAATCTGATGCGTTTTGCCTGGGCAGAGGATGTGCTGTATCTGCCGGGAATGATCGTTGGCGCTTCGGAGCCGATTATGCTGTTGGGCGTCGCGTATGAGGGAGTAAAACATTTCTTCGAGGACGGCATGCTATTCGTTCCCGCAAATTGGTTGGAAGAGAATTTTCCGCAATTGCGTCATCCAATAAAAACAATCAGGGAATGCGCGGAAGGTGTGCGATTCCAGGAGCAGGACTAAGTCCTGTTAAATCTGCCGGAATGTCAAAGCATTCCGGCAAAACAAAACAACTGATCAGCAAAAACAAAAACAAGTAGATAAGAATAAATAAACAAGCCTTAAACAAAAACAAATATAAAAGAGAGGATTTTATGAGTAATAATGACAATGTGAAAGAGTATGCCGCCCATACCGGTAATTCGGCTGGCTCCAAACCGATGGTGGAACTTCCGGGACGACCCAAAATGGTTGATGGGGTAAGTATTCAGGGAAGAACGGAGGCTGAATTCATCTGCGAACTGTTTACGGAGCTCGCTAGGTCAGGAGCCTTCTATAATTATTGTGGCAATATAATTCAGAAAACAAATTACAAGCGCAGGGACTATAAAACAGGCAAGGAATTCTATGTGGACAAGTTCACTCATGTCAAGCCACCCGGATTTGTGGTGGAGGTGGAAAACTATGTCGATATCGGCTCTTACATGGTAAACGGAAAGAAGGAAAAGGTGTTCGTGAAAAGGAGTCTTACGAGACGTTTGTCTTCAAAAGTACTGGCATCCACAATAGCCAGAGACCTGCTTCCGTATATTCGGGATATCGCAGAAATAAAGGAAAAATCATGCTGATTAAAAACACGGACAATCCGAATATTGGTTTCGCTAAGTTTGCGTTATTCTGTGACCATTGCGGAGAGGAGATCGGAGACGAACCCGCCAATGCTGAATTCACCGAGCTTGGAGAAATTTACTGCCTTCACAAACAATGCTCCCGGGCATTTCGGGCACTGCACAAGCCCAAAAAATTCTATTGGGCACAGTTGGAGAGACTCCGTCTTGACGTAAAAGAAGGCTTTGCAGTTAACAGCATAAACCTCAAGAGATAAGGAGAAAACATGTCAAAAGAAAAGAATAAAAAAGGAAAAGAATACATCCGTTTTTTCAAATCCGTAACCGGAAAAAAACATCCCAAAAGCCATGATAGTTTTTACTATTCGGCCTGGGTGGGCGACGAACTTTATTTGCCGGCGCTAATAGCCTATCCAGAGTCAAGGATGGAAGCCTACCTATGCGCCGTGGCCGATGGAGTCCCGATGATGGTTGAGTTTGACACGCTCTTTGTCCCGGCGGCATGGGTGAGGAAGAACTGCCACGAACAGTTTATAAAATGGGTGGACATCATCATAAAGAAAGCAGAGAAAGATAGATAAAAAAATTATAAGAGCGCAAATATAAAGAGAGGATTTTATGAGTAGCAAGACCAACGTAAAAGATTACTACCGTCAGATAACGGAACAGGATATCGGCGCGATTGCCCGGGAGCTTCTTCCCGGGCGCGTCACTCAGGAAAGTTCACACACATTGATGTATGACTGCCCCAACCATAAAAGCCAATCCAAAAGTTCCCTTCATATAATGCTGGACAAACAGGGCTGGTATTGTTTCGGGTGTGGTGTTGGCGGAGATGTTCTTCAGCTTGTGGAATTTATCCAGAGTGGATCAATCACCTCAGGGCACTCTGGGCCGATGCCGGAATCACACAAAAATGCGCGGGACCTTCTCGCGCGTAAACTAGGAATGCCTCCGCTTTCTGAATTTGGATTGAGCCCTGAGGAGCTTGAAAAATATGAGAAGAACCGAAAAATAGAGGAGCGGGTAAAGCTCGTGTTGACTGAGCTCGCAAAACTTTATCACGCGCGTTTGAAAGAGAATCCCGAGACGTTAAAATGGGTAAAGGAAAAGTATGCCATCAGCGATGAGACTATCGACAAATACCTGATCGGATATGCCGATAACTCCGAAGGCTCATGGAAGGTTCTTGTAAAGTCAGAAAATAAATTCACACCCGGTGAACTGGCGGCAAGCGGAGCATTTCTGGTTACTAGGGAAGAAAGGTTGATGCCCTTTTTCAACAAACGAATAACCTTCCCTTACTGGAGTCGTGGAAGCGTTGCCTTTATGATCGGCCGCAAAACTCCCTGGACGGCCGACAATAAATACGAGCAGATGAAATACAAGAAGCTGCCTGTTCATGACCCGGACAAACATAAATATGTTGCGCCATTTATAAACAACAGCGTATTGTTTAATGAGGATTGCCTATTATCCCAGCCGGAAAAAGTGATAATTACAGAGGGCGTCACAGATTGCATTGCCTTGATGCAGGCGGGGTTTTCGGCGATCTCTCCGGTGACTGTCCGCTTCAGAAAGGAGGATTGGCAGCGGATTGTTCCCAAGCTTCGCGGCGTTGAAAAAGTATACATATGCCAAGACAACGAAATGTCGGAGGCTGGAATAAAGGGAGCGTTACAGACGGCAAAAAATTTATCAATCAACAAACTCAACGCGCACATTATAAGTTTACCGTTGGGAGAAAAACAAGCGGCCGCCAGGAAGAATGGAATAATTGGCCTGCCCCTTCAAAAACGGGCCAATGTTAAAGTTAGTAAGGATGTTAAATCAGGATTATTATTCTGGTATAGGATCACTGGTTAATAATTCAATTTAAAATAATGAAACGTGAAATGAAAAAACTGGTTACAATTGGCGTATTTCTTTTAACAGCCTCG
>CAZYVR010000327.1:0-6889 GCA_964651145.1 uncultured Victivallales bacterium | reverse complement strand
CCGATGCTGAAGACAACTTTTATACTGACTTGAGATTTTGTGAATTTAAAATGATAGAGGGTAAAAATGAAGACTCTTAAAGAAAAACGAAATATGACATTGACTGAATGCCCGGTTTTTGCCCTGCAAATTCGAGACAAAGCTTCAAGTCCCTGGGAATGTGTAAGTGTCTTTTTTGATCCCGATGAAGCTAGAAATTATTGCGCCGCTTGCAGCTATCGCTATGATCCCAAAAAAGTTTTAAAGACATGGCGAATATGGGCAATTCCGGCAAGCGGCGACACAATGCGTTATTTGGTAAGACTTACGGGCAACATAGAGTCATTTATAGAACAGCATTCTGATGAAATTCAAAAAGACATTAATCGGAGCTGAAAATGATTGAGCGCAAACATATAGCCGCAATAAAAGTGGCGCAGAATGACGCCGGACTTGACGATGGAGAATACAGGAAATTGCTCCGCGAAATTGGCGGGGTTTCATCCTGCAAAGATTTGCATCCGGGAGATGTGCCTGATTTGCTGAAAGCAATCAACGCCAGAATAGAGCGCCAGCCTGGCTGGCAATCAAAACAGATCCGCAAATTCAAGCAATACTGCAAATTTGCCGGAATGAGCGCCAATGAGAGCAGGGTTTTTCTTTGCGAAAATGTGGGCTTCTTTCACGAAACCTCGGCAGGGCTTAACCAGGGACACTTCGACAGGGCAATGGCCGCGATCGAAGCGGAGCTGGAATCCAGGATAGCGCATGGCCAAGTTAAAGAGCCAGCAAAAATAAACATATCTTACTGGCGCAATCGCAAGCCTGGGCGCGGAAAAGTCAACACCAGAGAGCGGCATCTGATCCGCGAGCTGTGGGGCAAGCTTTCCGGCTATCTGCCGGGTAACAAACGCACAGACTTTTATCTTTGCGGCTTGGCAGCCAAGGCCAGCAATCGCGGCTTGAGCTCTCTTGATGATTTGTCGTCAAGCGATTCTTTGAAAGTTATCGAAGCTCTCAAATATCGTTTGGAAGCTGAAAAAAATAAATTGGCAAAAGAAGTGCCGTTTTAATAATAAGGAGGTGACACACTTATACAATGAATAGAGAAGCGGGGCGTTAATGCTTCAACATTAACACCCGACCGCGACGACTTTACCGTCTCAGCCACGTTTCCGCCACTTCAAGTAAGCAGCTTAAAGATACCGCGGAATGCCTGGCTAGAATAGTCGTCGCGGTCTTTTTTTTTGGTTTTTTTACATTTACACAGAAAGAGATTTAATTATGAGTGGAATACGCGCTCCATTTCCCTGGTTTGGCGGCAAAGGCTCCGTCAAAATAAAGAACGCAATCCTTGAAAGCTTGCCGCCACATAAATATTACATAGAACCTTTTGGAGGAGGCGGCTCGATCCTGATGGGCAAGCAGCCCTCAAAGGTTGAAGTTTATAACGACGTAAATCGTGGCGTCGTTAATTTTTTCCGTGTCATATCCGACGCCGATCTGTTCGGACGGTTCATGGCCCGAACAAGCCTTTTGCCGGTCTCACGAGAGTTGTTTGAAGAATACGCCAGAACATGGGCTGGCATCCACGATCCACTGGAGCAGGCCGTCAGATGGTATGTCGTCGCAAGGCAAAGCTTCGGCGGGATGTTCGACAGTTCCTGGGGAACATGCGTCACAACGTCCACGCGAGGGATGTCACAGAACACCGCCTCCTGGAGAGCGTCATTTGAAAACTTGCCGCTTGTGCATGAAAGGATACAGCGCATTCAGATCGAGTGCGCCGACTGGAGGGACTGCCTGAAAAGATTCAGCGGCCCCGGTTGGCTGGCGTATTGCGATCCGCCATATATAAGCGGAACAAGGAAAGCTGGCGGCTATGAGCACGAGCTCAAGAATTCAGATCACGAAGAGCTTGTCCAGAAGCTGCTTGAATATGACGGGGCGATCCTTCTTTCAGGATACAGCCATCCTATTTACAAGCCGCTGGAAAAAGCAGGCTGGACAAAAAAAGAAATTCAAGTGGTTTGCTCCGCCGCTGGCAGGACCCGCGCAAGCGGCTTGCAAGGCTCCGGCAAAGTCCTCGCGAAACAAAAGCGAACAGAAGTGCTCTGGCAAAATCCAGAAGCCCTCCGCCGCATCAAGAAATAACCCCGCACACTCTATGGCTCCGAATGATCGCACATTGTTCGGAGCCATCCCCGCTCACCGTAAAAAATCCCTACGCACACCGCCATTTTGAGATAACTTGCAGATAAGCTAAATTGAGCACAGAAGAGCTAAGAAGCCCTAAGAAAACCTATTGTTCTTGTACAGCCGCGCGGCAATGAGCGCTCGCCAAGGGCGAAAGCCATAGCTGTTTGATGTCGCCGCGCCAGCTTCACTGAAAGATTAAGAGCGAAGTTCTGAAAAATAAATAAAAAACCGACGGTGGCGAAAAAAGCTCCTATTTAGTTGCCGCGACGGGGTTTTTAACCTTTGGCGGTTGCAATTTTATCCGCAACAGCTTTAATTTATTATAAATCCAATTATGGATAAAAAAACAGGGGGAGAAACATCATGGACATTCAAACACTGACAACATTCTTGATGTGGTGCACAATCATTAACGGAGCCATTCTTGTTTTGGGAGCCACAATGTTTGCCTTGGCCCAAGATTTTGTGTACGCCATCCACAACAAGTTTTTTTCAATTTCCCGGGAATCCTTCAATGTGGCGATTTACTCATTCCTTGGATTGTTCAAAATCGTCTTTTTAGTCTTCAATGTTGTCCCCTACGTGGCTCTGTTGATCATCGGATAAAATACGAACAAAAAGCAAAAAGCGCTTCGCAACGTATATTATGCAAGGATGTGTGGCAAAGCCACTTTTAAACCCACTTAGTGGGGGCCCCAGCTCCCGGGACTTCTGGCGGTTCCGTCTAATCAAGGATGTTTTACTTTTCGGATGAATCTATCTTTTTAATATTTTTCGCTAGCATCCAGCCGAGCGCAATAATCATCAGAGTGACAACGACGATAAACAAGGGCTTGTATTTGGCTGTTTCCAAAAATCCCTGGGGCTTGAATTCAGGGTTTTGGCAGGATGGCCCGAGTTTCCACAACGCTGTTTTAGGGTCCTTTATTCTGGATGCAATTTTCTGAATGTTGTATTGCGGAGCCTGAACATTGCCTCCGTAAAACAACTTAAGCTCTTTCAAGTCTTTTTCCCAGAGAGTTTCGATCCTGTATATGTTTCCAAAAGCTTTAACGCTCGGATTGCTTATCGGAGCCGCGTCGCCGTTGCGGATAAAAAGCCTGTAATGCTTGCAGCGCGTCTCCGTAAAGCTTATTCTGTCCTGCTTTTTTTGGAAGCCCGACACTTTAATTGAATAAATTTCAGTGTCGCAAACCAGCGTTTTCCAATCCTTGCCGTTGTCGCTGCATTCAAGGCGCGCGCGCCGCAAAAAATTTTCAGAATCAGTTTCTATCGCAAAACTTGTGAGAGGCTGTTTTTCTGTCTCAATGACAATCACAGAATTTTTATCTTTTACGGAAACGCCTTCGACCTTTGCCGGATATTCTTTAGTCGCGTTTTCTGAAAATATTCTCCGTTCCTCTGACGCATACAGCGCTATCCCGTCAATCCTGAAACTCTGTCTCCGGCTGCTTGATTTTTCAATTGCGGCGAAGGGCTTTCCGTGTCTGATTTCCCTGGCAAGCTCCGTAAAGGGAGACAACTTGTCTTCCGCAAAGTTTGAGATGACTATTTTATAGTATTTGCAATTGGAAGCCGGAAACTTGATGTCGCGGTTCGAAAGGTCTATCACTTGAGAATTGTCAAAAATGCCGATGCCGTCTTCCAGCAGTCTCCAAGCCTTTTTGTCGTCGCTCCCGAACAATGCGGCCCGCTTTTCAAAGTCTTTATTGGGAGTGTTTATTCTTGCGCAGTCAGGCGCTGATCTGTCGTCTGTTTTCTCCAGAATTATTTCAACCGAATTGCCTTTGAGCTTTTTCAGCGAAAGAATTTTAGAGCGGCGCTCGCTGAGAATTTTTTCAGTCCTTCCCTCTTTCAATTGCCTGCGCAAATAATAGGGGATTTCGCGCTTTGAGCCATTCGTCAATCTGATGTCGGAACAATTTCTCTGAGTTGCCCCAAAAATTTCACTGTCAATCTCTATGGCAATGATGTCCGCCTGACTTTTTTTGTCCCCTTCAGGCGCGGCAATTTTAATATGCCTGAGTTCTTCGAGCGCATTGCTCTCGGCTTTCAGAAAAGCCTTGCCGGACAATGCGACAAGCGCGAACAGCGACAAACGGACCGCGAGTTTTAAATCAGTCATCTTTTCCATTTTCAGCTCCGAACACATGTTTGAATTTTATATAAACAAAAGCTCCGCCAAGCATGACCAGCCCGAGCGCAACAAAGGCAACTATTCTGTAAATCTGAGAAAGGTCGCTCAAGTCCGAAAAGAAAACCTTCAAGGCAGTGACAAGGAAAAGCGCAAGCCCGACATATCGCAAGGCGCTGACATTCTTTAGAATCCCTGTCAATATCGCGGCAAGCGCAAAAATGCCCCAAAGTATGGAAATGCCGCCCGGGCGGAAATCTGCGACATAACATGAAAGAAAAGTGTTAAGCTCTACAGTCAAATAGGCAAAAAACAATGCTCCAGCCATTACGCCAAACACAACAGCTGTGTCTTTTGCTTTTTTCCCCATCGACACAAACAGAGCAAAGCCAAACAGCGCAACTGCTGGAATGAAATCCATAAAACGCATCAGAGCCGCTTCAAAGGAATACGGGCCGCCGTAAATAAAGCCGCGCGAAAAATCCCAGGAAGGCGCATCTACAAACACTAATTTCCAAATCAATCCGACGCTAAACACCGCTGCTGTTTTGATATAAAAAGAAGAGCCGGTCTTTTTAAATTTATACAGGAAGAACGCAATGGCCCCAAGCCAGATGGATGTCAGCAGCGGCGCGCGCATGGGAGTATAAAAACATCTGCTGACATTGCTGAACTCAAAATGAAGATAGACAAAGAAAAAGGCGAAAGCCGCGCCGAAAAACACTTTTATTGCCGTGGATTTTTGCAAGGTTTCCTCTATGTCATTCTCTCTGCCCGCAAAGCTTGCTTCATTTTCAGAATTGTCTTTTTTCAACAGCCAGCAGGAGCCGGCAAGCGAAACTGCCAGCATTCCCATGGACGCAAAACGGGCAAGCAAGCCATTCCAATAATCCCCGGAAGCCCCGACAAAGTTTCCGTGAAAATCAAAAACCATAAGTCTTCCAAAAGCGACAATATAAATGAGATATGCGGCCAGTCGAATAAAATTGCTTCTCATTTTGCAGCTCATCCAAATAAAGATCAATCCTTGAACAGCCCAGGCGGCGGTTATCCACTCTCCGGAAAGCATAAGCGGAACAGTAATAGTAATGCAGAAGGCGGCAAACCCGGAAAGCATTATCAGAAGATTGCGGTCATTTAGCTTTTTCTTGAGGAAAAAAACTATCTGCAAAATGTAAAATGCGGCAAGACTGACGCTGACAACGGCAAACCAGCAACGGTCATATCTTTCAATCATCAACTCGTAGCTGGCAATCATAAATATTGAAAGATTGGCAAGCATTGCAAATAGCTCAAAGACTGTGCTTTTGTGTCTTTTTAGGATATTGTGCATAATAGGCTGCGCCGAGAACAGCATAAAGAAAAGACTGAGAAAACTCATAACAAGAGCAAAGTCGCCCGGCTCGTAAAACTTGTCCAGCGACAAAAAGAAAAGCGCGTAAGTAAAAATAAAACTAAGCGCGTTCAGCAATTTCCAATCCTTATGCTTCGCTATGTAAAGCGTCCCCACCCCAAGAAGAAGCAAATATCCGAAAAGGCCCTCAAGGTTTTTTACGCCGGAGCTGAGCAACACAGGCGTGACATAGCCGCCGACAACGCCGAGAATAGCGACCAGAAGGGAATTAAGGCGCACAGAAAGAACGCCCGCCACAAAGGTGATCAATGTCATCACCGCAAAGGCAAAAGTCAAGTCCATCAGATGATACATATTTGCGGAAACGAAGATGCTGAAGTAAAGCGCGGCAATCCCGCCGCCCACAAGTCCCATGCCTATAAGATGATACTTTTTGCGCGCAAGCCGGAGCCCTGCAAAAAGCATGACCAGGCCAGTTGCTATGCCAATGCAAACTCTTCCGGCAGGCGGCAGCAATCCTTTTGCTATTGAGTATTTAAGGAAAAAGGCGATTCCTGTAAGAAGAATAATTATGGCCGAACGCACAAGCCACGTGGTGGCCACCGCGTATTCCGTGGAGACTCCATCTTTGCGGAAATTTTCGCCGACAATAATCCACATCCATATTTTATCGATAATTTTAACAGCGTTTTTCTCAAATTCAGACGGCTCTTTTGCCGGATAAATATTGACAGCTTCGCGTTTTGGCTCAATAATTTTCGCCTTTTCTTTTGACAACGGCGGAGGCGGAGGAGGCGAGGGACATGAGGAGACTTCTGATTCCAGCGAGCGCTTTATTTCTTTTGTTGAAAAATCCGTTTCCGGCTTGCTGTATGCCGTTATTGTCTGTTCCTGAATTTTAGATGGCTCGAGCTCTTCTTTTTGCTTCTTTTGATTGCGGGCAATCTCCCGCAATTTTACTTCAATATAATTAAACCTGCGCTCGCTGTTTCCTTTGAGATTCATCAAAACAATCAAACCGTACATCGGACAGACAACGACAACGGCTGCCACTAATAAAATAATCAATATCACTCCCGAACCCATAATTACCCCCTTTTAAAATTTATAAATATGCTCTGGTTCATGCTTTTAATATTAGCACATAAGCAAATCTTAAACAAATTGATAATTATTAAGTCATGCATTGACAAAATCAATAACAAAAAAATTCTAAGTGATGA
>CAZYVR010000326.1:0-6893 GCA_964651145.1 uncultured Victivallales bacterium | reverse complement strand
TAACAGATAAGGAAATCGGTTCTTAACACCAAAGAACTCGGTACTCTCAAGATATCTAAGTCTAAAGGAGTAAATATTCAGGACTCCAAGCTTGAATTTAAAGAGTTGCAGATAAACTGAGCGCCAGAAAACAGGGATTCTGATTATGACAAAATTTGCGTTTATGACTGACACACATCTGGGCGGGACTGTTGATGGATACAAACAACAGGTTTCCTATCGGGATAAACTGCCGGAGCTTTTGGGGCTTTTTAATGAGAAACTTAAAGAGCTAAAGGACATTGACTTTGTTCTCAACGGCGGAGATGTCATTGACAAATTTGAGCCGGGACTGGTAAAGGAGGCGGCTAGAATTTTTAAGTCTGACGCGCCTTCGTATTTTTGCCTCGGCAATCATGACTTGACAAGTCTGGAAGCCGCCGAAGGATGGCTTGAGCGCGCGCCTGACTTTTTCCTTGGCAACTCCTTGCAGTTTGAGATTGAAAACAATGATTGCGTTGTTCATGTAATACCTAATCACTGGGGAGACAAGACTTATTTTTGGGACAATGACCAGACTCCTTCTTTTTCAGACAAACAGCTTGAGCGCCTGACGGCGAAGCTTGAAGAGAGCAAAGATTTGAAGCATGTCATTTGCACTCACACTAATATTCTTGGAGTAATGCCGGAGCAGACCGGGTTTGATGAAGAGTATCACGCCACGCAAGAGCCGTTTAGAACAGAACTGGAGAAAATAATCAGTTCTTATCCGCAGATATGCTGCGTGATATGCGCTCATAATCATATGAATTCCATAGGCTGGATAGGGGAAGTTCCCGTCGTTTCAGGAACGTCCTTTTCCGAGTCGCCTTTCGAATATAAAATCTTCGAAATAACAAAGGAGAAGCTATCTATAAAGACCATTGATCTTTTTGCGAAAACATCGTTCAGGCCCGAGTACGATTTCAACAAAACATTCGTTCAGGGACGCGACAAAGACAGAAATTTAACAATTAAATAAAATCCCAAAAAGTAAAAGGCTTTTAAAATGCATAAACTGAAAGACATAGGCATTGTGCCGGACCCTGATTTCGGGCAATTAAGGAAAACCTTATTGCGCGAGGGCGCGGCTGATTATGTTCCTTTTTATGAGTTGTACGTTAATAACGAATCAATGGAAGCTGTGCTGGAAAAAAAGATTGAGAGCCGTGCTGACACAGTGGAGTTTTATTATAAGGCAGGGTATGACTATGTGCCTGCCTGGCCGTTGATCGATTTAAAGGGCGGCAACCTTGCCAATTCTTCATCGGGCTATCCCATATCGGATCGAAAGGATTTTGAAAACCATCCATGGCCAAATAAAGATTCTGTGAGTTTTGCCGAATTTGAATCTGTAATTCCAATATTGCCGGAAGGCATGAAAATAATTGGACAAAGAGGTGGAGTATTCGAATGTCTGGAGAAATTGCTAGGTTATGAAGGAATGTGCTTTATGCTAGCGGACGACAGAGAGTTAATCAAAGACATACTTGATAAAGTAGAGGAAATATACGTCGCGGCCTATACAGGCATGGCGCAGATGAAGCAAGTCGGCGCACTGGTTGTAAGCGATGATATGGGCTTCAAGACTCAAACTCTTATTTCGCCTGATGATTTGAGAAAGTTTATTCTTCCTATTCACAAAAAGCTTGCCGACATTGCCCATGAACATGGGAAGCCATGCATTCTTCATTCATGCGGACAGCTAAAAGACATCATGGATGATATCATCGACGATGTGGGAGTTGACGCCAAACATTCTTTTGAAGACAGCATAATTCCAGTGACAGAGGCCAAGGAGCTTTATGGAAACAGGATAGCCATTTTGGGTGGCTTTGATGTTGACAGACTATGCCGGAGCAGCGTTGACGAAGTGCGCGAATACACATCCTTGTTGCTGGAAAAGTGCGGAGCCGACGGCGGTTACGCTTTGGGCTCAGGAAACAGCATTGCCGGATATGTTCCTCCTGAAAATTACCTTGCGATGCTGGACGAAGGCTGGAATAACAGAAAATAACATATTACGGAGATTATAAAATGACTTCCATTGAAAGAATCAAAAGTGCTTTTTTGCACAAGTCCCCCGACAGAACTCCTGTTTTTGAATACTGCATGATGTCCGAATCAATAACGCAGCATGTGTTGAACCGTCCATGCTCTTATCTTAACTGGGATGCTTGCCTTAAAGAAAAAGGATGGGAAGGCGCTGTGCGCCAAATGGCAGTGGACCGTCTTGACATAGCGGACTTCTTTGGCTTTGACATGATGTATGTGACTGCCAACCCTGCGGCTCCGCGCGATGTGGCTCCAGCCCCGACAGCTCCGCATATCGATATTTGCGACGACCCGGTTGAAAATGTTGCAAAGAGAAATAAACAGAAAAAAGAATCCGAGAACGCGATGAACGAGGAAAACTTTCTTGTTTATAAAATGCTCAAGGAGGAAATGACTGCGCGCGGCATAGATTTGCCCATATTGGCTCCGGCATACAAACACGGAATATGGACAGACATAGACCTGATGCAAGTTTTGATTTTAGATCCGGATGTCGCAAAGGAACATTTTTCAATAGCCACGGAAGGCTCTTTAGAGCTCATTGAAAAATACTCAGAGCTCGGCATTCAACTTATAGGCATTGGAGGAGATTTTGCAGGAAACGCGCCCTTGATATCTCCCGCATGCTACAAAGAATTTATCGCGCCTGAACTGAAAAAACTTTCAGATAGAATCCACCACCATGGAGCTTTTGCCGTTAACGCCAGCGACGGAAATCTTTGGAGCTCTATAGACTCTTTTCTTATAGATTCCGGCGTGGACGGATATCTTGAAATTGACATTCACGCAGGGATGGATCTGAAAAAACTCAAAGAAGGCTATGGGGACAAAATCACATTCCTCGGCAATATGGACTGCGGCAACACGTTGAGCTTTGCATCGCCAGAGGAGATAGAAAAGGCAACGTTGAAATGCATTGAAGACGGACTTGGAAATGGCGGGCATATTTTTACCGCCAGCAATGCCATAACCGACAGCGTTCCGCTTGAAAATTATATGGCAATGGCGAACGCTTACAGAAAATATTGGAATCTTTCAGCAATGCCTACAGGAGAATAAAAAATGCAGAATAAATCAAGCGATCAGCCTAATATTTTACTTATCCTCACCGACCAGCATCGACTGTCAGCGCTTGGCGCGTATGGTGACACACCATGCAAAACGCCAAACATCGACAAGTTGGCGGCGGAAGGCGTTTTGTTCAGGAACGCATATACGACATGCCCAGTGTGCAGTCCTGCGCGCGCGTCAATAATGACGGGCAAATACCCCCATTCTCACGGAATAACGACCAATATTCATGAGCTGGGCTGCAGTGTGCATGAGTTGGAGGACTGCCCGGAGCTTCTTTCCAGAAGACTGGAAAAAGCCAACTATAGCCTGGGATATACTGGAAAATGGCATTTGGGCACTGACAACAAAACAACCGCTTTTGGAACGACCAACAAGCCATCGCTGCCTAAAGATGTCGGCTTTGAAGGGCAAAATTTCCCAGGACATGGCGGCGGCGGTTTTCATTATCCAGAATATCAGGAATATCTAAAAGAGCGCGGATTTGAGCATAAAGTTAAGGACTGGAGCGAGTCGACCAGACTTATTTGGCCGGCCGGGGAACTCGAAGGCTCGGAAGAGTCGACTGTTCCATATTTTCTGGCGCAGAATACTATTTCGATGATTGACGATTTTTCAGAAAGAGACAATCCGTTCTTCATTAGTCATAATTTCTGGGGACCGCACGGGCCGTTTTATGTTCCTAAAGAATTCATAGACATGTACCGCGATGTTGATATTCCTCAATGGCCTAATTATGACTGGCCTGCATTGAGTGTGCCTGGCCCGCATCATGCCAAAATACACCCGCAGCAAGAAAAGTTAAAATGGGATGATTGGGCCATGATGATTCGCTATTATTACGCGTTTGCAACTTTGATAGACGTTCAAGTAGGGCGAATGGTCAAACACCTGAAAAAGAAAGGGCTCATGGACAATACTGTGATAATTTTTTCTTCAGACCATGGGCAAACTCTTGGCAGTCATGGCGGATTGACTGACAAGGGATGGCATCATTTTGAGGAAACTCACAGAGTGCCGATGATAGTTCGCATGCCTGATTCTGCGCAAAAAGGGCGCGAAATGAAAGAGCTTGTGTCATTGGCTGACATCTATCCCACAATTCTTGGCCTGGCCGCTCCTGACCAAGATTGCCAGGAAAGCCACGGCAAATCTCTTTTGCCGCTGATAGAAGGAAAGAGCCACTGGGAACGCGACTGTGTTGTCACTGAGTTTAACGGCTTGGCAAACAGCTTGATAACTCAAAGAACTTTAAGGAGCGAAAACTGGAAATATGGATACAACAACAATGGAAGCTGCGAATTGTATGATCTGGAAAAAGACCCTTATGAGATGCGCAATTTGATTGACGATCCAGACTGCCAGGAAAAGGTTATGGAACTGGAAAAACGCCTATTCGACTGGATGCAAAACACAGGAGACCGCGCATTGCGCCGATTTGCTTTTTCTCATGGGGAAAAACTTGGGAGTGCGCCTTCGCCCACACAATAAAAAATTTTATGGAACTTCAAAATAAATAAAGGAAGAACAAAATGTTGGACAAAGAAAAACTTAAAGAAAGCATTAAACTGAATATTGAATGGTTCGAAAACTCAGGAATAATGGACCCATCCGACGGCTCCTGGGGCGTTGGAGAGCGCATAGTGCTGACAAAGGACAACGATGCTCTGGAAAAAACATATAAAAGCTTTCCGGCCTATGTGGAGCACGGCGAATTCAGTGTAATCGAGCATCGCAGACCAGATTGCTGCTTCGAGGCTGCGCTGATGTATTTGCTGGCGCATAAAGTTTTCGGAGACCAAAAATATTATGACACAGCGGAAAACATTCTGCTTTATCTATACCGGCGCAGCGGCATGAGAAACACAAAATATGAAAACTATCCCATGGGGTCATGGCGCTGGTGCTATGAGCAATGGCATCATGCAATATACTTTGACGACAATGCATGGAATTGCGTCATCCCATTTATGATAGCTCAAATAGCTCCGGAGCTTGAGACTAAATTCAATCTTGTCGACACTTCCATGCAGTTGGCTGATGTCATGGAAAAAGCTTTTCTTTATCAATTCCCGGAAGTGAAGAAGACGGACGACAGGTATGTCTGGCATGGCGACTTGAAAAGTCCGCACTGGGGCTCTCTTGCGTGCATGGCTTTTGCTTTCGCATACAAGCAGTCCGGCGATGAAAAATACAAGAACGCCATTATGGTTTACAACGATTATCTTGACGCCAACAAAGACGAGTTCACAACAAGCGAGCACGCCTATATTGTCATAGGCGAATCAATAGCCGGCGCGTTTCTTAAAGACAAAAAAATAGAGGCCACCGCGCGTGAATCAGCCGACAGGATTCTGGCCAAGCAGGATGCTGTCTCTGGCAATATTCCAAGTGAATGGGGCAAGGAGGCGCCTACCGGCGAGCATCTTGTTGACACTATATATACCCAGAATTGGGCTGTGCTCGGACTTCACACTCTTTGCGCTTTTGCAAAAGATGAGAAATACAGCGTTGCCCTTGAAAAGGCTATGGACTTGCTTTTGAAGATTCAAGACAAGGCTCCCGAAAAGCACCTTCATGGCTGCTGGCGCGGGATGTACGATTTGAAGACGGAAGCATGGGGCGGCGGAAATCGCTATGAAGGCGGCGCAAACAGCATCTATTCAGGATGGACAAACGCGCCCATATCAATTGTGGCGGCTTTCGAGCTTCTCGGTGAATCACTGATATCTTATAATTAGGAAATTTAACATGTTTAGAACAAATATGGAAACAGACGTGTTGGTTGTCGGAGCTGGCGCGTCCGGCATTCCCGCCGCAATTGGAGCAGCGCGCGCGGGCTCCAAAGTTATTTTAATAGAAGAGGATTTCGTTGTCGGAGGAGCGACCACAGACTATTACGTGGACATGCTTTGCGGAGGCCCGATATGCGGCGTGATAAAAGAAGTGGAAGACATTCTTAAAAGCTCCTATTCTCTTGCGGACAATTCCCGTTTTTATCTTCCAGCCAGCTTCGAGCGCGCGTTCAGGCATTTGCTTGACCGGGAAAAAAACATTACGACAATCACTGGCGCCAGGGCTTCCGGCGTTATAATGAAAGGCTCCAGAGTGGCAGGAGTCAAGGTCAACGACAGTTTTGAAATAAGAGCCAAGGCTACAGTTGACGCCACAGGCTCCGGGGCGATTGCCTTGATGGCTGGCGGCAAGGCTCTTTATGGAACTGACTCCAAGGACGACTTTGGCGAAATTGTCGCGCCGAATGAAAAAAGCCTTCAAGTGCAACAGTGCACATGGATGTACCTGAGCCAGATGCTTGCTCCGGATGGCAAGCCTTTTGATATGACAAAGCTGGAGCATATTCATATGGGCGTAATGACTAATGGCGCGGGATTTTTCCATAAAGATCCTGAAAAAGCAATGCGCTTAAAACCGCAGCTTTTTCTTCATTGGGGATGCGCGGTCGAATGCGAAGACACCCGCGACCCTGTCACTCTTGGAAAAGCCCAGCATGAGGCGCTTAACGCAATGGAACGCGACCATGCGCTTCTTAGGGAAAACGGATATGCAATATATCTTGCGCCTAAAATTGGAGTGCGCGAACAGAGCCGCATTGTCGGACGCCATACGATAACCTTGCAGGATCTGTGCTCTGGAGTTTTGCCGGAAGACACTATTGCAGTGGGGACTTATGGCATCGATGTATGGGGCGGCAAAGAAGACTTATGGGGCGGCTCGAAAAAGCAGGCGAT
>CAZYVR010000325.1:0-6923 GCA_964651145.1 uncultured Victivallales bacterium | reverse complement strand
TGTTATTTGGAAAAGCTTTCCATGACACGGCAGAGTTTATTGCTATGCACAGAATGGATGGCCTAAAATTATGGGACAATGATATTGCCAGTTTTTTTAGCAACGCATGGAAGGCGCATTGTCGCAATGCGTCCAGAATCATCTACAAAGATGGGCAGTCGCATGAAAGCCTTAGAGCTCTTGGATGCCAGATGCTTGAGCGCTTCAACAGCAGCTGGCCAGAGACCTCAGTCGCGGCTGTAGCCGAGCCGTTCAGCGTGCCGTTGATCAACGGCAATGGACAGCTTGTTTCGCAGAAGCCTTTGATAGGCGAATTCGACTGCATTGTCAGGACAGATGACGGAGCGCCTCTTGTTGTCGATTGGAAAACATCGGCAAGAAAATGGCCTTCCAGCAAAGAGAGCAAGGACTTGCAGGCTACTTGTTTTTGTTATGCTTTCAAGCGGATGAACGGGCGCATTCCAGCGTTCAGGTTTGACATCGTGACAAAGACAAAAGTTCCGGCCTATGAGCAGCGCGCCACAGTGAGAAGCATTGACGACTTCGACAGGCTGTGCATGCTTGTGGAGCAAGTGGAGAAGGCCGTCAAGGCGGAGGTCTTCCTTCCGAATGAACAGAGCTTTTACTGTGATGGCTGCGTTTACACAACAGCCTGCAATAATTGGCATAAAGAGAAAACAAAGACGGCATCTATAGCCGCGTAACTTAACAAAAAAAGGGGTATAAAAATGAGCAACTTACTATTGCATTGCGGATCCGATTATGTTTCAAAAAATGAATTGAGAACAGTAATTACACCACGCGCCACAAGAACGTGGCATCCTGTGCCGCATTACAACGTGGCGGAACTGGTGACCGGCGAGGCATCATCGAGGGGCTACAGGATTATTGATGAAAAGTTTGGCCTTAATCCATGCGGCACAAAGATGTTCGGAGTGCTGCGCTTTCACCCGGAAGGGCGCCCTGACATGGCGCGTTGCCTGGGCTTTCGGAACAGCCATGACAAGAGCCTTGCGCTAGGTCTGACCGTTGGCTTCAGCGTGCTCGTTTGCGATAATCTTTGCTTCGGCGGAGAGACTACAATCCATCGCAAGCACACCTCTGGCATAGAGATAGACAGGCTCGTGCCGAGCGCATTTGACGCGCTGGATATTCAATACGAAGTCCTCGAAGAAAGGATCAGCGGCATGAAGCAGGATATGTTGTCGATCGACGACGCGCGCCTTGTGACAGTGAAGGCGGCGGAGGCAAAAGCCATACCGTCTTGTGACATCCTGCCGATTATTGAGGAATTCAAGGCTCCGCGACATGAAGAGTTCAGCGAGCCCACTAGGTGGGGTTTATACAACGCCTTTACTGAGACGGCGAAAAAGTATAGCCCGGCGCGTGCCGACAAATGCTACAGAGGCCTCGCTAAGATGTTCAGGATGGACTAAAAATAACTGTGAGACGGGGGCTTAAGCAGCCCCCTGAAATCATATGAGGCGATCTATCCAGTAATAGGGTTTTCGAGCGCAATGCGAAATACCCACAACGACAATCTCGTCAGCGTCAAAGCAATAAAAGATCCTGAAACTAAAACGTTTAACCAGAAATGCTCTTACGTCTTCATATATAAGAGGCCAAGCTTCAGGATGTTGCTTGATGCTGTCAAAGCCGTTGTTAATTTCATCTATAAATTCGAAGCCAAGCCCTGCTTCTACCTCATCATAGAATATTGCGCTTTCACGAAATTCAGCGCGAGCTTGTTCCTGTATGATTAAATTCATTTGCTTTTGGCAGTCAATTCCGATCTCAAGTGGGCTGTCACTTCATCCACCGGGTAAGCTTTAGATTTGCCAGCCTTATAGGATCTATAACGCGTCATGGCTTCTTGCCCCCAAATGCGGTCGAGTTCTTCTTGCGGAGGGGCAAAGCGCTCCTGAAGATGTGAGAAGAGAACCATCTGTTCTTTCTGAGGCAAAAGATCTACCTCGTGTTCAATTTGATTCAAGTTCATAGTCATTGTTGGAACTCCTTATTCATTAAAGAAATTATAGCATTATCAACCAGTTAAATCAAGGAGGCTTTATGAATGAAAGCGATTACACAGCAAGGAAAATTCCGAAGCGGGACGGCTCGCTGCGTGTTATTCACGAGCCCAAACCTGAGCTAAAGAGGAAACAGAAAGCCATCCTTCGCTGGCTGCAGAGCCGTGGAATAAAGCCGAGCTCATACGCCCATGGCTTTGTGATCGGAAGGTCGACTGCCACCCACGCAAGGCTGCATGTCAACAAACGCGTGATTGTCAAAGTCGATATCGAGGACTTTTTCGGCAGCGTGACAAGCGCTATGATTACAACCGCGCTCCGGCACGAGAAGCTTCCATCAAACTATATCAATGAAATAGTGGAGGCATGCACGCTCAAGGGCGCGCTGCCGCAAGGCGCCCCGACAAGTCCTTTCCTCGCAAACCTCGCTCTAAAGGAGGCCGACTGCAGAATGGCCGGATTGGCAAAAAAGTTTAACGCTACTTATTCAAGGTATGCTGACGACCTGTGCTCCAGCTCCAACAACCATAAGCTGAACCTTATCCTGGCTCAAGTCGAATGGATATTGAACGACTGCAAGTTTGCGCTCAATAAAAATAAAACAAGAGTCACCCGCAAAGGCAACCGGCAAATCATTACAGGAATAGTGGTCAACAAAAAAGCCGGCGTCCCCAGGGAGCTGAAAAGGAATGCAAGAGCAAGGATATTCAAACAGAAAATGCGCCTGCTTCATGATGGAGCAATTGACCCAAAAGAATGCGCGTCGCTCAAAGGGCTGGCTGCATACCTTCGCGGAATCTCCCTTGAATCAGGCGCAAAGCTATCAAGATCTCTGAAAGAAATCGACGCTATTTCTAGCGTGATGCTATAACAAACAAGCCTTGGCATATATATGCTGTTTTGATATTGGAAAGCTCAAAGTATCAGACCAGCCGGGCGATGCAAACGTCGCCGCCGTGCAAACAACCCATGCAATAATGAACGCTTCATAAGGTCTCCCGCAGCCGTTTGCCCAGGATCGTTCCCCTCCGGGGCGCTCTACTGCCGGAGATCATATTCAAGGCAAGGCTATAACCATTCAAACGAAAGGGAAAATAAAAATGGAAGAGATTGTCATTCAAAATGGGAGCGCGATCCTTCGCTCAGTAAATGAAATAAAAAGGATAAAGACGGAAGACCTCTATGAAAGCATGGCAGTCTACATTGGAGCAAGGACTCCGATACTGCCGGAACGCGCAATATGTTACGCGTCAAAGGAAAACAAAAGAGTATATGTGACACATGAAGCTCCTGAAAGGCGCTCAGTCAAAGTTGTTGATGGGAATGGCGTTTCTGAGTATGCCATTAAAACGCCTCATATATATTTCTTTCATCGCTTCGTCAACGCGGCCTTCGATGACCTCTTTGCGTATTGCGCCAATGCCCTGGCAAAGTCGACAAGCGAAGAGCTTTGCAGGCTTCCGCTAAAGAACCTGTATCATAGCGGCCGCGTCTGTTTAGGCAACGATATAAAGTTCAGTCTGACTGGCTCTGTAGCTGGCAAAATAGCGAGAGTTGAGAACCATTTTTGGAATTCAACTTTTAACGGCGACCTTGACGCGGCGTATAGGGAATCAAGTCCCGCTGACTGGCAAGGAGCTCCGCTTGTTTCGTGGCAAAAACTCTCTGAGAATGAGTCCTTTGATCCTTGCGCTGTCAAGTGGAAAAAGCACAAGCTTTTTTCAGAGATAATAGACGAACTGCTGGAAAGGTGACGCCATGCAAAAGATAAAAAACGCAATGTTTGACGCGAGGAGCTCTTGCCAAAGCCTTGATGAGCATTTTGTGCCATTGATGGACTTAAGCGAGCACACCCTTGAGAATCTCACAGGGACAATGCCGATGCTATTGAGAGCACAAACCGTGCTTGCCATGAGGAAGGAAAACTGCGTCTGCAAGCTGGTCAACAATAAAACCTTTGAAACATTCAAAACATTAATAATGGCGCACGAAGACGCGCCCCAAAAAGAAACGGAGACAGACAATGCAATTACCGATAATAAAAGCAGGTGACAACATCCCATCAGGCTGCCCCGCCTACATAATAGGGCGGGATGGTTTCTACTTAAAAAAGTCAACCAAGCTTTTTGATGTCACAGTAAAGGTGACGTCCATTCCTGACTATGAGCCTGTAATGGAGCACATGCAATGGAATGCGCCGTTGTTGCCCTATTCTATCATTGAGGAAGCTCTTGAGTTTTTCAGAGCGGTCTACAAAAGACACAAGTCGGAGGCCGTGCTCATGCTCGCCATGAATGACAGCAAGTGGGAGCTTGCTGTCCCAGAGCAGACTGTGAGCGGAGCCAGCCTTGAGTATAGCGTCAATAAAAGAATCACGCCAGTAGGCACCATTCACAGCCATTGCGATATGGGCGCGTTTTTCAGCAAAACAGACAACGACGACGTTGCTGGCTTTGACGGCCTTCATATTGTGATCGGCAAAATAAACATGGCTGCTCCAGCAATGGCGGTGGGCGTTTATGCCAATGGCAGGCTCTTTGAATTTGAGCCTTCTTCAATAATAAAAAATGTGCCAATCCAAAAGGAGCTTGCAGGAGAGCACCCTTGGCTCGCCAATGTAAAGGTTGAGCCAATAAAGCCACGGCTGTACGAAAGGTTCCCTAACCTTTTTGACGAAGATATTAACAATGAAACAGAGGAGGACTTTTTATGGAACGCGTCATAGTTATCGGACTTGGAGGGATCGGCGGTTTTCTAGTCGAGCCGCTCTGCCGCTATCTCAATTATGAGCCAGGCATTAAGGATGTAATCCTAATAGACGGCGACAGCTACGAAGCCCGCAATGCCTTGCGACAGAACGCCGTCCCCGGCATGAACAAGGCGGACGCCTGGGCGCTTCGATTGTCAAAGTCATTTCCGCAGCTGCGTATGAAGTCAATGGCTCAATTTGTTGCGCCTGACAATGTAGCAAGCCTTGTGCTGGACAATTCTTTTGTTCTAATGTGCGTTGACAATCACGCCACAAGACTGCTTGCGCAGGAGCGTTGCGAAAGGCTCAGAAATGTGGCATTGATATCAGGCGGCAACGACTATCATGATGGCAATGTTCAGGTGTTTGTAAAGCGAAACGGCAGGGCAATGAGTCCGCCCATTACCAGGCATCACCCTGAAATACTGAACCCTTCCGACAAGCGTCCAGATGAGATTGGCTGCGACGAGGAGGTGGCGCAAAAGCCTCAGTTGCTTTTCGCAAACCTTATGGCGGCCAGCCTGATGCTTAATGCTTAATGCGTTTTACAATGTAAACCGGAAGGAAATAAATTGCAGCGAGGTCTATTTCGACCTGCAGCTCAACACCGCAAAAGTCGTCAAAAGAGCGGCATAACAAATAAAAATGGAGGAACTAAAAATGGCAAAGCTAATCTGCGGAGTCAACGAGATCACGAACGAAAGCTTCAACGGAAAGACCATCGAAGAGGCCATGACAAACGCCGGGCAGTTGCTGAATATTCCCAGCGACAACCTGGTGATCCTTGTCAACGGCGACGATGCCGACAAGTCCCATGTAATCCAGCCGCAAGACGAAGTCGAATTCGTCAAAGCCGCCGGAGAAAAAGGCGGGCAGTAGCCTGCAAACACCGCGCCCTTTGGCTAACGCCGAGGGGCGCATCTTAAAAATATGGAGGTGACACATGCCGTTTATAATATGGGCTGCCTTAGCGTTGAGCATTTTGCTTATCGGGGCATCGGCAGCGTTGACGGTACAGGACGCGCCGGAGTCCATCAAACCCATCGTCGAAGCGTCAAGCGGAGCCTTGACATGCTGAGCTACGCGCTGGCGCTGGCTGTCGTAATGCTGACCGTCTTTTACATGTGGAAAAAACGAAAGGGCCAAAAATGAAAACGACAATAATGCTCCTTGCAGTTTTTCTCGGCATGCTTCTGCTGTTGTCATGCGGTGATGGCAGTGAGGATACGAGGGCCGCTTACATGCGAGGCGTAAGCAGGGGAGCGAAGAGCGCGGTTATGCGCCTGGAGGTGGAAGCCAAGGCAATGCGTCTCAGGACGCGGGAGCAACTTGCAAAACAGCTGCTGCCTTTGTCCGTTGTCCTTGTTACCGTCACACTTTTCGGAGCAAAGGCGGCGGACAGCGCAAGGCGAAGGGTGAGCGACATCCTCAAGCTTTCGAAGGACACGCAAATCTTGCTGGCGAAAGCGGGCTATGCAGTTATCGCCCTGGGGACGTTTGCTGTGAGCTATTGGCTATGCGGCTTCAAAATGACGCTGCCGGTCGCGGTTCTGCTTGCAGGCAGCGCGATGCCCTTTGCAGAGTATATCGAAGCGTTGAGGCAGACAGATAAACCCACATCGTGGGCTGCGCTGACCAAGATCAAGACGCTGTTCTTCTACATCCTGACGATCATCCTGCTCTCGCAGATCCTCTCCGACATAGGCTTCATGGCGCTCAAACTCAGCCGCTGAAAGGCGGCTGACCCTCTCCTTTTTTTAGCCCAGCGGGAATTGCACAAGCCTCACTCACATAGAATCAGATTGAAAGTCGAATATACAATCAGCTCAAGCAAGCACAGCCTTTGTCTCTAGATGAAGGCCGCAAGCTTTGCAGCCATCACACAAACTTAAAGCCGTGTGGATTCTTTTTCTTTTCAGCTTTCTTTGCAATCCACTCCATGAACTCTTCATAGTTATCCGGTTTCAAAAGATGCTCAAGGTCTTTATTCTCCCTCAGTTCGTCCACATGTTCCAGTTGCAGGCAGATATAAAGAAACACCGGGAACTTGCACTCTGGACAGACTCTATTCCTGACTTCAGCTCTCAAGTGTCAGCGGTCGGTTAAAATGTACCAGGGCTGGTCGAATCAGAATGTACCACCTT
>CAZYVR010000324.1:0-6927 GCA_964651145.1 uncultured Victivallales bacterium | reverse complement strand
TGTCGGCGTGATACCAGCACATTTCCGTGCTCCATATTGGTTTGCCAGGCGCATATTTTGCCGCTATTTTTTCGAGCTGTTCAATTCTTGTCGAGGTGGGAACGGCGTATGCTTCCGGGGATCTTCTGTTGTTGTACCCCAAGTAGAGGTGCGCTGATATTGCGTCGAGGTATTTGCCGCCGCCCATTTTTAACAGCTTTTCGAGAAATCCCATTGCGTTTATTCCGAAGTCGCTTGTAGAGCTGGGCCCTATGAGGACGCAGTTGGGATTTGCTTTTTTTGCCGCTTCGTGTGTGACTTTTAAAAAATCCAGATATTCTTCAGGAACAAATTCCCAGTTCGGCTCATTCATGACTTCCCAATGATCAACTTTTCCTTTGTAGTGGCCTACAAGCTTATAAACAAATTCTCCCCATTTTTTCAAGTCGGGCATGTTTTCATGAGGGGCGTCAGGGTATGGTTGTTTTAGCTTTTTGTCTGTCATGGCGCGGCGAGGAAACCTGTTGCGCAAATCGGTGCCCAGTATGCCCATTATCTTGATTTTGTTGTCCAGAAGGACATCCACAAATTCATCGCTGAAGGTGTAGTCGCCCTTTTTAAATTCAGCACCGGCCCATGATCCTATTCCGAAGCATCTGTGCCAGCGAATTCCTATGTCTTTTGCCATTTTGGCTGATTCTTTGATTTGACGATCCGATATGTAGTAAAGGCCCCGGTCATAATGTGAGTTGATCGGAGAAATGTGATGTCCCCAAAAGGAGTCATTGTCCAGCTCTGTCGGATTGTGGGGCTTTATTGCGGCAAAGTATTCTTCAAACGTTGTGATATCTTTTCCGGCTTTGCGAAGTGTGTAATAAACGTGGAACGCGCCTTTTTTGTCAATGCTTAAGTCTATGCTTGCTTTGCCAAAATGCTTGTCTACAGTGATCGGCGCGGTTCCGCTTTTTACGATTTTGTTCTGAAAATCTTTTACTTTGTAGGCTATCTCAAGAGTTTCTTTTTTTGGGGATTCGCTGTATATTTTGACTTCCGCGATTTCCTTTTCGCCTTCATAATAACGATTGAAGCGATTGTTGTTCATTGAAGCGTTTATTTCGTACGGGGTTCCGTTTTTGTATTCAGTAAGCGGGCCTGCCTCCAGTTGGATTCCGTCAAGCCAGATAGTGGACGGCTTTATTTTTGTTGGCCCCGGGCCTTTGTGGTGGAAGTGTGGAGTGCCAATAAGAAGGCGTTGCGTATAATTGGGCGCCTGTTTGAATTCTATTGTTCCGGAATAGCGTTTCCATTCTTTTGTCGGGCGGAAATATATGCTTTTGTCCACTGTGTCTTTGCCTGCGTAAACTCTGACGCCCATTTTTGCTTTTACGCCGGGCGTGTCTGTTTTTGCATAGCAGGAAATTGTGTACTTTTTGTTTGGCTTTAAATCCAGATATGGATAAACCAAATATTTGAAATCTCCTCTTGGATTGCGAATGCGCGCGCTGCTTTTTCCTATTGCCGCTGTGCTTGAGTCAACGTCTATTGGCTGGTGAATCCAAAAGCCTGGCTGCTTTACATTGTAATTAATATTTCTTTGAAACCAGTCATTGAGCCCTATTTCAAAGCTGCTGTTGTTTTTTGCCAGATTTTCTCCGGCTGCCGCCATGGCGGAGCTTAGGAGGATAGATGCAAAAAGTCCATGCATTGCAGTTCTTTTCATAAGAGAATTCCTTTGAGTCTATGTGGTATTATCGATTTATTACTTCAAAATATTTCTTCCAGACATCCTTGGGGTCGCCTGATGCTAAATCTGAATATTTAATGCTGTCTACGTGTCCGTCAGCATATAGTCCATTTATCATTCCGGAATGGATAGGGGCTAATTTGTTTGATGTCCCAGTCGGGATGTAGCGATAGTCTGGAATTGAAAAGAGACACATATGCTGAGTTCCGTTTTCAACCAAGGCCACTGTTTCGGAGGGATTTTTTATTCGGGATGGATTCATGTTGGCTATTCCTGTTTCGCCAGTCCATGCGCTTGGCTCGTCTATCATCGCATACGAATTTGCCCGGTAGGTTTCTCCTACGGAAGTGTAAATAATGTTGGTGGGGCATTGAATCTTGACGGTTGTCAGCGTGTTTGGATAAATAGGCTGAAGGTAATCATTTCTTATCATTTGGGATGTCCAGTGCTGGTCATCGCTCGAGCCTACGCCATCTTCCCCCCAATTTGTGCCTGACGGCCATGTGCCGTTGTCATTGATATACATGTTGAATGCCAGCCCTAATTGTTTCTCATTGTTTTTGCAGGCAATGCTTTTTGCAGTGGCGCGGGCACGGTTCAGGGCTGGAAGCAGCATGCTGGCCAGAATAGCTATGATCGCTATTACAACGAGCAATTCGATGAGTGTAAAATGCGTTTTTCTAGAGATATGCTTTTTCATCTCGGCTCCTTTTAGTCAGTTTCATATGCTTCCACTCTGTCTATTATGATTGTGCCAGCTTGCCTGTTTTTTAGTGAATCGTTGCGGATTACAAATTCAAGTCCAGGCCTGCTCTGGCTGTAATAAACGTTGCAAGCGTTGCCTGGCACAGTGGCTTTTATTTCAAATAGCTTCCAGCTGTCGGTGGCGTTTATTTCCCGTTTTTGGTACCAATGTTTTGCTGACTCTCCGTTTCTTGAGTTAACCCACAGAGACAGGGGCATTTGTTTTTTGTCGCTTTTTATCCAAGCCTTGAACGAGTATGTTTTGCCGTTTCTGGAAGGGAGTTTGTGCTTTAGAATAAACGCGTCTCCCTCTGCGCACTTTATTTTAAGCGATCTTTTGCCGTCATAAAAACCGTTGTCGCTGTCGAATGAAAATTCAGGCAGCGGAATGTGCTTCATTTTGTACCCGCGTGAAACGCTCCATCCTGAAGGGTATAAGTTTTGTTCAAAATCGCCGTTTTTTATAAGGTTGCCTTTAAAGAGGTCATCATTCATTTTCTGTATTTTTATATCGTCAATAAGGATTTCGCCCTTTGGAATGACTGCTGAAAACAGGACTGTGGCGTTTGCGTTTTCCGGCGCGTAAAAATATCCCGCTGTTTTTTGCCATTTTATAGAGGGGCAAAGTTTAAAATCGCCCCATACCTGTATTTTTTTATTTTTGAAGCGTGGCCTTATTTGAAAGCTCTGGTCAGGGGAAAAGAGTTTTCCGTTGTCCGCTCCGCAGTTTTGTGTTTTATAAGAGAATGAGATTTCGTAGAATAAGTTGCCTTTCAGATTTATGCCATCGCGCGAAAAAGCGCTCCAGTTTTTCATAGGCCCGGTTATTGCAAGGCATCTTTTGCTGTCTTGCTCTTTTAGATCAACAAAGCTGATTCCTTTGCCGCTGGCAAAATTTATGATTCCCGCATCTTGCCATGCCTCTTTTTCAACACCGAAAGAGGCGGCGGTGAAAATTATAAAAACAATAATTGACCTAAACATCAACGCTCCTTAAAACAGTGTTCTGCTTGCTACTTTATTTATTATTGTGTTCTCAGGCATCCAGTCGGCGTGATTGTCCGCATACAACAAATTTATGCCCTTTCCATGGCGTCTCTGCCGCGCCAGCGGAGTTGGCGGATTTTCAAAATCCCAATATCCGCCGAAATCATAGGAGACTGAATCCCCCACAAGAATTTTTGACGTTGGATTTTTAGCTTTTCCAAGGCGCTGATAAATTTTGGTCACAGCAGGCCAAGGCTCGCTGGTTGGCGCTGTTACATATCTGCTCCTCCCTATTCCGCTGATTCCGGGGCTTTGAGACGCCGCGGGAGGCTCAGGGACAGACGGGCACCAGAAGTATTCTCTTTTGGTATGACTGCATGGGTAGACGCCCATTGTCCAGTTTTTGCCAACGTAAGGCGCAATTGCCATATACCAGGCGTAGGCACTGGTTGAGGGACTGATGGCGGGAATATAGTCGTTCCAGTCGTCGTTGTACATAAAAAGGGCTGTGCCTATGTTTTTAAATTTGTTGGCGCAGGCTATTCTTTTCCCGGATTCCCTGGCATTTTTCAGCGCGGGCAGAAGCATGCTCGCCAAAATAGCGATGATTGCTATTACAACGAGCAATTCGATGAGTGTAAAATACGCGGATATCCTATTCTTTCTCATTGACATGTGCTCCTTTCGATAATTCTTGGCTTAAGGTGCAGGTTTATTTGCGCTGTGTCTTTTTTCCACTGCAAATTTGTTGTTATCATCTCGGCCAGAGCTGCGCCTATTTTGTCTATGGAGCTTGCAACCGTTGTCAGATTGTGGTTTCTGTATTCCAAGGCGTTGTCAAAGCCGATAATGGAAAAATCTTTTGGCGCGGACAGATTGTATTCCTTTGCTCCATCCAGCGCGCTTGCCGCCAATCCGTCATTGCAGGTCACAATCATTGGTTTTTCGTTGGAGTTGTCAACTATTTCTTTGATTGCGGCTCCTGATTTTTTCTTGTCGATAATGCGCAGGTCAAGGGAGGCTGGATTTCCCAGCGCAAACTTCAATCCTTCATATCTTTGCTTTACCCAATGCGCTGTTTCGGTTCTTATTTCATATATATATCCGAGATAGAACACATTTTTCGCGTTTATCCCTTTTTCTTTCAAGTATTTTCCGGCAATGACTCCTTCTTCGTATGGGTCGAAGCCCACTGTATGCCCGGAAAAGCCAGCTAGGTTGGCCGCGCCTCTGTTTAGCATAATAATGTCGCCAGAAAAATTCTCAAAGCATTCGCTGTTTTCGAGAATTATCTTTGTGCCGCCGCTGCATGGGAGCAACACCAGCGCTTTTACGCCTTTTTTTGAAATTTCTCCAACCAGCTTTTTTAGCTTTTCCAGTTCATGCGGCAATTCGTCGTGATGAATTCTGTAGCCTTTTTTGTTCAACAGCGTCTCGAACTCAAGAAGCGTGCTTTCGTTCCAATGAATATTAAACCTTTTGTCGGCCGGGGAAGCCAAAGCGTAAACAACACTGGAGGCGGAGGCCTTCAAGTCGTCAATGTCTATTTTTGCGACGTTTTTGGCCACAATTGTTCCCTGACGCTTGTTGCGCTTTACAATTCCCTCTTTTTCAAGCTCTTTTACAGCAAGGTGCGCATTCATTCGATTGGTGTTGAAGGCCTTCGCCAGCTCCATCTCTGTGGGGATGCGATCACCTTTTGTCAGCTCGGAGTCGGCTATTCGCGTAAGTATGTGCTTGTATATTTCTTTTCGCGTCGCGTTCATAAAAAGGCCTGTCTGCTTTTTATATTTAATAATGTTGAAAACAATGCTAACAAAAACATTATACAGCTCCAGAGTCTTTTTTTCAAGCTTGCTCGACAAAGAATCAGGGAATTTAAATCAAAAATTAATCAACTTTTTCATTGATTAAATCCACAATCCTTGACTCTTTGGAGGCTAATTCCGCGGCTCTTGCGAGAAGCACGGCTTCTTTTCCTATTTCTCCTTTGAGTATTGCGTTGTCCTTATTGTGCTGCATGCAATCCAGAATGTAACTAATCTGCTGGTCGTCAGCGCCGCCATGGGAGCTGTTTTCTTCGGCTATTTTAAATTCAACTTTGTCGCCTTTTTGCTTTTTAAACGAATGGTTTGGGTAGACCGTTATTTTTCTCTCATTCAAATGAGCCCACAGCTGGCCCTTGGGGCCATTTATCATGAATTGTCGGCCGGAGGTTTCACCGACTCTGTTTATAAAGCTTTCCACATACGAAGCCCTTGCCCCGTTTTGATACTCGATAATCGACAGCTGATTGTCATTGGTGTCCTTGCCTGAGTTATAGAGGCACATGTCCACTGTTTCCGGGTCATGCCCCCATTTTTCAAGGGCCAACTCTTTGTCGGCTGCGTCTATATAGTAATTGCATTCAGTCTTTAGATTGCACTCTCTGCATCTTGAGGCTGCTTCTTTTTTGGGCGCAAATTCATTGAGGCCGCCAAAGCTGCCCACCTTCACCGGGCGGCTGTCGAGGAACCAGTTGATTAGGTCTAGGGAATGTGAGCCTTTTTCCACAAGCAATCCGCCTGAATTTTTTGAAAGCCTGTGCCAGCGCTTGAAGTAGCTTGGCCCGCCGCTGTAGAAATCTGTGCAGGTTATGTTTTGTGGCTTTCCTATTACTCCGCTTTCAAGAAGTTCCTTTATCTTTTTGCAGACAGAATGGTTTCTGAGGTTGAAGCCCATAAAAAGTTTTTTGCCAGCCTTGTCTCTGGCGGCCAGTATTTCATCGCATCCCGAAACTGTTGTGGACATAGGTTTTTCCATAAAAACATGCTTTCCCGCCTCAAAGGCTTTGCGTGCGCATTCCGCATGGTTGCTTTGAGGGGTGCACACCATGACTAAATCAAGACCCGGCAATTTAAGGAACTCTTCAATGTCACGCCTAACCTCGCCACCGTTTGCTTTGCAATATTTTTTGCAGGTTTCATAACGGATAGGTCCGTTTTCGCAAAATCCTATAATGTTGACTCTATGGCTGTATTTTTCGCGCATAGGCATTTCCAAAGAACGGGCTCTTGTTCCAAATCCTATAAAACCAATTCCTATTTTCATTTCTAGACCTCGCTTGTTTTTTTAATGTTAGTTAATGTTTGCTGTTATGTTAACAAAAACATTATATGGCGTTGGCCCCTTTTTGTCAAGCCTTTTCGACAAAAAAATAAGGAGTTGAACTTTTAGTCCAACTCCTTAATGGGAAACGTGTCTTATTTTTTGGGAATTACAGCAATCCGATTCTGTGCATTGTGTCTTTCAGAACTTCCGCATTTTTGTCGCTTATTGGACATAGGGGCAGGCGGTATTCGCCTTCGATCATTCCCTTGAAGGCCATTGCTGCTTTAATTGGAATTGGATTTGTCTCGATGAAAATATCCTTGAAGAGCCTGTAATATTTTTTGTGCAGGTTCATGGCTTTTTCCGCTTCGCCATTAGCGAAC
>CAZYVR010000323.1:0-6995 GCA_964651145.1 uncultured Victivallales bacterium | reverse complement strand
CCATAAACGAAGATAAAACTATGCATGACTATGGCCTGGACACATCCCCTACTGTTTTGCTGGATTACGACAAGAAGAAAAAGGAATATTATGTAGTCAATGGAGACAAGCAAATAAAGAATATTCTCGATTCTGGCCTTAAAGGTCCAATCCCAACTATTGTACTAGGCATGCCTACTCTCTATAAACAGTATACGGGAGAAAAAACAGGCAAGCATTATCTTATGCAAAAGCTTCCCCCTGACTCGTTTTACAAGCAATTGACGAAGATGGTAAAACAATTTGAAAAGAAACGCAAAGAAAAAGGATGGCCTGAATTTATATACGTCCCAATAGATGAAGTAGCTGGGTCATCCAAGGAGTTTGGGGCAAATGTTTACAAGGCATTTAAGAAAGCTGGCGTTAGAACCTATGCAACTAAAAATCCCAAAAGCACCGATGCATCTGAATATGCTCCGTATGTAGATTTTTGGTGCTCAGGTCCTTTTTCCATGTCTTATGATAAAGCCACAAGCTCGAAAAAAAGATATTGGAGTTATCCCAATCATATTGCAAATGAAAACAGACATCGAGGAGTAAGAACAAAGGGGGGCAGAATGACTTACGGCTATGGGCATTGGCGTTCAGGATACACAATGCTCATTCCCTGGATATGGCGCAGCTATCATACTGATCATTTTCACAGGGCTGCAGTTTGTGGCAATCAATTTGACAAAAACGGCAATATTATGCCAGCAGTATATTGGGAATGTTTTCGCGAAGGCATTGATGACGCCAAGTATATTTATACTCTTCAAACAGCCATAACTCAGAGAAAGGGAGAGGCAAATTCTGCATGTAAAAAAGCAGTGAAAAATGCAGAACAATTTCTTCAAGATATTTGGGATTCAATCAATGTCCAGGAAAGATATTTGAACAAAAATATGTGGCCCTCTGAAGAATTTGAAGCTATAAGATGGAGGATAGCCAACTCTATAATGGAGCTTTACCAATATCCTCCCCATAACCACAAGCTTCCGCCATCTGTTATTGTTGACACATCAAAAATCAAAAAAGATAAAACCATTGCCTCATTCCTTAAGGAACAAGAAAAACTTGGAAATACTAAGAAATTAGTTTTGAACGATAAAGATTTTTCAGCTTTCAAATCCGTAACAAAAGAAGGCAAAATTAAGGTTGTCTCAAAAAATAAGCATAATGGTGAAAAATCTTTGCTTTTTGATATTTCAATAGATCACAAGAATGACAAAGGAGGAGAAAAAGGATATTATCCCATGGGCTGGCCAAGAATTATTTTTCATTTGCCCAATGAAGGGATCAACCTAAGGAATTACGACTATCTTTACTTATGGATAATGGTTGACTCCGCTAGAGATAAAAAATCCAATAACTTTTCACCTTTTCGCCTGAAATTGCTTTCAAAAAAGACAAAATTTTATCAAAACCTAATAATAAATGAAATAGAAGAAAAAGTTTGGCGACAAATAATTATTCCTACTAGCGACATTATAAACAAAACAGCCGATAAGGCACTTTGCGAACAAATAAGTGGGATAGAACTAGGGATTGCCGAGAGTTGGTATCAACATGGAGAAAATATCAAGTTTTACATTGATGATATTGCCCTTATAAAATTGAAGAAGCCATTAATAAACTCCGTAACAGCTCCGCGCAATCTGTCATTGCCTCAACAAAATATATTATGCACTTTTGATTTAATGGGAATTCCAAAAACAGAAACTAAAAAATATGTAATATCAGCGTCTATCAAAAATAATAGACAAAAAATTGTCGCCAAGACTAGCCAAACAACGGATAAAACGACTCCGTTGCCTCTGGATGTTAATAAAATAATTCCAGGCAAATATGTTTTGAACTTTGTTCTTAAGGATATGGAAGGGAAAGAATACGACAGCCGCGAATTGCCGCTTACAGCTTTTCCTGGCGCGTTTTATAGCAAGGATCATTAATTGACCGTCAAAAAAATCAAAAGTATTGCCAATAAAAATAGAAATATCAAAAAAACAGGAAAAATGGACTAAGTATGCAATCAATGAGCATCAAGCAAAAAATAGGCCAGATGTTTATGGCGCGGGGATTAGACAGATTCACTGATGAAACCACTCGTTTAATAAAGGAAGGCCTTATTGGCGGCGTTCACGTCTACTTTAGAAACACTAAGGAGGAAATTGAGGAAGCGCAGCAAATATCCCCTTTTCCACTCTTCATTGCCACCGACATGGAGACAGGCTTTGCGGGCGGGAACTTTGGCGGGACAGCTATGCCATGGCAAATGGCTTTGACTGCCGCAGGATCTGAAGAGCTGGCTTATGAATGTAGCGTGGCTATAGCCAGAGAGGCCAGAGCTTTTGGGGTTAATTATGCCTTTGGGCCGGTTCTCGACATTGCAAATGAGCCAAGGCATCCATTTGCTAATTTGAGATGCCTTAGCTCTGACAAAAAAGAGGTTGTTCGATTTGGAGCCGCAATAATAAAAGGGTTTCAGGACAATGGAATGCAAGTGGCGGCTAAGCATTACCCGGGAGCCGGGCGCTTTGCAAATGATAATCATATTGAAACGATTATTCTAGACTGCCCAAAGGAAGAATTTGAAAACGATGAGCTTTATGTATATCGCGAGCTTATTAAAAGTGCAGGACTAAATGGGATAATGAGCGGTCATGTGGCGGCGAAAGAAATAGACGGCGACACACCCGCCACTGTGTCGCGGAAACTAATACAGTATCTTGATGATTTCAGCTTTGAAGGACTGCTTATAACTGATTCTCTGGCGATGAAGGGAATCACAATGAAATACCCACACGAAGAGCTTCTGCCGCTTAGCATCGCCGCAGGGCACGATATTATTCTTGGCGATTATAATGTGTCCCCGGAATATCAACTCGAGATTATGTACAAGGCACATAAAGACGGCATCATATCCGAAGATCGGATAAATCGCTCCGTGGAAAAAATAATCAAAGCCAAAGAGTCTATTCTTAATGCACAGGTCCCTTTGCCAGAGGCAGGGGAAAATAAAAAACTGTCCCATAAAATAAACAGAAAATCAATAACACTGACAGGCGACTCTAATTGCCTGAATGGGATAAAAAAAGAAACTCTCTTCATTGTGTCAAAAGAATTGGACAATGACGTTATTGGCGCGGAAATGGCAATGAGCAACAGCCATGTGGATATTGTTAAATTATTAAACGCCAGCTTCCCTGAAAACAAAATTCTGGAGATATCAGCGAATCCCAGACCGTCAGAAATAGAGTCAACAATGAATGAAGCTTTGGGCTATGATTCTGTTGTTTTTATTGGCTACGCATTGATTTTTTCCTACAAAGGAACCGCCGATTTCTCGCGCAGCTTGCTGGCAATGATTAGCGGAATGAAAAGCAAAATAGAAGTATTCGCTGTCATGGGCAATCCATTTGCCGCTCGGGAACTTCCGGAATTGCCATGCGTTCTTTACGGGTATCATGGAGCTGATGCCGAATCGGCAATTGTCGAAACTTTACATGGAGAGCTTGTCCCCTCGGGCAGGCTCCCTGTTTGTTTTTTATAAAAGCAGAATATGCCTAAAGGGTTCCAGCATGCAAGCCGTAATTGATTTTTTATGGTAATGAATATAGCGTTAAGATTAAACAACAAGGACTCAGGATGAACACACATCAAAGGTTAATTCGAAGGATTCACAAACAAACCTCATCTATTTCATTGAAGAATAAAACAGGGGGGGAATCATATCTTCACAAAGGAACTCAAATCATGGGGCCAATTTTCCCAAAGTTAATGTTGTCTTTTATAATTATCTTTTTAGCTAATTTAGGACGAAGCGAGAATATCGATATTCCAAAAATAAAGAGCAATCATAAAATATGGGAAGAAGTGGACATTATTCCGATGCCAAAGGAAATTCGGCTTACAGGACATGACATAGTTCTCAAGAGTGAACTGTATGTCATAAGAGTAGGGAATTGTCCCCAGTCAAAGATTGGCGCTGAATGGATAAACAGGGAAATAGTTAAATTGACAGGAAAGGCTTTACCTGTATCAACTAATTTAAAAAAATCAGACAATGTTCCAGCTATTATCATTGGCACTGCACAGGACAATCCATTAATAGCTGAAGCGGTCAAAGCTAATATTATCAATGTGGGGCCGGATAATCCAGGAGAACGCGGCTATGAGATTAAAAAATCAGCGGATGGGATGAACATCTATTTGGCCGGAGCTGATCCGGTAGGAGCACTTTATGCTTGTGTCACTTTCGCCGAGCTTTTGCGGTTGAAGAAGGATATGGTAGTTTGGCGGGAAGGCACAGTTCGTGACTGGCCAGATGTAATTCAAATGACCATGGGGGACACCTTTGTGGGAACGACCTATGCGCCCGAGCTGGCAACACAATTTAAGGCAATGAAAAATAAAGCAAATCCAACCCCAGAAGAACGGGAAAAATATCTTGACAGCATTAAGGAGTTTTACGATCGTTTGCTGCGCTGGAAAATCACTTCCATTCGTTACTATGGATATGCCCCAAAAGAAAACACTTTTGTTCCTACAAAAGGAATGGCAGTTATTAAAGAAGGAATCGAATACGGAAAAAATCGAGGAATTGGCGCATTTAATTATTTAATAAAGCCTTTTGTGGGGAAGACTGATATGTATCCTGAGCTAGCCCATTCGGATAAGATCATCCCAGTGCATCGGTATAAAAAATGGATACGCTCATGGGTGTTAAATGACATTCGAAAGAAGACCGCCGCACATTACGCTGAATTCATAAAGTATAGTGGTTTGACCGATGTGGGGTTTCACGATGCCGATGAGGGTTTTTACAACAATCCGGCCCGATGGAATGAACGGAGCGAAGCGTCAAAAAAACGATGGGGCAACGATTATGTATCGGCAACGGTGAACAAACATAAAATTTATTACGACGCCATCAAGAAAGTGGCTCCAGACGTAAAGATCCATTTTACTTTTTATCCATATTTTATACAAATTCTTGACGAAAAAACCGGCGAAAACTATCTTGCAGAGCGATACGGGCGAAGTCAGGCCGTAAAAGAGATGGCAAAAAAGTATAGAAAGCGATATGAGACATTTTGGGAGCGAATGAATAAAGCCTGGCCAAAAGACGATGTCACATTTTGCATTCGCGAGACGACTCAAGAAGCGGTAGATAATTATCGAAAGTTGACTGCAGGCCGCGGCGCATTCGTATGGCTGGCTCTGTTGTCACATGCCTGGCATCCAATTTTCAGCGAGGCTCCGAGCTGGACTGGAACCTTCTGCGATAATAGGAAAGATTTTATTTACACTAGGTATTCAGACTCTTTCGTGCCCCTTCAAAGCTTAGCTGTGCGGGAGTATTCTTGGAATAAAAAAACTCCTGGAAGCAGGTCATGGAATATATTGCCACCAAGAGAGCAATGGAAGCACGGTGAATCTAAAGGTGAAATATATGACATAGTTCTTCCGAAGATTGTTCGCAATTTATTTGGCCGCAAAGCTGCGCCTGAAATCCTTAAGGCGGTAAAATTGAATATTGATCCTGTTCAGATTGCGTATTTAAAACAGCGCCCGCAATATGATTTAATGAAGGATTACAAGACTCTGAAATGGCAGGCTGACATGGCTGAAGATGGGGCAAGATCTTTAGACAAGGTCTGGAAAAAAGCGATTCAATCCAAAGACAGACTAGGGATGGATGATTATGCCTTTCGCCGTCTGGTATATCTTCGGGAAGTGTTTCATTCCTCTATGTGGATTGCCAAGGGCAGAGCATTTAACATGTTGGCTCGTGAATTAGCGATGAAGCAGGACATGAAAAGCGCGGAAACCGCTATCAAAAAAGGAATGGATGAGATAAGGCAAGGCCTGAAGGAGATGAAGCAACTCGTAGCTGAACGTCCTAATGATCCCATTCTGACGGGTAAAGACGCTAGCAAGTGGTGCAACTTATGGCGTGAGCATATGGCTGATCGCGCAAACTTGGATTTTGTGCAGCAAAGACTTGAACAGACTAAGCGAGAACTAAAAGAGTTGGGCGCGTTGGGCACTGTTCCTGAAAATGTGACAAAAGCCTTGTGCAAAAGAATTCTCAGAGGCAACTCTACTTCCGATAATATTATAATTGATGGTCAGCTCGACGATTCAAGCTGGAAAAAGGCATCTCCCATCGAATCTTTTCTGGTATTTAAAAAAGAAAAACAGGTGGCTCGCGCGCATACCAGAGGAAAATTGTTTTACGATGAGGATAATATTTACGCTGCATTTGAATGCTGGATACCCGGGGGCAAAGATCTAAGCGAAAATGATGCTGTCGAGTTGTTCTTGTCTCATCCTGGTTTGAAAAAAGATTATGTTCATTTTATCATCAAATCGAATGGCAAAGTAAAAAAACAATTCAATAAAGCAGTAGAGGCAGAGTCCGTCACTCAATGGGAAAAGGATGATTTATGGAAATGCGAGGGCTTTGAATCTGCAATTGGCAAAGATGTTGGACGTTGGAGGGTCGAAATAAAAATCCCGCTTAAATCGCTTAAAGCTAAGAAAATGAATAGAGCCTGGAAAGCAAACCTCTGTCGTGCGTGTCCGCTTGTAAATGAAAATGAATGGAGTTCAACTCTTCCTCCTGGCACCGACAGCTTTCACGAAGTAGACACTTTTTCGAGATTAGTCTGGTCAAAAAATGAAGAAAGGCCGATCCAATTGGAAATCCAGCCGTTAAACCTTAAAATTAAAACCCAAACTCTTAAAGACATGATCGCTACAGTGTTCATTTTTAGCTTAAAAATCGACTGCGAACGGGTTGTTAACAATATAGTCATTGAAGCCGAAGCATACGATGAAAACGGTGAACTTCAGATGAAAACACAACTCGAAAAGATAGACAGGATTTTTTATCATTGGAAGTCCAACAGGACTTACGTTGTACCGTTTCAAAAAGTCAGCGCAAAAGGCGGACTGTTTATTAAAGTCAA
>CAZYVR010000322.1:0-7008 GCA_964651145.1 uncultured Victivallales bacterium | reverse complement strand
GTCGGGAACGCTCAATGAATTCAAAATAACTGGCTTTAGTTGTATCAAAATAAAATGCCAATGGGAAATCATTTTTTTCTGCTTCTTTGGAAATGCCCTTCATTAACTGCGCCAGCAAGGAGTTAGCTCGTGAAGGAAGAAAACAACCAATCACAGGATTTTGACCACGCTTCAGAAACTCTGCATTACGATTAGGGCGATACCCCATGCGCTTGGCAATCGCCTGAATCTGCTTGCGGGTTTCTTCTGCCACCCTCGCATCTTTGTGGGGCTTGGGGCTTAGCACCCGTGAAACAACCGGAATTGAAAATCCAGCTTCTTTGGCTATTTCTGAAAGCTTTACCATAAATGACCTTTTTTTAAAAGATGAGAAAACGTTATCTCATGTGGTTATTATAACGTTTTTTATCTCTTAGTCAAGACCGTAAAGTCTAAAAACAGCAACAAAGAATCAGAAAAGGCAACCCCTCAGTGAAGCTGGCGCAACTGGCAAGCTTAGCTTGTTTCCCGTTTTGCTTTGAAATAAGCTTCAGGCTATCAATGCGCCATGCGCGCTGGCGCGCAATCTTTTATGCGCCTAATGCTTTCGGCTTTGCCGACCAGTGAGCTCGCCACTGGACAGCGCCCTGACAAAGTCCGGCTTTTTATGCGATTGCATCGAGCGCTTATTTAATTTTTTAAAACTCATAAAAAAACTGACGCCTTGCCAGGCGATAGATTTTAAGGGCAACTTAGTGCGAAGAATTTCTGATTTTTTGTCGTTGCTGGCTGAATTATGGCGGAGAGCGCTTTGCGCGTTAATGGATCAATTTTCTATCGGTAGCATTTGTCAATTATTCTCATAGGGATTTGAATTTTTTTCTTTGACTTTTTTAGGATCCAGCCATTGATTGAAAAAATTTCTTGCGATTGGCGCGCAGGTCCTGCCGCCGCTTTGTCCTTTTTCCACGAAGACAACCAGCGAATACATTTTTTTCTGATGCTTTCCAAAAGCCACAAACCAGGTGTTTGTGTAGCGTTTGTCTCGTGGTCCGACTTCAGCTGTCCCGGTCTTCCCGAAAAGGGTTATATATTTATTCTGCGCTGTTTTGGCGCTGCCGTCAGGAGCGTTTACGGCCTGCCACATGCCGTTTCTGACTATTCTCAGGTTGGCAGGGGAAACTTTCAGGTGTCCGGTTTTTTCCGGCTTGGCCTCCATTAATATTTTTCCAGAAGGGCTTGTTTGCTCTTTGACAATGTAGGGCTTCCACAGGACGCCTCCGTTCGCTATTGCCGCCACATAAGTGGCAACTTGAAGCGGGGTTACCAGAATGATTCCCTGGCCTATGGAAAGTATGCCGGTGTCGTACACATTCCAGTTTGACCTGAATATGCGCATTTTTTGTTTTTTGCTTGGAAGTATGCCGCGCCTTTCGGGGAGGGCAAAGCCTGTGCGTTTTCCGATTCCCGCCGAATCGTAGATCTTGGATAGCTTCTCGAGGCCCAGCCTGCTGCCTTTTTCTATGAAAAAATCATTGCAGGACACCTTTATTGCGTCAATAAGGTTGACTTTTCCGTGTCCGCCCTGCCGCCAGCTCCAGCAACGTATGCGCGCGTTGCCGATGTTTGTTTTTCCGTCGCAGTCAATGGAGTCTGCGTAATTTCCTCCGTTTTCCAATATAGCTATTGCCACAAGGGGCTTTATAATCGAGCCAGGCGTGTATGCTCCGTTCGTGGCTCGATTCAGCAGTGGTTTGTTTAGGTCTGACTGTAATTTATTCCATACTTTAGAGCTCAATTGCGGAACAAAAGTTTTTAGGTCGTAGCCTGGAGCCGACACCATTGCAAGAACGGCTCCGGAGTTGGCGTCCAGCAGAACGAACGCTCCATTTTTGTCTTTCATCAGCTTGTCCGCAATTTCCTGCGCCTTCCAGTCTATGGAAAGAATCAAGTCGGAGCCGGCTTTTGCTTTTGAAGATTCGATGGTTTCATGGATATACCCCTGGTGGTCAACGCGCACAAGGCTGTCGCCGGGGGAGCCGCGCATCACGTCGTCATAGCGTTTTTCTATGCTGCTGCGTCCTATCAGGTCGGGCATATAGTAAAAGTAGTCATTCCTATCTTCTGCCTTGGTGGGGTCTTCCCTGCCCACATAGCCTATTATGTGGCACGCTGTTTTTCCTTCGGGGTATGATCTTACGGGGAGGGGGACAATTTCCATTCCTCGTATGGGAGGGATCATTTCCATTGCGATTCCGAGTTCCTTCGGGGTGAGATTGCTCATTATTGTCATGGGCAGGCCGGGGCGGACATTCATATGCCTTGTTATTTCTGCTTTT
Source organism: uncultured Victivallales bacterium (assembly GCA_964651145.1). Classification (GTDB taxonomy): domain Bacteria; phylum Verrucomicrobiota; class Lentisphaeria; order Victivallales; family GWF2-45-14; genus CAZYVR01. The sequence continues at coordinate 4,690 of CAZYVR010000322.1, read as the reverse complement.
TTCAGCGTGAGTTCCCGGCCTGTCAACTTTGCCAGTCGTTTTGCGGAGTCAAGAATGTATTTTATAGTTTTAGAGCGTCTTCCCGGGCGGCGCATTTCAGCCAGATGGAAGACCACGTCGAATGATGGAGAGTTGTCTGCCAGCAGGTGTTTGTCGGATGTGAATATGCGTCCTCTTATTCCCGGGAAGCGAATTCTCCTGATAGACTGCCTAGATATGTTGTCCCGGTGGGCCTCGCCCTCCTTTATCTGGACATCCCACAGGCGCGCTATTATTATCAGATAGACTATGGCAAAAAATATTGTCAGCATTGTCAGTCTTATAATATAATTGGATATTTTCATGCGCGCCGGGCGCCTTTCATTATTGATCTCTATTTCAGGCTTTAGTTATTCTTTCATTGGCTTCACGAAACAGCGGCAAGCCCAGTTTATTGCTGAAGTAATCCATTATTATTATCAGCATAGGAAGGAAGAACGCCGAAAATATTATTGCGAAAAACAAATTTGCCATATTCATAAAAAGGATTGACCAGTTCAGCCCCATGGACAGCGAGCTCAGGATTATTGTCGGAACAACGCAAAGCGCGGCTATTGCCATGCCAGGGAATGTGCTCATAAGGTAACTTTTTGATTCCCGCCTTCGCAGCCATATGATCGAAATTGCCGCAACTGCCACAAAAATAAAGGGTGTAAAATAGATGTTTCTTCCGTAGAGCATGTCGATTGAAATGCCGCACACAGCTCCGGCCGCCAAGCCCGCTTCCCAGCCTGTGGTCATTGAGAAGTAGAACAGCATGAGCGCCGCGAGTGGAACTATTATGCCAATGGAGCCGCAGATCAATTCAGTTATGATCGCGGTGAACATCCCGATAAAAATAAACATGAGCGAAGTCATTCGTCATCTCCGTGTTCTTTTATCATCGCCATCACAAATCTGATGTTTTCAAAGTTGGCCGCTGGTTTGAAGACGGCTTCCACGTATAGATTGTTTTGGATTTTTATTTGAGATCCCTTTCCGGCAAGCTTGCCCAGATATAATCCGGGTGGCGTTTGAACGCTCATGCCTGAAGTAACCACTTTTGTGCCTTCAGAGTACTTCAGCCCTTTTGGCAGATAGGCTATCCTGGCAAAAAAACTGCCTTCCTGTCTTAAGCCTCCGCTGGTTATTCCTGTGGATGATGAATTGAGAATTCGGGCGCTGAGACGGCAATCCTTGCTTAGGATAGTGGAAACAATCGAACTGTGCGCCGAGACTGATTTGACTCTGCCAAGTGCTGTTTGAACAGGCTTTCCGGTTTCTGGCGATGGCGTGGCGCATAAGACTATCGCCCCTGGCTTTATGCCGTTATTGCTTCCTTTGTTTATAGTGAAGCTTTCTTCCCAGAATACGGGGTCGCGCAGTATTATTTCGGCAAACACGCATTTGTAGCCCAGGCGTTTTTTTAATTTCAGAATTTTTCGCAGTTCACTATTTTCTTGGCTTATGCTTTTAAGGTCGGTAGCTTGCGCTGTGAGCTTGTCATTTTCGCGGCGCAGTTCTTCCACTTCTTTTGCCAGCGATAATTTGCTTTTCAAGAGCAACGATTTGTTTTTGAGGATGCCGCTGACTTCTGCGGGAGCGGATAAATAAGGGTAAAAGAAATCGCTGGCAAAGCGCCCGATAGCCCGTCTCAACGCTTGGAAAGTTATAATTCCCACAAATAACGCAGCCGTTGCCGCTATAAGGTACAGCTTAAGCGGATTGCCTCTTTTCTTTCTTGATAATGGCATAACTAAAACTCTCTGTTTTCAACAATAGTCCGGCTTTGTTTTTAACACTATTACATTAGCGCCACATGAAGGGCGCTGCAAGGCGCGCAGCGCGCGTTTGCCAGCCCGGGAGTTTTTTAATATTTGTTGTATTCTTTTTCTATTCTGTCCAGATATTTGTGAAGTTTCGGATTGTTTTTTCTGGCTTCCTTTTCTTCTTCGGCCAGAATCCTGAAGTAATTCCAGTATTTCAGAGCTATGGGCAGATTTTGCGTTTCTGCTTTTTTTGTGGCTTCTTCTATTTTTTTCATTTTTTTCATTTTTTGAAAAAAATCCTCTTTTGCTTTTTCGACTTTTTGCCTGAAGTCTTTTGCTTTTTCTGTATACAGCTCTGCCAGATGCAGGATTATTGTGGTCGGCGGACCATGCGCGAAGTAGGGAATATAAAGCTTTGCGTCCGTCAGGCTCTTTTGCGCTTTTAGAATTGTCAGCTTTTTATCTTTGATTTGCGGCCAGCGTTCGGCTAATTCCGAAATGTCGAATTTAGAATTGCTGTCGCTTATGATAATGGCTTCCTCGAACACCTTTTTGGCATATTCAGATGGCGGCGGCATAAAGTAATTTATTGAACTTTTTTTGACCGCGTGTTGAAACCATAAGGTTATTTTATCGTCGTTTTGCCCGCTGTCCTCTTCACTGTTTTTTGGCTGCGCTTTCTTTGCGGAGATAATTATTTTTCCGAAGGTCTGTCTGAATATTTCTTCGTGAGGCGTTTTTGTGCGCGCCGACAATAAGATGGTGTCGGTTATAGGCGTTTTTTTGCGTTTATGTTTCTTCATGCATGCATCCAGCAGAAGTTCGCACGCTTCGCTGTACATGGCTCTGGCCTCGCTTCCATCCGGCTTTACTGGATTGCCAATGAGTTGCCAGATATCGGGCTGCCATCCGGAGAAAAGCAATGAGCGCACTCTCGGGTAAACTTTTATCCCCATTGTTCTTTGTGATTGTTCAGGCTGTCTCAGCTTGTGCGTTAAAGCCGCGCAAAGCCAGTCGGGGACTCTCCTTTTATTTGAGTTAGCCTGCTGCGCAGGGGAGATGCCGTTTTTGCATTGCAGAAGAGCGCTTATCAGCTTTTTATGGAATTCATCGTCATTTATCCAGATATTTAAATCAGCTGGCAGATAGATGTAGATGCGTTTGTCATGGAGAGCCACTATGTTGATGTTGTCCCGCAACTTTTCGTTCATAAACAATATTTTGCATGGCAATGGAGTGTTCTTGGGTTCGTGCCTCAGAAGCTTTTCAAGCATATGATTCAGGCGCTTCAGATAGCGCGTTATGACTGACCGTGTTTCAAGCGGGAGATTTTCGTCTAATATCTGCAGAGAGTCTGAGCGCCTGCTTGCCTGGACGCTGAATCCAGTCTGCGCAATTATCGCAAAGACAATAAAAAATATAATGAATGAGCGTTGTTTGTTTTTCGACGGCAATGCAAAAGCCTCCATTTATCCCAGTCAGAACTTACAGCCATACTCATATTAATTCCAGCGAGCATTGCCATTCATGGCGGTTCGGTGTATTTTTTGTTGATTTCGCTAATATTTATTCAGCGCTCTTTTAAAATTTAGTTTCAGGCTTATATTTTATATTTGTTTAATCCAAAGAACTTAATCTTATGATTATTGCTGAAAATTTATATAAATGGTATGGCTCCAAGCTTGCAGTGGAGAATGTTTCCTTTTCGGTCGAACGCGGAGAGGCTCTCGGGTTTATCGGGCCGAACGGAGCTGGTAAATCCACTACTATGAGGATGATTACCGGATTCATTCCGGCTTCCCGTGGAAGAATTGTCATTTGCGGGCACGACATGGATTCCGACCCGATAATGGCCAAGGCGAGCATCGGATATCTGCCTGAAAACGCTCCACTGTATTCGGGAATGACTGTTGGCGGGTTCTTGCGTTTTACGGCGGAGCTTCGAGGGCTTCGCGGCAAGGGCATGAGAGTGAAAGTGGACGAAGCCATTCAGAAATGCTTTTTGCAGCCGGTGCGCAACCAGCAGATAGACACGCTTTCAAAGGGCTACAAACACAGAACATGCTTTGCTCAGGCCATCATTCATGACCCGGAAATATTGATTCTTGACGAACCCACCGACGGCCTGGACCCCAATCAGAAGTGTGAGGTTCGGAATCTTATAAAAGAAATGAGCCGCACAAAGGCGATAGTGCTCTCCACGCATATACTTGAGGAAGTGGAGGCTGTTTGCGCGCGCGCTCTTGTGATTGCAGACGGAAAGAAAGTTTTTGACGGAACGCCTGATGAACTGAAAAGTCTTTCCGCCGATTACGGCACAGTGTTGATTGAAGCGCTTGGGCCGTCTCCCGATGAGTTGACATCCAAGTTTCGGGAGATCAAAGGAGTAACTGAGGCGTCCATTGTCAAACTAACAGACGAGGGCGCTGAATTTAGGCTGAGGCACAGCGACGAGGTTTCCGAGATTGAATTGCGCCATGAAGTTTTTGAGCTTTGCCGCGCGCAGGATTGGCTGATAAGAGAACTGAAAGTGGACCGTGGCCGTCTGGACGAAGTTTTTCATTCTATAACCGGATATCGCGCGGAGGCGGGGAAATGATTTCCAATATTATAGTTTTGTCTAAAAAAGAGCTGGCCGGGTATTTTACCTCGCCGGCAAGTTACGTGTTTATAGTGATATTTCTTTTGCTCACAGGTTTCCTGACTTTTATGGTCAGCAACTTTATTGCTATTGGCGAGGCGTCTCTTGCGCCTTTCTTTTCCTGGTTTCCATGGCTTTTCCTGATGCTTGTTCCCGTGGTGGGAATGCCTGTCTGGTCTGAAGAGCGCCGCATGGGCACGGTGGAGCTTTTGTTTACCATGCCGGTTTCCATAACAGAGTGCATTGTCGCAAAATTTCTTGC
>CAZYVR010000321.1:0-7033 GCA_964651145.1 uncultured Victivallales bacterium | reverse complement strand
TCAATCCAAAATCCTCGCCAGCAAATGTTCAGTTTATTTTGAATAGACTCCTAAGTTTATAAAAGAGCCTTTATTTCTTTTTCAATGCTTTCGGGAGAGGTGGCGGAAGCGAATCTTTTGATGGACTCGGCGCCTTTGGTGACAAGAAATTTTGTAAAATTCCATTTTATAGCCTGCGTTCCCAATATCCCGGGAGCCCTTTGTTTTAATTCTTTATACAAAGAGTGAGCATTTTCGCCGTTTACGTTTATTTTGGAAAACATTGGGAAAGTCACTCCATAATTGAGTTCGCAAAAACTGCTTATTTCCGCTTCGGTTCCCGGCTCCTGGCTATTAAACTGATTGCAGGGGAATCCAAGGACGACAAGCCCTTTGTCCTTATATTTCTTGTGAAGCTCTTCAAGCCCTTTGTATTGCCCCGTGAAACCGCATTTGCTTGCGGTGTTGACAATAAGCATGACCTTTTCAGCGTATTCTGACAGATCGCATTCTTTTCCGTTAATTGTTTTCACTTGAATTGTATAAAGCGCATCCATGATCTCTTCCCCCCTAATAAATTGTTCATTAACTATATTTTAAATGTGATAATAGCATATTGCAACCTTTGCCTAAAATAATTGCCTTTGGCGGTTCCGAACATAGTTGAAGGAGACGCCGCCTCCAAAATGTCCTGAAAAATAAAAAAGTCGACAGAGTCGAAATAAAAACCTGACTTAGTCCGGGCTTGATCCAGCGGAGAACGCGATGGCGCATTGAACTTTTTAGCGGCTCCATCTAAGAAATGAATTTTTTCTGATTATTTGCCGTTGAATTCCGTTTTAATCGCTTGAAATTTAATCTGCGCAAAAGTATTTTTTTTATAGCAGATTTTTTATTTTAGAGAATAATCCACTATCGTGTATAACTGTGTTATATAGAATTAGCCTTTTTCTTATGAGGAGTTCAACCTGAACGCTAAAAATTGCATTAGGCAAAAAAAGAGAATTTTGCGCGCCTACAGCATGAACAAGCAGTGAAAAGTTTCACGGGGTCATATAGAAAAAAGAAGAAAGGATTAAAAAATGAACGTTGCGTTGCATGGAATTGATTTAATTCTGGTAATAATTTATTTGCTGCTGACTGCGGGAATCGGTTTTTGGGCCGGAAAAGGCATAAAAAACATGAAAGATTTTTCAGTGGCAGGAAAATCTTACGGTTCGTTCGTTATTTTTGCCACTATTTCTGCGTCATTTATCGGTGGCGGCTACTGCATGGGCAACGCGGCAAAGGCTTACGAGGTTGGTTTGGTGTATTCATTTGCGCTGTTGGGTTTTAGCGTCAAAGAGTTCTTCGTGGCGCTGTTTATTGCTCCGAGGATGAACAAATTTCCGGATGCAATTTCTGTTGGCGATGTCATTGGCAAGCAGTTCGGAAAGCTTGCTCAGTGTTTCACCGGAATTTTTGCGGTGTTGATTTGCGCTGGAATCCTTGGGGCTCAAGTTGGCGGAATCGGACTGCTTTTTGAACAGTTTCTTGGCATGCCGCAGTGGATTGGGATTTGTGTTGGAATTGGCATTGTGATTTTTTATACTGCGTTCGGTGGAATGCGCGCGGTGGTGCTAACTGATGTGCTGCAGTTTATTGTTCTAACTGTCGGAGTTCCGCTAATTTTGATTTTGGCGGTGTTGCACGCAGGAGGACTTGGCAAAATTGTCGAAAGTGTGCCGCCTAATTTGCTTGCGCCACTGGGAGGGTCGGAATTCCCATGGATTCAATTTATATCGCTCTTTTTTGTTTTTATGCTGGGCGAAACTCTGGTGCCGCCTTACTTCCAGCGCCTGCTTATTGCCAAAGATGACAGATCAAGAAAAATGGGAACACTTTATAGCGGGATATATTCAATTCCATTTTTTCTGATTGCCGGAGCTCTTGGCGTTGTGGCGTTTGCCGTTGATCCTAATTTGGAGGCAAGCCAGGCAATGCCGTATTTGATTAACACAGTTATGCCGATAGGGGCAAAGGGATTGGTCATTGCCGGAATAATTGCAGTGTTGATGTCAAGCGCTGATTCTTTTCTCAATGCGGCGGCGGTTAGTCTGGTAAATGATGTAATTAATCCATTTGCGCGATTAAGCGACAGGCAGGAGTTGCGCTTGGGGCGCTGGGCCACCATTTTGACTGGAGCTATTGCCGTTGTTTTCGCTTTTAGCGGGAAGGGCTTGCTTGATATTTTGGTTTTGTCGTATGATTTCTGGAGCCCTATGATATTGACGCCTTTGGTTGCAGTTATTTTTGGAATAAAAAGTTCTCGCAGGGCCTTTTTCAGCAGCGCTGCCGCAGGCTGCTCTGGAGTCTTTCTTTGGAACAGGTATTGTTCGGAGACAGGCTTTAGCGGCATGCTGGCTGGAATTATTGTCAATCTGGCCATCTTTTCAATTATCACCGCAATAGACAAGCGAAAAGAAGTTTTGGCTTAAGAAGCACTGGCATATATCTAAATCAGCGTCGTTCCAGCCCGAACATGGTTGTTTTTTTCATTCAGACTCAACCACTGGCAATTTTATTAGATGCGGTGTATATTTCACTAACATTTTGATTTTATGATTGTTATGAATGTGTAGTAAAGTATGTCTATAGCCGGAAAAAACGAATCTCAGTTTGGTCAAAAAGCGTTGGAATTTGAGAAAAAAGCTATTCTCAGCAAGATTAGCCAGATGTCAAATCTTCCCACTCCTGGCTCGAGCATTATGAAAGTCATGTTATTATTGCGTGACGAGGACGTTTCGATGCCGGAGCTTATTGATGCTATCAGCAAGGATCAGTCTTTGGTTGCCCGTATTCTTAAGCTCATCAATTCAGGCTATTACGGGTTGCGCAAAACGATAGATTCTGTTGATCGCGCCGTGAACCTTTTAGGCATATTGAAGGTTAAGCAGCTCGTTTATTCCGCGTCCATAATGGACATGTTTTCCAAAGACGAAGAAGACGAATGGAATCATGCCTATTCAGCTTCAGTGCTGATGTCTGACATAATGGAGGCGCATGAGATACCCGCCGCCAGCAATCTGCCGCTTACAGTGTTGATGCACGACATAGGCAAGGTTATCCTAAGGAGGTTCTCGCCCAAGAAATTTAAATTGGCGCATGATATGGCTGTGCGCGACAATATTCCATGCAATGTGGCGGAAGATTCTATTATTCATATAAATCACGCGGAGGCTGGCGGCTGGCTTTTGGAAAGATGGCAGATGACCGATGATATTTTTGTTCCGGTAACCTGGCATCATGAAATGGAAGAGCTTCCGCCTGAAGATTATTATGTGGAAACAGCTCTGGTGCAGTTTGTCAACTGGGTGGATTGTTTTGCGCGCGGCGTGACTATGGCGCGTCCAAGCAAGAAGCTTATGGAGGCGGCTGGCTTTGAGGAAATAGATTATGACTACTGGGTGGATTATCAGAAGGGCGTCATAGCTAAAATAGAAGAACGTGAAGATGTCTTGATCGGAGGCGGCGACGATAAAAAAGCGCCTGAGCCGACATCTACTGACCCGATTCCTGCGCCTGAGGGAATTCCTGCGCCTGAGACAGCTCCCAGAATGGAGCCAGTTTACGAAAATAACATCTCGGAAGAGGTCTTGCGTCCTGCAGTTCCTGAGACGCCTCAGAAAACAATGACAAAAACTTCCACGCGTAAAATCAGCAGATCCGCCGTTGCGCACAAGATAACCACAGCCACTCAAAAAATAGACATCGACACAATCAAGCCTAAGAAAAGTTTCTTCGCCAACCTGTTTGAAGCCATCATTAAATTCTTTAAGGATTGACGCGCTTTTTGCATTGACTGCCGTTTTTCTTATTTTTTTGTTTTCTATGTTGCATATGGACAATACCTCCTTACATTACGCGAATTTGCATTTTTAAAGGAAGGCATTGCTTTGATATTGAAACATGACAATACATATAAGATTGGAGTTTTCTGGTCTTTCGCCAGCGCTTTCCTGTGGAGCACCACGTTTGTCAGCGCTCGCTATCTTATGAAGGACGGCGCGATTGACGCCGTTTCTCTTTCTCTTATTCGTTTTGTGCTGGGAGGCGGCATTCTTTTTGTTTTGGGTGTGGTATTTTTTCGCAAGAAACTGTTTTCGGTAAATCTTAAAGACCTTTTTCAACTTGCCCTGCTCGGATTATTCGGGATCGTTGGAATGAGCGTGTTTCTGTTTGTGGGGCAGAAGGACACTACAGCCATTAACAGCTCTATGATAATGCAGATAAATCCTGTAATAATACTTTTGGGCGGCCTTTTTATTGGCGAAAAAATCAGGCCGATTCAGGTATTGGGCATATTTATGAGCTTGATCGGGTGCATGTTTGTCGTGGATGTAATCACTTTGAGGGGATTTGCCTACAAGCCTGACCATATGCGCGGAGACTTGTTTGTGTTGCTTGCCGCTATTTGCTGGGCTATTTATTCTGTGTGGGGAAAGAAAGTGGTAAAGAGAGTCGGCGGATACGCCGCGACTACCTGGGCTATGTTGCTTGGAGCTGTTGAGCTTCTGATATTGAGGCTTGTCTTGCCTATGGAATTCAATCTGCCGGATTCCGCTTTTCATTGGAGCGTTATACTGTATCTTGCGGCGTTTCCAACAGCCGTGGCGTTTTTCGCATGGTATGAGGCAATGGACAAAATTGAGCTTTCGCTCTTAAATGTAATGCAATATCTCACCCCGGTATTCACGATTGTTCTTGCATGGTTGATCCTTTCCGAGCAATTTTCTCTTATGAATGCCTTTGGCGTTCTTCTTGTCGTTGCGGGCGTAGTATTTACGGTTGAAAGAAAAAAGCGGAAACTTGCGCCGGACGTGTGATTTGTTCTAATATTTTTTAAAAAGCATTGACTAATCCTTTTTTTGATTATATACTACAACAAGTACCACAATTACAACAAGGATACATCTTAGTGAAGGTTGAAAAATTAAAAATAAGAAATGATATTCCGATATACAAGCAATTGAAAGAGCTGATGATCAAAGGCATGAGGAAAAGCGGGGCTCTCGGCGGCGATTCTGTGCCTTCTTGCCGGGAGTGGGCGGAGAAATTTGGAGTTTCCACCAAGACGGCGCAGAAAGCCATTGCCGAACTGACAGAGGAAGGCGTCATTGCAGGCCGTCCCGGAAAGGGAACTTTTCTGATTAAGCTTCCCGGTTGCGGCGAAGTTTGCGATTCCGGGAAAACTATAGGCATATTGTACTTTGATATTTTTTCATTGACTCATCCTCACCTTTTTATGATGTCTCGCGAGATAGCGCGCGCATGCGAAGAATTCGGATGCCAAACTCAGATTTTAATGGCGCATGGAAAATCAATTGATGATCCGCGCAATGGCTTTCTCAAAAAAATAATAAGCGACCATCGCATGGCTGGAATTCTTATTGGAAGCCCTTTTCCGCGCAAAAATCTGGAGCTGCTTCGCGCAATGGGCAAAAAAATACTTGTGATGGGGAACAGATACGAAAAACCTGATTGGCCCGCTGTAGTCATAGATTCCCAAAGCATTGCGGAGCAAGCTTTTCAGCTTCTAGAGAAACGCGGCTTCAGCAATATTGGAGTGGTTTGCATGGAAGGAGCATTCAGAGAGAAGGGGCTTAAGACTGCGCGCGACATGGCTTTGGACGCTTACAAAAATTATCTCCATAAATCTGGCAGGAAATTTCAAGTTGATCTGTTTAAAGTTTTGCCGCCTGGCAATGACTCTATGTCCGACTTGAAAAAAGCGGCGAAGGAATTGGCCGGAAAGGTTGACGCTGTTTATTCTGTTAACTCTTTTGCCTCTGAAAATTTGCCGGGACTGCTTGCTGACTTAGGTTTCGCCAATCCTGAGCGTTGCGTTGTCGGACCTTGCATTTCTGATAATGATGAAGACTTTATTAATGTAAAAAAATTAATGCTGAGACTTGCCTCAAAGTCAGTTGAGACTCTTATGGAACACATTTCCGGCAAAAAGCGAAAGCCCGAAGTCATCGAGCTAAAATTGTGCGAATAATAAATCAAAGGAGTGGACTCAAAATGTCGAACCAGAAAATGGGCGTTGGGTTTATTGGGTGCGGTGGACATGCTTGCGGAAGCAATATCCCCATGGCCGCCAAAAATCCAAACCTGAAAATCACAGCGTTTTGCGACTTGAGAGACGAGCAACTGGAATCCCTCAAGGAGCAATAAATCCGCAATTTGTGACGAAAGATTTTGAAGAAATATTTGCTTCGCCGAATGTTGGGATGGTGGTCTGCGCGACAAAGCCAGATTTCAGAATTCCAATAATGGAGGCGGCTGTTAAATACAAAAAACCGCTTTTTGTGGAAAAACCGCTTGCCTACACAGAGGCAGATATTGTAAAAATGATTGAGCTGATGAAGCCTTCAGGCGTCCCGTTTATCGTGGGCTTCAATCGTCCATACAGTCCCATCATGCAGGCGACTCGGCCCATTTTCCAGAGGCACAAAAAAGGAAATACGCTTATCGGATACAGAATTGTGGGAGAGTCCGACATCTGGCCGCCGGAGCATAGGGAGGCGGTCCTTGTAAGCAAAGAATCAACTCTAATCCATGAAACCACTCATATATTTGACCTAATGAATTGGCTGACCGGCCTTCTGCCGGAATCCGTGTATATGGCTGGAGCCGGGCATGTGGACAATGTGATTACATTGACATATCCTGAAGACATAGTCGTTTCCATTATGGCGGGCGACAACGGCTCAGTCGGCTACCCGAAGGAAAGGTTTGAAATAAACACGAACTGCGGAACTATTGTCGGCGATTTTTTTACAGAACTGGTTGTGGCGGGCATGGGCGAAGACTCTGGCGTTTCCATCTTTGAATACACTTTTGATGGGCGGACATTTAATGACGGCTTTAACGGAGTGCGCGACAAATGGCTGAACTGGCGCTCAGAACTTACAGAAGAAGACCGTCTCGTTGGTCATTATTTTGGACAAACACCTGCCATCAATAAAGGACATTATGCGCAGCAGGAGTATTTTAGACGGCAGATACTTTC
>CAZYVR010000320.1:0-7050 GCA_964651145.1 uncultured Victivallales bacterium | reverse complement strand
TGTCCATCTTTGCAATTACTTTTTTTATTCCTTCTTCCAGAATATCAAGGCGCAATTTTACTTCATCGTCCAGCGTCCTGTCCTTTGGCTGTATACCCCGCAAAATATTCTTTAATTCATCCCGCGCCCCTCCTAGCAAGATAAGCGAAATGTCGTTTCCCATTTGCTCATATTTTAATCTCTCAATATCGTATTCTATTTGCCTGAGCATGTAAATCCCCGGATGCTTCCGAGATGAACCGCTTGCTTCTTTCGGACATGCATTTTGACGTTTATGTTTATTCTCGAGTTCAACGAAGATGCTTTTTTTCATGATCTTTCCTTTCTATATTTGTTCATTTGCTTCAAGCAATTTGTTTAATTTTTTTTCAATTAGCTGAAGCGTCTTTGATTTTATGGAGTTTTTTTTTATCTGTTCTTTTAGATATGAAACGGCATTTTTAATTCCACGCTTTAACTCCGAAACACGTTTTTCATCCGTCGTCTCATTTGAATTGTTGATAAGCCTGCACAGAGTTTTCCGCAGCCTTTTGGGCGATGGTCCTTTGTCAAACTTACCCCATTGACATTTCTCGAAACAAATGAGAATTCGCGCGCATTCGCAAACTCCCAATTCCAGTTTCCATTTCAAAGCTTCCGCTGGAGACTTGGGAGGCCCCCAATATGCCGCAAGTTTTTCCTGGTTATATTCGGCGCAATTTAAAATTGCCATGTTGATTTCTAGCATTCTTGACACTTTTTCTCCTTTTCGTAATATTTATTTTAGCAAAAAAAAGAGACGTATACGCAAAACGGCGAGATACCATTTTTGCGTTTACGTCTCTACTTAAAGGCTTGCCGCTTTAATAAAAAAGACAGCTTCCTTTCCGTTTAGACAACAGCAAGCAACGCGCCCATTTTTTTAATGGGAGCGACACAATCTGTTATTTTGATTCTTCTGTATTTCTTATAAGCTTTCCCTCTTTATTTGTTAATGTTTTAAATATTCTGAAAGAAGTTATACTTCTATTTATTCTAATAAAGCTTCCATTTTGTGAAGTAATTATTTATTCATCATAAGCCACAAAAAGCCAAACCCGATGGCAAACAGAAAAATTGTAATTATTAACTCAGTCCAAGGAAATTTGAATGTTTGAATTGCTCTTTCTTCCTGAACTTGTTCCTCTTCGCTTCTTTCTTCTTTTTGACTCATTTTTTGCTTAAAGACTATTGACATAACCTCACCCTCATTCTATACATATCCTTCCCCCCATAATTCATTCTTTTATCCTGAATAAAATTGCCTGTTGCATATTAACTTTTCTACTCCGTAACCCACCTATAACTCATTGCTATATTTCTTTCTAAGTATGTCTGATTTATAATAAAAAATCACACTATCAATTTTTCTGTTTCTCCATCGAAGATGCGGGACTTTGGCAGGTAGATAGCCAACTCAACTTCTTCGTCCACATGCACTTCGCGATGCGAGTCGATGCGGGAAATAAACGACTGTGCTCCAGTGTGCATGTAAAGATAAGTTTCCGATCCCATCGGCTCGAGAACTTCAACTTTAGCCTTGATCTTCGGCATTGATCCATGATTTTCAGCCTGCTCCGATCCAATGTTTTCAGGACGCGCGCCAAAGATGATCTTTTTGTCGATGTATGGCTCAAGATTTTCTTTCCATTTGTCCAGCAAAGGTATTTCCAAAACTTCGTCTTTGAAATAGAATTTTCCGTCTTTGCTAATAAGACTTCCATGGTAAAAATTCATCGGAGGCGTGCCGATAAATCCGGCCACAAAGGCGTTGGCTGGCTTGTCGTAAAGGGTCAGCGGATCATCTACTTGCTGTATTATTCCATCCTTCATCACGCAGATCCTGTCGCCCATTGTCATAGCTTCGACCTGGTCATGCGTCACGTAAATCATGGTGGTTTCAAGTCGCGTGTGAAGCTTGCTTATTTCGGCGCGCATCTGTACGCGCATCTTGGCGTCTAGATTTGAAAGCGGCTCGTCAAAGAGGAACGCTTCAGGCTTGCGGACAATCGCGCGACCCACAGCAACCCTCTGGCGCTGACCGCCGGAAAGAGCTTTTGGACGGCGGTGGAGGTATTCGTGTATTCCGAGAATGTCGGCTGCGTCGCGAACGCGCTTGTCAATGTCAGATTTTTTAAATTTGCGCAGCTTGAGTCCAAACGCCATGTTGTCGTAAACAGACATGTGCGGATAGAGTGCGTAGTTCTGGAACACCATCGCGATGTCGCGGTCTTTCGGGGGCACGTCATTGATGATGCGCTCGCCTATTTTGACCTCGCCGGAGGTTATTTCTTCTAGTCCGGCAACCATTCGAAGAGTGGTGGATTTTCCGCAGCCGGAAGGTCCGACCAAAACCATAAATTCCCTGTCCTTGATATAAAGATTAACTTTATCGACAGCCAGTACGTCGCCGTCATAGATTTTGCACAAATCGGTCAATATTACTTCAGCCATTTTTGTTATCTCCTGTTTTTTGCTATTTTTCTGTTGGGACCACAATTCCGCGCATGATGATGTTCTGGCAGAATACAAATATTATGAAGGTCGGAACCGCCGCTATTAAAAGAGACGCGTATATGACGCCTTGTCCGCTCATTTGCTGAAGTTGGTAAATCCACACCATAAGTGTCCACATTTTTTCATCCTGGCAGAGGAGCAATGCAAACATGAAATTGCTGTAGGCTAATGTGAACGCATTTAATGCTATCACTGCAAGAATCGGCTTTGAAAGGTTCATGGTTATTACCCAAAACATTGTCCACTCTGAAGCTCCGTCTAGCGAAGCGCTTTCATAAAGCTCCTGTGGAAGCGAATCGAAAAATCCCTTGAGCAGAAAGATAGAATACCCGTTTGCCACGCCCGGAAGAATAAGCGCAGCAAAGGTGTTGAGCAGGCCTAGTTTTTTCATTAACAGAAATACTGGAATCTGGGTAACCATCGGAGGAAACGCCATGGTCAACATAAGAAATAATAGTATTTTATATGTCGATGGCATTTTAAATCGGCTTAGGGCATAGGCCGCCAACGGATTTACGATCAAGGCAATTCCCACCATGAGGCCGCAATAAATTATGGTGTTAAGGACGCCGCGTCCCTGAAAAACCAAATAGTCGATTACTGTGATAAAGTTGCGCAATGCAAATTCCCAACGCAAAGAGGTTTTATTTTTCTCAAACGCCTTGTAATGCGAATCGAGTTGAGGTGGAAATATTTGGTTAAATTTTTTAAAGGGAGTCCCAAGCTCCTTGTTTGCGCTAGCTATGTTTTTGTGTTTGTTTTTAAGATAGTCTCGAAACATAAAGTCAACGCAGTGAATTCGAAGAGAGTCGTTTGCCGCTATATATTTTTTTCCAGTTTCAGGATCCGTCCATCCTCCCAGAAAATCAACAAAATCCCTAAGCATTGCGCCTTTGAAGGCAACTTCCTTGACCAAAGGAACATTGTCAAAAGAAGCAAATTTTGAATCATAATTTTTATTGTAGCTTTCGATGCTCTTGTATTTGGCTTTGAGATATTTGCGGTAAGATGGCAAAGCTTTTTTATCCAGTCTTATCCAGAGCGGATTTAATGTGGCGCGGACAAATTCTAGCCAATCTGCGCGGCCCCGCTTGTTTTCTTTGGGCGCAACTCTGGGCAAATGGATATCTTTGTATGAAGCGTAATTTGTCCCATTTTTCTTATTGTATTCTGAAATGTCTTTGCCGTATTTTGTTTTTAGAAAAAGTTTTTTGTAAAAGCCCTCTATCATAAAATAATAGCGGTTGCCTATCGGCTGTTTTTGCTTAAAGCTCCATAGTTCCTCAGTAAGTTTGTCTTTCTTTGGCATTCTCGAATTCTCAAAGCAGTAGTCAGGAGAAAGGGAAAAGGAATTCCATGAGACAAAGCCGGAGCCAAGCTTTTTGTTGACCTCCGCAATGTCTTTCCCGTATTTTTTTGCGATATGCTTTTTGAATTCCCGCAAAGTCTGGGGCTTTGTTTTGGATGCAGGAGTGTTGATGTAGCCAATGGCGTAAGAATAAGGCGGCAACTGGGAGCTCTTGATGAAGTCCTCCCATTCTTTCGTCAATTTGCCATTTTGCGCAGCTGGCAGTTCCACATGCTTGAAAGACATTGTGTCATTATCATAAATCATGTTCATCCATTCGGTCTTTTCATTGAAAAGCCCCTCCAAGTGCTTTCCGTAAAGCGTAGCGGCGCTTCTATAGAAAGCTGGAATAATAGAAAACTCTGTCGTGTCATAATTGCTTTTTGAGCTTCCAGCAATCATTAGCAAAAATGGGTAAATCATCGACACAGATCCCACGGCAAGAGATGTTACAATTGCAAGCATCAACAATCTTGTTTTTATGTTTTTTCTTCCAATTTTTGAAATAATACTCATAGTATGATAATTCCTTTCTTTTACGCGCTGCTTCCAGCCGCTTTAAATTCAACTTTTGACAGTATTCTTAGCTGATGCAATGTAAAGCCTATCATTAAGAATCCCAAGATCCACGCCATCGCGGTGGCCGGACCAAATTGCATAAAAACAAATGCTTTATAAAAAATCTTGAGTCCGGCCACTTCGGTGTTGGCTCCACCTCCGGTCATTGCAAGAATGGTCTGGGTCGACCCATACCATGAGCGGATAAAAACTCCCACAAAGTTGATAATGAGGAGCGGCTTAAGCATCGGGAAAACGATAAAAAGTATCTTGTCGATAAAGCTGGCTCCGTCAATGTCGGCCGCTTCGTAAAAATCGTTTGAAATCCCTTTGAGCGCCGCAAGATATATTAGACATCCCGGGCCCATTCCTGCCCATATCATTGGAATTACACAGGCAAGCATGGCTGTGTCATCGTCCCTTAGCCAGCGATAAGGCTCCGGCAAGCACATAAAGAGTTTTTTGAAAAATGGCTCATTTTTTATTGCAAGAACCGGCTCGGCAAAACTGTAACAGGAATAGAAAATGAGAACTCCAGCAACCAGAAAAAAAACAGCAATAAAGGGGCTATGATGAATCATCAGCCTCCTGAAAAATGAAAACATCACATAAAAAAGCAACAAGCCGAAGGCAATAAAAACTATTGCCGGAATGTGCATCAGAACCATGTTGAGCACGCCCAACTCTGATGGTTCATAAAACTGTTTCCAAAGAATAATTACTACCAGACTTGTGATGACGGCTGGAAGATAAAAGACTGTTCTGAAAAATATATTGAATATTGGCGATTCCTGTAAGAACACAGCCAAAATCACTGGGGGAAGGAACGTAAGAGAGAGTATAAGAAAGCTAAATCTAATAGAGTTCCATACAGCATTCCACCATTCCATATCCCATAAAACATTTCCAAAATTATCGAGCCAAACCCACGTAGAGCCACCTATGATCCTGTAGTCCTGAAAGGCCATAATTGAGCCTTGAGCCAAAGGTATATAACGCCAAAGAAGAATAGTCAACGCCGCGGGAAGAAGTATAATGTATGCCCATTTATATTTGGCAAATCCCCAAAAATCTCTTTTTACGTTTTCCATCCCTGGAGGCACAGGAGGGGTAAACGCTTTGAATATTTTTTTAAGCACAAGCGTAAACGCAATGGCAATAAAAAACAATGCAATAGCCGCTGTAATGCGCCGCCACATTTTTTCTTTCGGCGAAAGTATTCCCAGCATTTCCACATTGGCCCTACGCACCGCCTCTTGCAGAAGCTTGCTCATGACTGCCAATCTTTCATTCTGGTCTTTAGGAAGCTCACCGCGCAAAGCCATATTTTCAGCCTTATGGATGGGGCCAGTCATAAGATTGTACGCCACATTGCTGTTTTTTCCGTAAGGCTCCGGCTTCCCTGTTTCGATGGCAATATCAAAACACTTGATCCACTCTTTGGGGATGAGTCTCAGAAAGTTGCTGTAGCCAAACATTTTCAGGTATTTAGGGTAAAGGAACTTACCCATGCCGCCTTCCACATAGACTTTGGCTTTTATTCTGACCGCGTCTTTGCTGTGATAAAATTTTATATACTCCCATGCCGCGTCTCGAATAACAGGATCTTTTATTCCTGAAAATATTCCCATCATGCGACTGTTTAACTCTGCTCCGCGCTTTCCTGTAGGGCCAAGGGGAACCGGGACCATGCCAGTTATATCCGGGTTTAATTTAGGGAGAATTGTATCATCAACATAAGACGCCATCATGGCTATTTCGCCGCGGTCCCATTTTATTGAGTTCTTGCCTTCCTTATAGGCATATCCATATCGTGTTTTCCCTTTTTCGTCAACCCACTTTTCAGTGCAAATTTTTGTGTAAAAATCAAGTGCAGTTGCTGCCTCAGGGCTGTCAAACTCCGCCGACCATGCTTCTGTTTTTTTGTCATATTTCATCACGTCGCCGCCGGCAGACCACAGGAAGGTCATCCAATGCCAGGCTTCATATTTGCCGCCTGAAAAACTTATCGCGTATTGCCCTTTTCCTGGGTGGGCAAGTTTTTTGCATTTCTCATAAAAGACGCTCCAAGTCCAATCATTTTTGGGATAAGATACGCCATGCTCGTCAAAAAGGTCCTTCCTGTAAAGCATGACCTTGCCAATAGCCGCACCATAAGGCATGGCCCAAACATGCTCCTTGCCCTTGTTGCCTTTGCGCTTAATCACTGGCCATATTCTGGGATGAATTCTAAAGTCCAGCTCGTCTTTGCTCATACTGGTCAAATACTTGTCTTCTGGCTTGTCGAGTGGGTACAAAAAGTCTTGAGCTATATACGATGAGGATTGGCGAAAATTAACATACATCACATCCGGCGAGACTCCTCCGGCTATAGCAAGGAGCGCTGTTTCGACGCCCTCCACTTTTATGCCTGAGAATTTTTCGAGCTTGATTTCTACATTGTCCCAATTATGCTTCCCATATTTTTTAGGATTTTTCTTATATTTTTCAGCATATCGCTTTTTAAAAGTTTCAGAAAAACGATTAACGAATTCATTGACAGCAGCGGCTTCGGCCTTGGTGTAAGTGTCGTTCCTGCCAGGATCGGGCAGATCCCACAACTTCAGATG
>CAZYVR010000319.1:0-7062 GCA_964651145.1 uncultured Victivallales bacterium | reverse complement strand
CCTGAGCTTTGAAAAAATCCCAAGCCAAAAACTCAGTTTTACGGACAGACCCTAGCATAAGCCACGCTTTGGCGCCGCTGTGTTTTTTAGAGGCATCCGAGTTGAGATTTTTCCCGCGCATTTTTGCAATGACAATCACATTTTTATTATTTAAGCGCGCCTCTGGCATTTCTATTTTTGCAAATGAAGACGCGGGAACAGGCGCCGTGAATTTGAGCGCGCCGTCTTTAGCTTGGATATGCGATTCTCCATTCACGGTCTTCCAGCTCGAAATTCCCTTCGAAAAGTCATCAAAAAACACCGCAAACTTCAGAGGATCATCCGCTGTTTTGCTTTGCTTTGCATTCTGGCATTGGCGGATTCCTTTTTCAGGCGGCGCGCAAGATGAATAATTTTTTTGGCTCTTGCATCCCAACAGAAAAAATGACGCGGCAACGGCAAAATAAACTAGAGATTTCATGTTTTTCCTTTTGAAAATGTTTGTTCAATAAATATTTTTACTGCTTTTTGCACCAATTATTCGGCCAAATATTTGAATTGCAAGCGTTAACATGGCCGTCAAACATGACGACATTCGCTTTTCTGTTGTGACATTTTAAATAAACGCAGTCAGTGAATGATGTCTGTGAAACCTCCGCGTATACCCATGCTGCGCCCGTTGAGGAATCCGGCAAATATCCGTCCATAGCCATAAAAGTTTGAGCAGGCTTCTTATACTCTGTCAGCTTGCTGTGATACCCGGACGCCCAAGTGTCTTCATTGTACGTGGCTGTAAAATTAAAGCCGTAACTTAAGGCAAGCGGGCCGTTATTGGGATATTTAAGGGTAGGACACTGCCAAATGCCGCCCGATGCCTCGTCGGCAAGATAAGGCGCCACTCGGTCATTCCAGCGGACATTGTTGCTGTCCCTCAGATATGGGATATAATTGCTCCAGTCATCGCCATATTGGAATATAGCCAAGGCTATTTGCTTTAAATTGCCCGCGCATTTTATCTGATTCGCCGAATTGCGAGCCTTGCTCAAAGCCGGAAGCAGCATGCTCGCTAGTATGGCTATTATAGAAATTACAATGAGCAATTCGATAAGCGTAAAGGGCTTTCTCTTTCTCTTCATGGATACTCCATTGTGAAAACATTTCATAACATTTATTATAAATCCATTTGTTGGGATGTCAAGCAATAATCGCGAAATTTAAGAAAACGTGTTGACATGTGCGATAAATCAGATAAAATAAAAGAAACTGAAATGTTTTCATAAAACTGGATTGAGATTTAGAAAGTGAGATTTGCGCAATGAGAAATAAAATAACAGACATAGCCAAAGCGGCCGGAGTTTCGCCGACGACCATTTCTCGCGTCTTCGGAAAGCATCCCTATGTAAAGGAAGAGGTGCGCCAACGCGTTCTTGAAGTTGCGCGAAAACTTGATTACGCGCCCAAGTTCAGCGGAGCTAAAAATGCTTTCGCCATTCTGATTGGCGGCGAAGGCGAAATAAATATGGGAAACTTTGAGATTCTTATGACAAGAGCCGTGTCGCGCGAATTTTTTAAGCGCGACTGTAACGTTCAGATAATAACCAGCAATAATTTGCCTTTTATTCACAAAAACACCTTTCAGGGGATTATTGATTTTTCCCGACCTTTTATTGCGGACTTTCCAATGTTCGATATTCCGCGCGTTACTCTTAACCATCCGCTGGAGGGAGTGCATTCTGTTGCTTCCGACCATTCGCAAGGCTTGGAGTTGGCGTTGGATTTTTTAGCATCAAAAGGACACAGGAAAATCGCCTTTATTTGCGGAGACGCTAAAAACTGGGGAAACGCTGAAAGAATAAAAGGTTACCAAAAAGGGCTTTTAGTCAACAATATTGAATTTGACGCAAACCTGCTCGTCATAGCTTCCTCCAACGAGATTTTTGAAGCCACGGCAAGAATGATGAAGAAAAAGCCTTCCGCAATAATCATCTCTGCTGAGGGAATGGGATTGCGCCTTGCTTACGCGTTGTATTTGCTGGACAAAAAAATTCCCGATGATGTTTCAGTCATTTCTTTTGAAGATGAATATGTTTCGCCTTTTCTGACCCCGCCGCACACCACAATAAGCCAGGATCTGGAGAATATGGCAAAAACAGTAGTCGACACTATCGTTGAAATCCAAAGCGCAAAGCCCAGCGCGCCCATCAAAAATGTAATGCTAAAAAACAAGATTATCGAACGGGAATCCGTCAAGGATTTGTCTTAGTCGCGGAATCCCGTTTTATATAATTTTCAGTGGCGACAGTTATTCAGTCAGGTAGAACTTTTTGAAAGCTTTAGGATTTTTGCCGCCTGTTATCCCGGAGGATTCCTGTAGCCAGTATGATGCTCCGTTTCCATCGTCGTCGTCAAGAATCACGTAATTCAAAGCCAAGACTTTGTTTAATTCCGGCGCGAATTTAAGCGCGCTCCATGGGATGCTTGCTTCGTAGAATGTCATTTTGCTTTGCTTGTCTCTTTTTATCGCAAATTTTCTGCCTTTTCTAAGCTCTTTTTTGGAGCCGTGCCAAGAATAGAATTCCTGCCCTTTTTTTTGGGTGAAGGCCATGCCAAATTCAATGTCGTCATCGTCATAGCCGCTTTTTGCATTTGCTTCAGAATCGGCTTGGATATCCATGGCGACCTGAAGACAATCTCCGCCCCATATTTTGTAGTCGGTTTTGCTGTTGAATTGCAGGTCGTCTTTAACGGCGGCGGCAAAATAAAAATTCTGCTCGTCCCATCCGCAATATATCCGCCCGCTCAAATCGTCGTCTCCGCTCCAGGATATGCTTGGGTCAGGAGGGTTCAGATGTTCTTTTCCTTTAAATATTGTCAAAATGTTTTTTGCGTTCCAGTCACTAATGTCTCCGTCTATTTTTATCTTGTCGGCTTTTTTCAGAGGAGTGAACAAGAGATTGCGCTTTCCGGCTACCCGCTCATGCTCTTTCCCAAAATCCAACGCATAGTCGATTTGCTGCTCGTCCTTCGGGAGCAATTCTATTTTCACTTTGCGCGTTGCGCTTTGGGCTATCTCTATTTTTTCCGGCTTGCTGTATAACTCCATCCCGTTGACCCTTAAATTCAAGCTGGGCTTCAAAGCGGCAGGCAGGCGGTTTTGTATTAGCAATTCAGCCTTTGTCCTGTAAGGCGTCAGGATAATTACTTTCACTGGCGGGAGCTTTAATTTTGCGCTGGCCAAGACTTTTGAAAGTTTTTCAAATGCGTCTTCCCCTTTCAGCTTTAAAAACACCGGAAATCCAGTAATGGAATACTTGTTCCTTTTGGAGCTCAGCTCGGCTCCCACAAAATCAGTGATTTTTAATTTCTCGGGCAGATTCTCAAATTGAATAAAACCTTCATCTTCGATAGCCCAAAAAGCGGCGGCGGCTTCATTGCTCTTTCTGTACACAATGGCTTTTGCGCTAGGGCCAAGATTTATTTCCTTGCTTTCTTTTACATTCTCCACTATCTGCGCCACTGCGCTGTATGCGGCAACAATAGGGGCCGGGTTGTCTCCCCACCACATGTTGTAACGGGCCTTGCCGGCCTCCGCGCCTCCTTGGATGACAAACCAGTGGCAAAATTGCACCTTAGGATTCAGGCGGGCAATAAGATATGCGCGGCTCATTTTTCTCGCATAATCAAGATGATATTCGTTGCCGAGAGGCTCGTTGGCATTTACAGCATAGCCCAGCTCGGAAATGTAAACGGGCTGGCCTTGCCCCTGTTTAGCAGTTGTCTTTAAGGCTCTTTCAATGTCGTCCATCAGAAATTGCTCCGGAGCATCGACAGGAGCGTTTCCTTTGCCAATATAGCGGGGGTAGCAGTAAGGGTCGAGGGGAAAATAATCGTATTTGCCTTTTACGTTTTTCAACACTGCGTTTGAAAATGTAAATCCCCTGCTTGTGCAGTCCACGCCGCTTGGGCGTATTAGTCCGATTTTTGCGCTTGGGGCCACCGAGCGCAGAGCTTCAATTCCTTTGTCGTAAAATGCGGCAACTCTTTCGGCCAAGGGGCCGAGTGCGAATGAGTTCTCAACATTTTTTGGGTATTTTTTCCTATAGAAAGCATTGCGTCCCCAACCGAGGTCGTCTTCCGCCCCGATTTCCCATGCATCCACAAAATTCCCGTATTTCGCCGCTGCTCTTTTGAGAAAATTCTGCCATTCTTTCATATTTTCATCCGAAGGCAAAAAGCCTCTGTGCCCCGGTTTTATTTTCCATTTTTTAGACTCCTCCACTTCTAGTTGACCCCATGCCCATTCTGGAACCCCCATGACCAATACCTTTACATTGTATCCGGCGGCTTTCAAAATGGGGATATTCTCGGCAACGCCCCAGTTGTACTTTCCTTTTTTCTTTTCGATATATTGCCAACGGATTGGCACTTCGAGCCATTTTACGCCAATCCGCTTCAAGCCGGGGCGCTTCCAACCTGTGCCATCGAGCCCGCAAAAAGCCGCCCTGCCTGCTTCTGTTTTGACCGGCTTGTCGACGACAACAAAAGAAAACTCAAAGTCGGAAATTGTTTCCCCCTTTTTCTTGGTTATTGCCTTTGCCAGATAAAATCCGTTTTTTCGGGGATTGAAAATAATCTCCTTTTCACAGACTCCGCCCTCGTTCAGTTCAATGCTCTTTTTCTCTTTGAGGACTGTGTTGTGAAAAGTGTCTTTCACTTCAAACTCGAGGCTGATGCCCTCTGCTGGTTTTTCGCCTGAAACTGTCAGCTTTATCGGGATTGCTTCATTCTTGAAAAAGACCCTGTCGTTCTTGAAAGGCAAGCTTGCCCCTGCGCTGGCTGTTGCATTGGGGGAATATTTCGAAAGCGCTTTGCCTTTTTCAAGCTGCCATGCGTCCAGCCATACGTTGCAATTGCCGCCTCCAAAACATAGCCAGCAATTGCCGCCCTTCATCTTGCCGGACACGCTGTATCTTTTCCATTCTTTTGTGAGGGTTATTCTTTTTGATACGACACTGCTCCATGGCCGCCACACTCCAAGCCACGCGATTGCTTTGTCTTTGTCGGCTTTTGCGTAAACGGAAAAAGTGTATTCGCCGCCTTTTAAGGGAAACATCCTGCTGTGTATCCAGTCTTTTTCCGAAAAATCAATTTTAATCGATTTCAGCCCTTTCGCCGCTGCGCCTGCGTCTGTTTCCCAGGAAACTCCCCCGCCATAGCTTGTTGCAACAAGCCATGAAGGGCCACTTTCAAAACTGGAGTCGCCCTTGATTATATTTTCGGCTTTAATGGAAATGATCAATGCAGCAGATACAATGAGACTGGATATTTTTTTGTTCATTTTTTCCTTTTTTCCTATTATTCAGGGAGCAGATTGTCCCAAAAGTTGGCGGTTGTAAATAATGCGCGAAAATTTGTGTCATTCGAACCTAGCTTTGGCTCTTTCCGCCAATTCACGTGCGCATCATAATAAAGAAAATTGCCCGAATTAAAATGCGCAGGATAGAGCCTGGAGTTATAGCTATATGCAGACAGCGTATAATAATCAGAATCCGCAAAAAGAACAAGCTTGGATATTTTGTATTGAGGGATTGCGCTTAATCTTATTTTCTCACTAAATGGCGACACATTATACGCGTAATTTGTTTTATTCGCATAACCGCCCGCTGTTGCATCAGTGTTCGGTATTCCGGGACAGTCGAGAATCGTTCCGTCCACGTTAGAATATTCGGACCGCGGAATGTAGCCATCGCGCCTCAGCGGGCCGTAGTAATCATCAAACCAGGCATTTGCGTGGCTAGGGCCACAAAGATAATCCATCAAATAGCCGCTGTTGTCATTCCAGTACATGGCTTGAACTGCCCCCATTTGCTTCAGGTTGCTGGCGCAGGCAATCTTATGCGCTTGCCCCCTGGCTTTCCCGAGAGCCGGAAGCAGCATGCTTGCAAGAATTGCGATGATAGCTATTACAACGAGCAATTCGATAAGTGTAAAATATATTCTTTTGCTTTCCATCCTTCACATCCCTTTGAAATCATTTCAATAGTTTAATTATAAAGCGCTTCCCTTGCTGTGTCAAGCGCATTGCCGTTCTTTTTGCTTATTAGGCTTGCTTTTCCCCCTTTCGCCCGCTATAATCATCACTATGAAATGATTTCATTTTTCAGAAAGAATCGTCATGGGAAATAAGATAGCAGACATAGCAAAGGCATCAGGAGTTTCTCCTGCCACTGTTTCAAGGGTGTTCAGCAAGTACCCTCATGTAAAAGATGATATACGCAAGAGAGTGCTGGAAATGGCAAGAAAATTAAACTACGCCCCCAAGTTCAGCGGCACGCAGAATTCTTTTGGCATCATGATAGGCGGGAAAGATGGAGTCTCCCTGGGAGCTTACGAAGCTCAGCTTTCTTCCGCAATTTCAAGGGAGTTGTTTAAACACGGATTTAATGTGGAGATAACAACTGACCAGCAATTGCCCTTTTTCCATCGCAATACTTTCAGGGTTTTAATTGCCATCACCGGCTCTGGGCGCGAGCAGCTTTCAGGAACCGGCATTCCGACCCTTATAATCAACAGTCCTCTTGAAGGCGTGCATTCGGTGGCCACAGACCATTGCCAAGGCGTGACTATGGCAATAGACCACTTTGTTTCCAAAGGCCACAAAAGGATTGCCTTTATTCAAAATGACACACAAAGCTGGGGAAACAGCGAGAGGGTTAGAGGGTACAAGGAAGGCCTGGCTGCAAATAACATTGAATTTGACAATGGCCTTCTTGAAGAAACCAATTACAGCGCAATGACGGAAGCAGTGGCAAGGCTTATGAAGAAAAAAGCAGGCGCAATAATCCTTTCGGGAGAAGGAAGTTCCCAGTGTTTGAGTTACGCTTTGTATCTTCTGGATAAAAAAATCCCGGAAGATGTGTCTATTGTCACTTACGAGGATGAGCATGTGTCAAAGTTTTTGTCTCCGCCGCATACCACGATAAGCCAGAACATGCCGGAGCTGGCAAAGGTTATAGTTGAAACAGCATTGGAAATAGAAAAAAATCCAGAAGGCCCGTTTAAGAATATCATGCTAAAAAATAA
>CAZYVR010000318.1:0-7080 GCA_964651145.1 uncultured Victivallales bacterium | reverse complement strand
AACGTTTGTGAGTCTTTGAGCCCGAGCTTGGGGGCCAGCAGGTCGAAAAGGTTTTCTTTCATATACTTGCGATAACTGAGCGGGTGATCCGATGGAACATTGTGTCCGTCACTGCCGACGTACTCATCAAGATTAAATGTGGACAATTGCGAAAGGTCAAGCCCGGCATCATTCAGCATTTCGGCTAGAATTTTATACACTTTTATCATTGTGTTGCCTGTGGCAAGGCCAATCTTTGCCGGCTTTCCGGCGTGAACGCCATCTGCTATTGCCTTAAAAAGGCGCTCCGCTCCCATTGTGCTCATTTCATCATAGTTTAAAGTACTGATCCATTTCATAAAATTACCCATAATTATTTTCAAATAAAACATTTAGTTTTTTCAAGAATACAATATTTGTTTTGACTTGTCAAGGGCTCTGTGAAATTAAATGATGGTATATTGATTGCTTTATGATAAATAAAAGACAATGATATGATAAGAAATCTTGACAAATATATAAAAACAGATATAATCGACTTTGTGAGAATCACAAAGACGGGAAATAATGAAAAAACTAAGAACACTTGAAATAGTAGAATATTTGAAGGAAAAAAAACACTGTTCAATGGCGGATTTGATGGAGCGTTTCAGGATTTCTCCTGCCACCATGCATCGGGACATAGCGGAACTTGCCAGCAAGAAGCTTATTCTAAAGGTTCGCGGCGGGGTTGCCATAGCTTTTCAGGAGCCAGAAAATTTCACGGAGCCGCTCAATTCGCATTTTTCCTCCAGGGTAAATAAAAACTCGGAAAAAAAAGCGATAATTGCAGCGAAAGCAGCGGAGCATATTAATGATGGCGACATCATTTTTCTGGATTCTTCGACCACGGCCTTGCATCTGGCGTGGAAAATACGCAAGATGACATTAGCCAATCTTACTATTATAACAAATTCGGTTCTCATTATACAGGAGTTTTATTTATTTCCTCCGCATTTCATACTTATTTCAGTCGGCGGCAATTTCAATTGCCAGCTTAATTCGTTTTTAGGCAAGAGCGCTATCGAAAATCTTAAACGCTTAAAGATAAACAAAGCGTTTTTTTCAGCGGTCGGCATTGCAGGCGAAGTCATATCCACCTTTCACGAAGCCAATGCAGAATTTCTGAAAGAAGCGCTGAAGCTAAGTGAAGAGGGCTTTCTCCTGATCGACAGCTCAAAACTTGGCAAAGCCGGTATTTTTCAGGTATGCAAATCTGAAGATATCAATTATATAATTTCAGACAAAAAATATACATAAGGAACATTTTTAAATGCTACAGCAAGGCAATCAAAATATATTTGACGGACTGAGAAAACGTTATTTGTTTGAACTGACTCATAAGATATTCCCCTTCTGGACTGAATATGCGATAGATGAAAGCGGAGCCATAAACAATTGCATTACAGAGGATGGGACTGTTGTCAGCCGGGATCGCTATTACTGGGGGCAAGGTCGCGCTCTTTGGACTTTTGCCGCCGCATATAATTATATTGAAAAAAATCAGCAGTGGCTGAATATTGCGGTCAATCTCTTTAATTACATATGCCAGCATGGGTTTGACGAATCCGGCGATTGTGTTTATCTGACGGATGCCAACGGCAAGGTGAAAAAAGGAGCAGTCAGCATACATTCCGACGCGTTTGTGCTCTATGGGATAAGTGAATATTACAATGCCACCGGAGATAAACGAGCAAAAGACCGCATGTCGCGCATTTATGAGAATACTGCGAGAAAGTTGAAGAATCCTTCGACTATTCAAACGCATCCCTTTGATACGCCTGAAGGACTTCGCGCTCATAGCGTGCACATGGTATTTGCGCATCTTTACTATAAAACCGGGGTTTGCCTTGATGATCAAAAGATTAAGGAGCACGGTCTGACGCTGGCTAAAGAACTTCTCATTCTTTTTTATAATGGACAGAAAGACGCTCTTATGGAGTTCGGCGTGCTTGATCCAATCAAAGCCGCAATGCACAGTGAATATCTGGATATATACAATCCGGGACATGGAATTGAAGCAATGTGGTTTCTCATGGATATTTTCAGCGATGAAAAAGATTTCTCGCTGTTGGACATAACTCTGCATATTTTGCGGCAGAACCTAGAACGTGGCTGGGATCAGGAATATGGCGGCATTCTGCTTCATGGCAAAATGCGGGGACTGGAAGTGGACTATTCGGATTGTCCAGACAAAAAACCATCCTGGTCGCATAATGAAGCCATGGTTGCAGTTCTTTATGCATATTTTCTGACAGGCGATGAATCCTGGCTTGAGTGGCACAGGAAACTGGATGATTTTGTGTTCAAAACTTTTCCGAATAAAGATCTTGAATGGACCAACTGGATGGATCGCGCCGGTAAAAATCCCATTCCCGCCCAGGATAATCTTGAAATGAAATGTATTTTTCACACTTCAAGAGCCCTGATGATGCAGATATTGCTTTGCGAAAAGCTTCTTTTAAAGTCTTAATAATCACTAATTATACTATTGGAGTAAAAATGAACTCAGCGCAAGAATTTTTAGAGACGGTGAAAATCGCGGAAGTTACCCCGGAATTCATAAACTCGATCAAAGAGAATCAGCGTGTGATATTGGAATGTCCCGAATATGTTCCCGGCATTGAGCTTGGAGAGCCGCAAGAAGTTAGTTTTGAACGAACAGTGGTTGTCTCCGACTTTTTTGGTCCAAGCTTGCCGGAAGGGCAGATTCTTGTCCAGCACAATTGCTGGTTTCGCCCCGTGCAAACAGCAGTAAAAGCGCATCTCTCTTTTGCTAGAGTTGCCGGGTACAGACATCTTATTTTTGGATTGCCTGAAGAAAATTATCCAATTCTATTTGAACACCCGGATAATCCCAACGTATTGATTGCAGCTACGCCATTAAGCTCTTTTATTGAGGGGCGCTTTGCGCCAAAGGCTGATTGGCAGGTCGTTATAGGGCGTCTTAAATCATGGTTGAATGGCAAAGACGATATAGATGATGTAGATTGGGAAATGAGCGTCAGGCCATCCTACGGCTCCAAGGATAAACTGCCTGAAAACGTTGAAAAGAAAGCATTCAAACGCAATGCCGAATGGTTTGGCAATAATATGTTTTTTGAACACCAAATTGGTGGCTCGGCACCTAGCCAATTTGGGGTTTTTGAGGGGTATATATCAAGCATTGAGCCTAATGGGCGGCAGGCATTGCGGCCAAAGACTCGCGGCGATTGTTCCGGCGAAGGCACGATGGTTCCGGCTATGGATTGGGCTCTTAACAAAAACTATGCTGGTCGCAAAATGTTCGGCAGGATAATGGATCATTTATTTAATGGCCCCGAGCTATATGACAACGATCCGAAGAGTCAGACTTACGGAGGCTTGCGTTTTTATGAGCATGTGCCTATATATTACAGTGAAGGCCGTGCGCCTCTTGCTTGCATCCTGGCTTCCGAGTTGACTGAAAATTATGATTATATTGAATACATAATGCGGAACTTGCTGTCGCTTCTCCGCACCACCGGGCCAAAAGGTTTTCGCAAGGTTTCCCTCAGGAATCCTGAATCATTTGAGGGCGGGAAGACATGGAAGTATTATAATGAAACTGACTTCATTGAATACCGCCCGCATTTTCAAGGATATATGTGGGCCGCTTTTCTTCAAGCATACGCGCTGACCAATCATAAAGAGTTTCTGGAAAAAGCCAAATGCGGCATTCGTATGACAATGGATGTTTTTCCAGATTTCACTTGGATGAATGGCATTGCTCAAGAATATGCCAGATTGATTCTTCCCTTGGCATTTCTGGTGCAAATAGAAGATACACAGGAGCATCGCCAGTGGTTGCGAACCGTAACTGAAACGCTGTTGGCAAATGTGCATAAAAGCGGAGCAATCCCCGAAATGATGGGCAAGCCTGAGCAGGGCAAATATCCAGCTCCGCGTTCAAATGAAGCATTCGGAACAGCTGAGGCTGCGCTAATTCAGGAAAACGGCGATCCGGCTGCTGACTTGGTCTACACTGTCAATTATGCTTTCATTGGACTGCATGAAGCTGCTATGGCCACTGACGATGAGTTCTATAAATCAGCGACAGATAAGCTTGCAGACTTTTTATGCAGAATTCAAATAAGATCTGACCAGCAAAAGTATCTTGACGGAGCTTGGATGCGCGGCTTTGACTATGAACTTTGGGAATTTTTCGGCAGTTCTTCGGACAAAGCGTGGGGTGCCTGGTGTGTTGAGTCTGGATGGACCAACACTTGGATTGCCGCCACGCTTGGACTCCGTGCCATGAATCGACCTCTTTTGTGTCATAAGAACAGCAATATATACAAAAAAATTATGCCAAAACTTTTGGAAGAGATGGCAATTGTGCATGCCTTTTCTCCTGAAGAAAAACAATGCGTGAGGGGAACTGTTCCTGGAGCAGAATAATAATCCATAAAATAATGGAAAGAGCTTGAGGTTGCAATAAGCCCCCTTTTCGAGTCAACTCGAAACAGGGGGCGCAAAATATTACTTTAACAGTTGCTTTGGAGCTGGCTTAGAAATTATGGCTGACGAGTCCGTCTCGCAATTTTGGCTCGAACCATGTTGACTTGGGCGGCATGATTGCGCCTGCGTCGGCGATGTCCATTAACTGCTCAACAGTTGTCGGATACATGGAGAATGCCACCGCGCCTTTGCCGGAGTCCACCAGCTTTTCAAGTTCGCCGGTTCCGCGTATTCCGCCCACAAAATCAATTCTTTTGCAGGTTCTGGGATCTTCTATGCCCAGAATTGGCGCGAGAATATTGTCCTGCAGTATGCTGACGTCAAGCTTTTCAATCACACCGAGCTTTGCAATGTCAAACAAAGGCTTTAGAAGATGCCATTTCCCGTCGATGTACATGCAGATTTCGCCGTAATTTTCCGGCGTTGAATTGTCGGTGTCCACAACGGAGAACTTTTCCTTGATTTTTGACATGAATTCGTTCCTGGAAAGCCCGTTTAGGTCATGAGCACAGCGGTTGTATGGCAATATTTTAAGCTGAGAGCCCGGGAAAATAACAGAAAGAAAGAAGTTGTAGTCTTCTTTGCCCGAGTGATTCGGGTTTTCGGATTTGCATTGAGCCGCCGCGCGGGAGGCCGCCGCTGAACGGTGATGTCCGTCGGCAACATACAGAACGGGTATATTGTTGAATAGTCCTGATATTTTTTCGCTTTGCTCCGTCGTGGCGCGCCAAAGAGTGTGCTCAATGCCGTCTGGAGCTGTGAAATCAAAATATGGGGAGGTTGATGTCACTTCTTTGACTATTGCATCTATTGCCGCATCATCTTTGTAGGTAAGGAATACTGGGCCTGTGTGGGAGCGGATAGTCATCAGGTGGCGTGTTCTGTCGTCTTCCTTGTCCTTGCGCGTTTTTTCATGCTTCTTGATAACGTCGTTGTCGTAATCCTCGGCTGACGCGGCTCCGACTATTCCGATTTGCAGATGATTGCCCATTTTTTGGGAATATACGTAAATGCGCCCTTCCTTGTCTAGCGTCAGCGGAGCGGTTTTGCAGAGGCGCTTAAAGTTTTCGGCGGCTTTGTCATAAACCTTGTCGGCATGAAGGTCTATTCCTTCCTCAAGCTCGATTTCAGGCCGTGACACGCGCAGAAAACTCAGCATGTTGTCTTTGGCCAACTCAGCCGCTTCTTCGGTGTTTACAACGTCATAGGGAACAGCCGCTACTTTTTCTACTTTGTTCGGCTCCGGCAGAAGTCCGTGAAAAGGCAATACAGTGGACATCTTCAATTTTCTCCTGATGTTATTGTGAATTGATGTGCTGTTAAAGAAATAACAATACATCATTGGAGCAATTCTGCAATGAAAGATAAAGCAAGTTCCGTAAAATTATTGACGCATTGCTTTTTCGACTTTATTCTTTTTCGGAGTTGATTGATTCAAGCAGTTTATGCTGATAGTTCACCCATTGGAGTTTGTCTATCGGTTCAAGGCCAATGCTGTTGATTACTTCCTGATGCGGGAATACAGGGCAGGGGAGGTCGCGCGCCTTGCTGTCCACCCAGTTTACTATCTGAAGCAGGGTTATTTCAAGAGTGTATTCGCGAGGCATTAGTGTGTTGATATGATGCTCTCTTACTGGCACCCATATGTTTTCCTCCATGCCCCAGGATTTCAACAGGTAGGCGCCTGCTTCGGCGTGATTCAACTGGAGAAGCCGTGTTTCTGCCTCATGCAATGGTATTTGCTCTTCCTCCGCAAGCAACTTGACCATTTTGTATTTTTTTGGTGCAAATTTGCGGAGCGCTATTTTGCCGATATCGTGCATCAGCGTGGTCAATGGCAGGTTGCTGGAGGCTGGCAGTTGGTTGTCTTGCATTATGTTTGACATCAGGACGGAGCTGGAGTACGCGTGTTCCCATTCATTCTGTTCTGTGGCTCCAAACATATCCATTACGGATGCAGAGTATACTAATTGTCTTATTTTCAGAAGTCCAAGAAGGTTTATGGCGCGCTCGACAGAATCGATAGTTTTTCTTATGCCGTAATAGCCGGAATTTATAAGTTTAAGTATTTTTGCCACCAGAGCTTGATCCTTATTGATCAATATCACTAGTTTTTGAAGCTCCACCTCATCGTCGCGCAAGAGCCTGACCAGTTTCATCATGTTTGCGTTCGGCGTTGGCAGGTCTGTGGTTTCCGCTATGTTTTTCAATAGCATCTTTTTTTCAAGCGACTTTGCCGCGTCGCTGAATGATTTCTTTTTCTTTGGCATTAAGCTCATTTTAATATGTTGCCATCTGTTATTTTATTTTTGTTGATTTTACTGCGTTGGCCGACACGCGTATTTCTTCTATCCAGATTCCGCCGAAAAGGAGCGTGCACAGCCATATAGGCGCGAGAATGATGCTGTCCTTCTGAAAAAGCCAGCTGCCTTGACGGCTGACATTTAAATCTATGGTTTTGTCGGCTCCCATTTCTTGCGCTTTCTGTGTTACAAGGTTGACAACATCATCGGTTCTTAAAGGATTTCCGCCTCTTCTGCGCTTTGTTCCGAGGAATCATAGCTTTCTCTGCGTCTTTATATG
>CAZYVR010000317.1:0-7081 GCA_964651145.1 uncultured Victivallales bacterium | reverse complement strand
ATTTATGATTGAAGCGATAGCTTCGTGGTCGGCTGAATCTTTTTTCAATTCGTCCTGAAGAGACTTGCAGGCCAATTTCAATTCTTCGCTGAAGCCCTGGATGCTTATCAACGGCGTGCGGAGGTCATGGGAAGCCGCATACAGTATTTGTTCAAGCTCTTCATTTTTTCGTTTCAGCGCGTCGTTTTGTTGAAGAATGGTTTTATTTCTATCAAGAACTTTTTGTTCCAGGACTTCGTTCAACTTATGAATTTCATCGGCGTCTTCGCGAATTTTTCTATCGCGCGCCTTTATTGCCTCCTGCATGTTGTTAAAGGAATGCGCAAGGCCTGAAAGCTCTTTGGGAGACGAGAGTGTTATGTTTGCCGAGAAGTCTCCGTTGCTTATTCGCGCGGCTCCGTCTTCCAGAAGTTTGAGTTTTTGCGAGAGGTTTCTAAAGATGCTTATTGAAACAAATATCAGGGCTATCAGGGCAAGAAGTATTGCCAGGGCAGTGCTGAAGTAGAAGCGCTGCATAATCTCTCTGTTGCTCTCAATTTGCGCCTTAATCCCATCAAGTATGGCGATTATTGTTTCATGGGCGGCTGGAAGGAAATTGCTTTCTATATTCAATATGTGTCCGGCTTCTTCGGGCTTACCTTCACGGCAGAGTTTTGTCGCGTTCTGGTATGCTTTTGCCTGACGGCGTTTGTTTTCAATAAATTCCTCATTGAAAACAGAGTTCTGTATGTGAATATTGCTTATATTCTGCCATTTGGTCAGAAATCTTTTCCAGCTTTTAAGCTTCTCGAACCATTCCCCGACCTGCTTTTCTATTTCATTTAACTGGGCGCGTTGAATTGCTCCGCCCTTGTTGTCAATAAAATTCCTGAGGCTGTCTATGATTTTTCGTTCGCCTTCCTCCAACTCGAGATATGCGCTGATGACCTTATGGCTTCTCTGCAATTGCATTATTTCTTCATTCTGCATTTTTTGGGTGAAATACATTTGGAACAGCACTGCGGCGACAAATATCGCGAACAGGAGGCTTAGCACAGATAGCTGATATTTAATACTTTTTCCAAACATTTTTTTATCTATTCAATTTCTTTAAAAGGTTCAAATCTTTAGTCTTTTTATTTTTATCCTCTTCCAGGTACTTTTCAAGCTCCTTAAGGCGTTTATTGTAGTCATAATTCAATGGCTCGAACTCCATGGACTCCAAATTATAGTTTTTTCTTTTAAGAATGGACTTCCATAATTTGTCCTGAATCTTTTCCAATATTTCTGAATCATAGTATTTGCTGTTCTTGTTTATGCAAATTAGCGGCTCCGGCAAGATTGTTGAAATCCATATCACATTATATTTTAAATTGTCTTTGTTGTTCTTTTTCATGGCATTCTTGAATGTTGTCATGTCTGTTGCCAGGATGTCGGTTTTTCCCGTCTGCAGCAACTTGATTCCCTCGCTTTTTGACGCGGCGTATGACAAGGAGGAAAACCATGTGGAAAGAGGCATTTTTAATTTTTCGGCAAGATACTTGTGAGGCGCCAGGTATCCGGTCATTGAATATTTGCTTCCAAAAGTGAGTTTTTGTTTTTTTGTCTGATTTATAAATCCAGTGTTTTTGCCTGCCACAAGTATTGCCCGCAGTTGATTCGTCTCTTTTGGTGGAATTTTATGGTAGAGAATGGCTTTTGCGTTGTAGTTTCTTCTCAGAGTCAGGAATGTGGCGGGGTTAATGTAGAGCAAATCCAGCGAACCGTATTTAAATCCTTCGATGGCTTCATCGTAAGAGTTGGCGTAATAAGGTATTATCTTGTATTTTGTCTCGTTGTTGAATCTGTTGAAGAATACTTCCCATTGTTTTTTGCAAGTCTTTTTGGAGGCTTCGGGAATTATACCCATCCTCAAGGCTGGCGGGGAAATTTTTGGAGAATAAACAAAAAATGGCCATATCCCTATCAGCAACGCAACTGCTTCAAGAATGACAAAAATGACAATTATAGAAATAACTCTTTTTCGTTTCACTTGCTGAAAATAAATTTCTTGTTGTTGATGTTTTAAATTGCCCTAGGGGCGGATAACCAAAAAAAACAGCTTTGCACATATTCATCAAACTGTCTTTGCTTATGTTGGCCGAATATTATTCAGCATTTCAATTAAATTTCTGTCACTCAAGATTATAAAGCCAGAAACACTTTAAAGA
Organism: uncultured Victivallales bacterium; assembly: GCA_964651145.1. Lineage (GTDB taxonomy): Bacteria > Verrucomicrobiota > Lentisphaeria > Victivallales > GWF2-45-14 > CAZYVR01. The sequence continues at coordinate 4,892 of CAZYVR010000317.1, read as the reverse complement.
ACAAGCTTTCTTATGCTGAGCGGGAAACCACAGGCATGAGAACGTTAGTCAACGTTAATTTTCCTGCATAGAAATTTCCAGATTAAATTTGCCCCATTCGGGAAATTTCATGGGAATAATTATCCATGGGCTTCCACTTTTTGCGTGCATTTGCTGATTTTTGCCAATCACAACCGTGGGAAGAGCCAAATCTATTTTCATTCCTTCAAGTTTAGCGGCCGCCGCTCCGGCTATGATGTTCAGCAATTCTCCAAAGCCGTCCATCAGGTCGGCGTTGGGCTCGGCAATTTCTTCCATAAGAAAAGCGCCAACTGCTTTTTGCCCCACGCTCACATCCATTGTCATTAGCACTGCGCCTTTTACTCCGCCGGAAAGCCCCAATATCCCTAAAAGATCGTAAGTTCCGATAAAACCGCTTTCTTTAAGTTCGAGTTTTCCGTCTCGGACAGGTTCTATCCCACACATGGAACTGAAAGTGTGGACAGTGGCCTCCACAAAAGGATTTACATATTCAATTTTCATTTAGAAACCTCAATTTTTCGCTTAATGAGTTAGTATTTGAATTTTGACAAACCTCAACCGAACTTATTGAAACTAACATCTTTTCGGATAAATAACAAGCTGGTCAGTTATAAATTCTTATTATGTTTTGTCGGACGCGTAATCCCTCAGTGAAGCTGAAACAGGCAAATATTGCCTCCGCGCCCGTGCATTGGACTTTTGACGGCTCCATCTAATTACAATGCACAAGACTGACGCAGCGCTTAGAGCCCTTGAAAATTAGCAAAAAATAATTCTGAGTGTAATGTATAAGAGACCAGGGGATAGTTTCCCGGCGTTAACTTTAATTAACGGCAGGAAGTAAATATTTGACTTATGCTTACAATCAGGCGAATAACTGAAATAGGGCGCGCGTATCGCAATCTGAAAAGATACAAAGAGATTCTCCATATTCTTTTCAAATACGGTTTTGGCGATATTCTGGAAATATTGAAGATAGAGCACTTTCTTGAAACCGGAATCAAAGGCATATTTTCGCGCGCCAAAAAAGAAGAGCCCGGAAATATCAGCTCAAAAACCCGCCCTGAAAAAGTGCGCATGGCTCTGGAAGAGCTGGGGCCTACTTTTGTCAAGCTGGGCCAGATACTTTCGACTCGCCCCGACCTTATCCCTCTGGGCTATGCAGACGAACTCGCAAAACTTCAGGACCATGTCCCCCCCTTCCCTTACGAGTTTGTTGAGAAGACCATTTACGAAGAATTCGGCAAAGCTCCAGATGAAATATTTGACAATTTCGAGAAAACCCCTTTTGCCGCCGCGTCCATAGGACAGGTGCACAGGGCAAAATTGAAAAATGGACGCGAAGTGGTCATCAAAGTCCAACGCCCTGGCATAGGACCCATTATCGAGACCGACTTGGAAATAATGCATTACCTGGCAAAGCTGATGGAAAGGCACCTTAAAGAATTTGAGATTCAGCGCCCTTCCGCAATTGTCGACGAATTCGCGCGCAGCATCGAAAAAGAAATAAGCTTTAAAACAGAAGCATACAGCCTTGAGCGCTTTCGCTCCATGGTCAAAGCCGACAAAACGGTCACATGCCCCGAAGTGTTTCGCGAATTCACAACCGACCGAATCCTTACAATGGAGTTTATAAACGGGATAAAGTCGTCCAATATTGAAAAACTGCGCGAAGAAGGATACAATTTTGAATTGATAGCCGCCCGCGGCGCCGAAACTGTAATGAAGCAGGTTTTTGAATACGGTTTTTTCCATGCGGACCCGCATCCGGGAAACATTTTCATTCTTCCGGACAATGTTATCTGCTTTATTGACTTTGGAATGATGGGCAGGGTTTCCCGGCAAGAGCAGGAAGAATTCTCCAGCCTGATGTTCAGCATCATCCATCGCGACGAGAAAGGAGCCGTTCGCAAGGCATTGCGGCTTACTCAGTATGAGATTGAGCCAGATGAACAACGTATGCAAAGAGACATGGGCGACCTTATAGACGATTACATTGACCGTCCCTTGAAAGATTTGAATTTTGGAGCCTTGCTCGAAAAAATGCTTGCTCTTCTTACAGGTTACGGCCTGAGGCTCAGGCCAAATCTGTTTCTGATGATGAAAGCTGTAATATCAGTGGAAAAGCTTGGCAATATGTTTAATCCGGAATTGGACATTGTTGCTCACGCAAAGCCTTATATTAGAAGCATTCAGTACAGGCGCTTAAACCCGAAATATTGGCTTCAGAATATATTCGACCCCGCAAACGAGCTGTTTCATCTGCTTAGCGACATACCCGAGGATATTTCCTCCCTTATCAAAAAGACAAAGAAGGGCGAATTAAAAATAGAATTTGAACATCAAGGGCTGGAGCCATTTCTTAAGACCATCACTAAAGTCGTGAACCATATTGCTTTTGCCATTGTTCTTGCCGCGCTGATTATCGGCTCGGCGCTTATCACACTGTCCAAAATACCTTCAAGCACTGTTATAGGAATGCTGGGTTTTCTAATCTCGGGCGTTCTGGGCTTCTGGCTTTTGTGGGATATTCTCAGGCGCGGCAAAATAAAATAGAAGCCGTTTAGCGTCCTGCGCCATATCCAAAAGCGGCCCAATAAAAAAGAGTGAGCGCTGTTCCTCCTCCAAAAGCGATGTACAGCGCCAGAACCACAGGAAGCCTCATAAGCGACTTGCTCGAATAAATAAAATGAATCACAGCCACGATGGACACAGTCAGAGCCAGGCACATAAGATCAGAGCCGGTCTTTTCTTTTGCCATATTAAAGAAAATAGTGACGGCGGTTATTGCGCCAAACAGAGCGGCGCAGGCAATGACTTTGAAAGGAAGATTTTCGACATAAGGCTTTCTCATCTCGGCGTGCGCTCCAGATATTGAAAGCAGCATGAATCCCGCAAAAAAAGTCCAATGCCCCAGGTCATTGTCAAAGTAAAGAGCCGAATACCTCATGCTTTCCGACATGTGCGAGCCATATTTGGAAACAAAAATATTAAAAGGCTCATGCATCCCGAACCCCAATCCGAACATATAAACGCCCATCAAAAACAAAAATGCGCAGACAATAGACGACGGTCCGTCGTAAATCTTAAAAAGAGTCCAGAGAATAATTATTGAAAGCGGCGCAAAAATAAAGATAACCAGAACATCGCAAGTCCTCAACGCGTCAAGGACAGGAGCGCGCAAAAAAGCAGCCCCCCATAATCTGTTGATTCCGGCCAGAGCAACCGTTCCGCAAAGCAGAGCCATCATTGCCAGAACTTTGGCAATGCGCAGGCGATCGTCTGTGTTTTTGATGTTTGTCAGAAATGCCATATGATTTCCCGGCTTCGAAGCTGTGTCTGTTCAAGTATACAATACAGCAGCGGAACAAGGCAAGACAGGTTTTCTTGAGAGAAAACTAGATGTCTTTCATCTTGGGTTCAAGATACTCGACGCAACTGTTAAGGGTGGCCAGTTTTGGATAATCTTCTTCAGGCACTTCCACGCCATACTGCTTGCGCAGCTCCATTACTATATCCAAAAAATCCATCGAATCCAGTTCAAGCTGGTCTCTCAGACGTTTTGCCGGATCAACATCAGAGCAGTCGCCATCCGGTAATATCTCATTTATAATTTCAATAATCGAATTGCTGATTTCTTCTTGTGTCATTCTCTAACTCCGTCAAATATCAAAATATCGTCAAATATTATTTATGAAACGACTAATTTAGCGCCACATTTGAACACTGCAAACCCGTGATGGCAAGAAGATGGGCATTTTTCAGGCCACGGGCAATAGATGGCGGAGTCATCGCCTTGCTGAACAATGAAAAATTTTTAAAAATATACCAGTACAACCATTGACAAAACATAAATATTCCCCTATAATGAACACTATTCATCATTAATGAATTAATTATTTTTTTAAGGAGAAGAAGATGAAAGCGCAAGAGACTATTTATCAGGCGGATTCGCCGTTGACGGCAAAAATAAAGAATTTCGCATTGCAAGAGCTTAACGCCGATCTGGTGGGGATAGCAAATATAGACCGTTTTGCAAATGCTCCCGCCATGATGAGTCCTCAAGGAATCATGCCGACTGCCAAATCAGTTATAGTCATGGCGGTGCATCATCCTGACGGCTGCATTGAAATGGGCGGCATAAAGCATCCACAGGAAATAGGACCCTACAAAATTCAATATTATATGAACACGCGCATTGATGAAATATCCTATCGCATGGGGCTTTTTCTGGAAGACCAGGGATTCAACGCAACTCCCATAGTATCCTCGAACATCTGGCGCTACAAAGGATACAAGGGGCTTAAGGAACAGTTTGCCCCGGATATATCGCATATGCACACGGCAGTGGCGGCTGGCCTAGCTGAATTCGGCTACAACGGCCTGGCCTTAACGCCTGAATTTGGCGCGCGCCAGAGATACGCAAGCATAATAGTAGATGCGGAACTGACTCCCTCTCCGCTAGTCGAGCCGGGTTCTGTTTGCGACAATTGCATGCTGTGCCGCAAGCACTGCATGTCCGGAGCGCTGTCCAAAGAGCTCAACGGATGGAACGTTGTAAAAATAGAGGACAAAGAATACAAATACGTAAACAAAAACCTTTGGCGCTGTTCATGGGGCGAGCACTTCGACCTTGATCTTGATCTGGAAATTCCAGAAAAAGTGACGGAAGAAGTTATTATTGAAAATGTTAAAAAACACGGTTTCAGAGGCGGCGAAATGGGAAGCTGCCTTCGCCATTGCCTGCCAAAAAACCTTCGCTATTTTGACAAATCATACACCAACGCGCCGCGCCGGAAACGCCACAAAATACCAGCCGACCTTCCCATCCATCGCGGGACTATGGAAAAAATACGCTCTATAGCTTCAAA
>CAZYVR010000316.1:0-7089 GCA_964651145.1 uncultured Victivallales bacterium | reverse complement strand
ATCATGCAAAAAATAAGTTTTTTTACTGTCATTGCATATATGCTTCTTGCCTGCTCAATTTATTCTAATGCGGCAGCCGGAAATAAAACAACCAAGATAATTTTCACTCCGCAATGGACGCCACAGGCACAATTTGCCGGTTACTACATGGCTAAATCAAAAAAGATTTATGAAAAATACGGGCTTGATGTCGAAATAAAGCATGCGGGGCCCTATTATTCGGCCCGCAAAGCTCTTGAAAGCGGAAAGGCTGACTTTATCACACAATTTCTCGCGTCCGGCATAAAAATGAGAGCCAATGGCGCTGCCATTGTCGAAATAGCACAGATTTCACAGACATCGGCTTTAATGTTTGTTTCAAAAAAGTCAAGCGGAATTAAGAAACCAGAAGACCTTCAAGGGAAAAAACTGGGGCTATGGAAATCTGATTTTCAGGATATCCCCAAAGCTTTCCTTAAAAAATATAAAGCATCCCCCAAAATAATCCCAATATCAACAGGCGTTAACCTTTTTCTGTGGGACGGCATAGACGCGGTCACAGTAATGTGGTACAACGAATACCATAAAATACTCAATCACGGAATAAACAAGGATGAAATAAATACATTTTTCTTTTCTAAACTGGGGTTCAACATCCCCGAGGACGGCATATTCTGCAAGGAATCATACTACCTAAAAAATCCTGAAATATGCAGGAAATTTGCAAAAGCATCTATTGAAGGCTGGCTATATGCGGCAAAACACAAAAACGAGACACTTAACACAGTGACACGCATAATGAAAGAAGCCCATGCACCAGTAAACACCGTACATCAGAAATGGATGCTTTCCAGAATGATAGACCTTATTTTTCCAAACAAAAACAAAATGGAGGCAGGCCGTTTGACAAAAACGCAGTATGAGAACACAGCCCAAATACTTCTTCAAAGCAAGTCAATTAAAAACATTCCTGACTTTAAACAATATTACAAACCAGTGACAGAAAATGTTCAAAAATAAAAGTTTATTCTTCAAATTAAGTTTCTCCATCTTAATATGCACATTCCTAATACTAGGGGCAGTAGGGCTTCGCAATTATTTCGTATCTAAGGCTCTTCTAATGAAAAAAGTGGAAGAAAACGCGCGGAATCTATCGGCATCCACTGCCGGCAAAATAGATAAAGTGTTTATTTCCGCATCGGAAATGGCAAAAAATCTTGCAATATTTCTCGAAAATTCAAATCCTGATGAAAAACAGTGTAAAAAAATCATGTCAGAACTGTTGAAAAGCAACGACAAAGTATTTGGAACATGCGCAGCCTATGAACCTGGAGCTTTCAGAAAAGGAATAAAGCAATACGCGCCTTATTGCTGGAAAAAAAACAACAAAATTAAATGCTCAAACCTTGGAATAGATTCTTATCAGTATTTTTTGAAGGACTGGTACCAAATACCCAAAGAAATTAACCGTCCTGTCTGGATGGAACCTTATTTTGACGAAGGCGGCGGGGATATTATAATGTCGACATATTCGGTTCCTTTTTATAAAAACGCGAATGGCAAAAGAATCTTTAAGGGAATAGTCACAGTAGACATCTCGCTTTCATGGCTCCAGAAGCTTATAAGTTCAATTAAAATCATTAAGAATGGCTATGGCTTCCTTATTTCCAAAAACGGAACGATTGTCACGCATCCAGATGTAAGCAAAATAATGAACCAGACCATATTCAGCATCGCGGAAGAGAACAATAAACCTGATTTAAGAAAAATAGGAAGGAAAATGATAAGTGGCGAAAGTGGCTTTGTTGCTCACAAATGCCTAATGTTCAAAAGAAAATGCTGGCTCTATTACACGCCTTTGAAAACAACCGGCTGGTCGCTTGGGGTAATCTTCCCCGAAACCGAACTTTTCTCTCCACTTGCCGAGCTCACAAGAAACACAATTTTAATATCCGCATTAGGACTGGCATTGTTGTTTAGCGTCATTGTGTATATCTCTCACAAAATAACGAAACCGCTCCGCAAACTTGCCTTAGCCACAAAGGCTATTGGCTCAGGGATCTTTAATGCGCAGCTGCCTGTAATGAATTCCGAAGACGAAATAGGCCAACTGAACAAATCCTTCGCCTCAATGCAGGAAGCCCTGGCACAATATATAGCCAATCTAAAAGAAACGACCGCCGCTAAAGAAAGAATAGAAAGTGAAATCAATATTGCGCGTGAAATACAACTGAGCATCATCCCAAAACTATTCCCCGCCTTCCCCGACCGTGATGAATTCGACATTTACGCCATTCTCGAATCCGCGAAAGCTGTAGGAGGCGACCTTTACGATTTCTTCTTTATAGATGAAGATTACCTGTATTTCGCCATCGGCGATGTATCAGGCAAAGGAGTGCCAGCCTCTCTGTTCATGGCTGTAACACAGACTTTATCAAGAGCAAAAACGGACAAAGACCTCAACGCTGGTGAAATTGTAAGCGGCATCAACAAAGATCTGTGCAGAGACAACGACACTTCAATGTTTGTAACATACTTTCAATGCATCCTCAATATTAAAACTGGCGAAATGGAATATTGCAACGCCGGCCACAATCCTCCGTTTATCATCAATCAGGAGGGCCAAATAAAAAAACTTGAGAACAGACATGGATTGCCCATGGGGGTTTTAGACATGGACCCATATGCTTTTGACAAAACAATCCTTCTCCCAGGAGATTACATTGTTCTTTATACTGACGGCGTGACGGAAGCGATGAATATCAACAACGAAGAATTTGGAGAAGAAAGGCTAGTCCGTTTACTGGAGAACATCCAAGGAAAGAAGAACGTCAAAGAATCAACACAATTAATACTTGACGCCACCAGAGAATTCGCCGGCGAAGCTGAACAGTCCGACGATATAACCATTCTAATTCTGAAGTACAAAGGAACATAAAAGGTCGCAGAGCTAAAATCAGAGATCCTCAAGATTTAAAATTAAATCCCTGAAAATGATATTAAATCCAATTTGCGCTGCCTGCCGCGTCCATTATTACTTCCTTGCTCAGGACATCCATTTTGCAATGGTGTTGAAAAGCTGCTTCTTGCCGATGGGTTTTGCCAAATAATCATCCATGCCAGCATCAATGCATTTTTGGGCATCGCCATTGAGGGCATATGCGGTAAGGGCTATTATGGGAATATGCGCCCCTGTCTTCTTTTCTTTTTTCCTGACTTCTTTTGATGTTTCAAAGCCATTCATCTCCGGCATCTGGACATCCATCAGGATTATGTCGAAGTCTTCCTGGTCAAGTTTCTCAAGAACTGCTTTCCCATTCTCGGCCAAAACCATATTGTGTCCGGCCTTTGTTATGATTTTCCTCATTAATGTTTGATTTGTCAGATTGTCTTCCGCCACGAGTATTTTAAGTGGCTGCAAGCGAATGCTTTTTTGAGGAGGATTGGAAAATGACGCGTTAATTTCTTCATCTTCTTTCGATGCAGGCTCAAACGGGATTTCAAAATAAAATGAGCTGCCTTTCCCGGAAGCGCTTTCCACCCATATTGTTCCGCCCATGAACTCCAACAGTTTTGAGGAAATTGAAAGGCCAAGGCCAGTTCCTCCGTAATTTCGAGCAGGAGTGCGAACTTGAGAAAATGCCTCAAAAATGGCATCCTGTTTTTCTTCTGGAATCCCAATGCCTGTGTCACTCACGCAAAACAAAATGCGAACTTCATTTTCGTTAAGATTTTTAAGGCTTGCTTCAACATTTATCTCCCCTTCATGAGTAAATTTTACAGCATTTCCAAGCAGATTCATGAGTATTTGACGCAGTTTCCCGGAGTCCCCTTTTACATAAAGCGGAATACTTGGAGAAATAGAACTTTTAAGTTCTATATTTTTTTCTTTTGTTTTTTGGACAAAGGTCCTCAAAGTCGCCGAAATGCAATATGTAAGGGAAAACGATGAAGCGTTAAAGTCTATTTTGCCAGCTTCCATTTTTGAAAGATCAAGTATGGCGTTTATTATTGAAAGCAGTGAATCGCTTGAATCTTTCATTATTTGCAATAATTCTTTTTGCTCAACTGAAAGTTCTGTGTCCTGCATCAACTCCAGCATCCCGGACACAGCATTCATTGGAGTTCTTATCTCATGGCTCATGTTCGCCAGAAAATCGCTTTTTGCGCTATTTGCTTTGACTGCTTCTTCTTTTGCTTTCACAAGAGCTTTTTCTGATTCAATCCTTTCTATTTCAGCGCTGATTCTGTTTGAGAGCATCTCCATGCCGTCTTTGGTCATTGAAGGAGCTGTTAACTTATTTCGGGACAATGCCATAAAAATGCCGATGACATTTTTATCTTTATTTTTTATCGGCACAGCAAGACAAGATTCCATTCCCATGCCAGACATTACTCCCTCTGCAAACAAGGCGCCTTTTTGAATTTGCGCGCGATCCATTTGGACCGCGAAATAGGCGCCTTTATTCATGTTCTCCCAAAGTAAAATAGATTGGTCAAATTGGGGGTTTTCAATGTGCCTGCCATCTATGTAAAGCGACAAAATTTCAGAAGAGCTTTCGGATTTTTTTACTATAATGCCGCAGTCAGATTCGAGCCAGTTGCACAGACCGGCGGTCATTGAATCAAAAAGCTTCTGAGTCACATGCGTGGTTGCTCCAGCTATTACAGCATTAAAAGCGTCTTCAGCAAGTTTTCTTTCCGTGACATCCATAACAGTTGAAATCATAAGATTATTTTTTTGAAGCGGAATATTCGCAATGGAGACGTAGGCTTTTGATCCTGTTTTTTTTGTTATTTGAAGATTTTCCCAACTCATTTGAGATCCTGTTTTACACGAAGATCCTATTTTAGCCAACGCATCTTCTCTTGCGCTTTCATCTGGAAATATATTCTCAAAAAGCGAAGACATATTGTCTCTGAGTTTTACAGGCCAACCATATATGTCCGAATACATTTTATTCATGTATATTATTTTTGAATTTCTTATGTCCTGAGAATAGTCATAAGCCAGAACAGAAAAACCTATTGGCAGATAATCCGTCAGGGCTTCAATGAAATCTTTCCTCTTTCGCAATTCCAGCTCAGCTTTCCGGCGTTCGGTTATGTCAATGATGAGACCTTCAAAATGAGTGACTTTTCCAGTCGCGTCTTTTCTGAACAGCAATTTATTCTCAACCCATACAATTTTTCTGCTTTTTGTGCAAATCCTGAATTCTCCCTGCAGGCTTGTTGCCGAAGGATTTTTTAACTCCAAGTCTATTTTGGACTTAAGCTTTTTCAGGTCATTTGAATAAACGATCCCTTCAATCGATATTTTGCCGGACAATAAGTCTTCGGCGGAATACCCAAACACTGAAATATTGTCAGAGACATATTCAACAGGCCATTTTTCTTCATTTCTCCAGAGAATTGCGACAGTGTGGCTTAAATTTATTATTCTCTTCAGCTCCTGCCTCTTTTCTTCTGCTAGTTTATCCGTGACGCTTTCCAGTTTTTTGCTCATTTCATTAAAAGAATTGGCGAGGTCTTCAAATTCGTCATTCGTCTTAAGTTCCACTTCAAACCCAATTCCGCCTTTGGCTATTTTTTCAGTGGCGGCTCGCAATATTCTAATTGGAACAAGAGTCTTTCTTATTAAAATAAGACTGAGAAAAAGGATAGTTATAAACGCCAAAAGTATTAAAAGAATAAAATTTTCGCTGAAGTCATAGGCTGGTTTTAATATATGCGATTTTGATTGAGCTATCATTATAAGCAAATTATCGGCGCAAAAACGGCTTTTAATAAAGAGTTGCCAATATTTTGCCATATACTCTTCGCTGTCAATATCAAAATATAAGGTTTTAAGTTCAGAGTTTTTTAGAAAATTATTTAAAGACTCTTTCACTATTTTCTTATGAAAAGAAGAAAACAAGACAGATTTGTCGCTCCTGTCGAATATTAACAGCTCCAAGTCCCTGGGAAGAGTATTATAGGTTCCTGTGCCCCAGAGGTATCTTATATTAATTTGAGCAATAAGCAGATTGCCTTTGACGCATTCAATAATCATAAATACGTCATGTCCATAGACATTAGCAACTTCTGTGATTTTAAGCAATGTTTGTCCATTTTTTAAATGAATCATTTCTTTTTCTGAAAGCTTCGGCATGTGGCTTAGAGCCTTAAACAGGTTGCTTGTCTCGCCGTTGGATTTTTTAACTGCTATTCCATCGAAGCGCTCTATTGCATCCTTTTCCAGAAAGAAGCATTGAATTGGCTGTTTATGTGTTTTTGTATGGCTGTAAAGGTCGTGGGATATGCTTTTAAGTTCTTTTTCAAGCAATAAAAGATGCCCGTATACTTCAAAGCCTTTAGACTTGGCAGTCATTCGAAGAAGCTTTTCACTTTGGTCATAAAGTTGCCCGTTGACAAAGACGTATGAAAGGCCCGATAAAATAATTAATGGAAGCAATGAACATAAGACAAAAAGCGAAAATATCCTTAACGCCACTTTGCTTCTGAAAAAATATGTGTTTTCTGTTTTTTTCATCAAAAATGCCCTGATTTAATAGCCTAAAGCCAAGCCTACATAGTCCCCATCATTCCCGCGTATTATATCGTCATGGCTAATAGCCGCAGTCAAAGGAGTGACGCTCTTCCTGTCTTTGCCATTGCTCCATAGGTCATATGTGGTATTTAGAGGATGAAGAGATCGGTCTTTCCTCCATTGCCCCTTTTTTACCAGAGTAAAATTGCTATAGTTATAAGGAGTTCCCCACGGATCTTCAACAGAGCCGGAGTTAAGATCCGCTAAAGATGCCGGCAACTCACGATAATCCTCAAAATATATGTCAATTGCTGTCTGGATTTGTTTGATTTCCACAATTGCCCTTAGATTTCTTGCTTTTGTTTCAAGATCGTGAATAACTTTGAGGGAAATAGTCATTAATATGACGATTATTGCTATGCAAAGCATTAATTCAACTAGTGTAAATAAAAAGAAAAATCTTGAAGGATGTTTAAATTCTGAATATAAGCGAAATTCTATTTTACGAAACAATTTCATTATATATATACTTGAGAGTACCGAGTTCTTGAGTCAGAACATCAGGGCGCAAGGACGCGCGG
>CAZYVR010000315.1:0-7098 GCA_964651145.1 uncultured Victivallales bacterium | reverse complement strand
GAACCCCCGACAACTTGGGTGTAAACCAAGCGCTCTAGCCAACTGAGCTAATCGCCCGTTTCCTAATGGAAGAAGCATGAAAATAACGCATCTTGAGAAATAATCAAGGGCTGTCAAAGGAAAATCTTTAATTTTATTTTCAAGACTAGGAGAAAAATAGTCAGTCAGCGCTAGATTAATGTTTTTAGTTTTATTTAAAAAACGTTTAATAATAAACATATAGACAACATTGGAAGAAAAAATGCACAAGTATAGAACACACAATTGTTGCGAACTTAGAAAAGAAGACATAGGCAAAACTGTCAAATTGTCTGGCTGGATACACAGTGTGCGGGATCATGGCGGAGTTATTTTTATTGATTTGAGAGATCACTTCGGTCTTACGCAGATAGTCATTGATCCTAAATGTGATTTTTATCAGGAGCTAGAACGCTGGCGAGTGGAAACAGTCGCATGCTTTATTGGCAAAGTGGTACCCAGAATTCCTGAGACGGTGAATCCTAAGCTGCGCACTGGCGAAATAGAAGTCAGCGCTGAAGCTATGGAAATTCTAGGAGAAGCTGATGTTTTGCCTTTTCAGGTGGCAAAAGAGGAGCAGGTTCCCGAGGCTATGCGTTTGAAATATCGTTTTCTTGATTTGCGCCGTGAAAAGCTTCATAAAAACATTATACTGCGCTCGGAAGTTATCTCTGAAATCAGGCGGAAACTTATGAGCATGGACTTCCATGAGTTCCAGACTCCAATTCTTACAAGCAGTTCTCCGGAAGGCGCGAGGGATTATCTTGTACCAAGTCGTCTGCATCCCGGCAAATTTTATGCCTTGCCGCAAGCTCCGCAGCAGTTCAAGCAGCTACTTATGGTCTCAGGATTTGACAAATATTTCCAGATAGCCCCGTGTTTCCGTGATGAAGACGCGCGCGCTGACAGGTCGCCCGGCGAATTTTATCAGCTTGACCTGGAAATGAGTTTTGTGACTCAGGATGACGTTTTTGCGGTGATCGAAGAGCTCTTTAGTGAGTTGTTCAACAAGTTCAGCGACGGGCGAAAAATCGACGAAACGCCCTTTGTCCGTCTGCCTTACGCGGAGGCTATGCGCAGATTCGGCTCAGACAAGCCTGACCTTCGCAATCCTCTGGAAATGATTGATGTCACTGATATATTCAGAGATTCCGGGTTCAACGCTTTTGCCGGAGTAGTCAAAAAAGGCGGGACAGTCCGCGCAATAAAGGTTCCTGGGATGGCCGGAAAACCGAGGAAGTTTTATGATGACATGATAGGCTTTGCTCAGTCTGTTGGCGCCAAGGGGATGGCTTACATTATTTGGACCGGCGGCGAGGAAAAGAGTCCTATTGTTAAATTTATGTCACGCGAGGAAATGGACAAGCTTAAGGAAATAGGCGAAATAAACGATGGCGATGTCATGTTCTTCCTTGCAGACAAGGAAAAGAAGGTTATAGAAATCGGCGGACGCGTAAGAACCGAGCTGGGTGAGCGTCTTGAACTTATCGAAAAAAATGTTTTCAAGTTCTGCTGGATTGTAGACTTCCCAATGTTTGAGCTTGACGAAGAAACGGGCAAGGTTATTTTTAGCCACAATCCGTTCTCCATGCCTCAGGGCGGGATGGATGATCTGCTTAACAAAAATCCGCTGGAAATTCTGGCTTATCAGTATGACATTGTGTGCAACGGCGTGGAGCTTTCCAGCGGAGCCATAAGAAACCATCGTCCAGACATTATGTACAAGGCTTTTGAAATGGCCGGTTACGACCCTCAGGTGGTCGACGACAAGTTTGGCGGCATGATTCGCGCGTTCAAGCTCGGCGCGCCTCCTCACGGCGGCATTGCTCCAGGAGTGGACAGAATTGTCATGCTTCTTGCTGACGAGCCCAATATCCGTGAAGTGATTGCCTTCCCGTTTAATCAGCAGGCGCAGGATCTTATGATGAACGCGCCGGCCGAAGTGGGCTTGAAGCAGTTGCGAGAGCTCCACATTAATGTTGTCATGCCGAAGGAAAAGAAAGACGGGGACAAGGAAAAAGAAGGCGGCGAAAAGCAATAAGCAAGCCCCCGGATCTTTAATGATGCGGCTATTTGCTCAGGAGACTTCCAACGATAGTTGTTCCTCCGAGGAAATAGCCGCCGAGTCCCGCAACAAAAACGAGCAGGCCATATAAACAGTGTTCGACGGAGACCCAGAAGAGGGATTTTGTCTTTTTGTATGTGTGCGCAAATATGAATCCTCCGGCAAGAGAGAGGGCCACCGCCACCCAGTTATTGAAGACAATATGCATATAAGCAAACAAAACGGCGTTGGTCAAAATAGCTGTTTTTTCATTCTTGAAAAAGCTTTTGTAGCGATAAAAGAAAAAGCATCTGTAGACAAGTTCCTGAGGGTAAACTGAAATAAACGGGTAAAGTATGACGATCAATAGCAGCACGCGAGGCTTTTCACTAAGCATTGAAAACAATTTCTCGGGCGCAAAAAGGTATACGCTCAACAGCAGGGCTGGAGCGAGAACGGCAAACATAATTGCCATTTTTTTCAATACTTTCAGATTCGGCTTTCGGCTCCACAACTGTTCTTTCGGAGACGCCGGATCAAACATTAGGACTATAAAGCAATAAAACGCCGCAAGCATAAGAAGCGAAAGCATGGACATTTCCAGCAAGCCTGATGCGTATATGAGCGGCAAGAGGATAAATAGGATAATAAACTCGGCAATTAATCGATAATTTATATTTTCAGTTTCAAGTTTCATAATTTTGCAGTATTTTATTTAAAGTTAAGCTTTGGAGAAAAGAATGGCTTCAAAAAGCGAAAATGCAAGGAAAAAAATAATTAAGGACAGCAAACGCGTGGTCGTCAAGGTTGGCACGCGCCTGCTGACAGATAAATCAAGAATACCTGTTCTGATCAAGCAGATTGTCAGATTGCGGGAACGCGGCTATGATGTTTTGCTGGTTTCTTCAGGCGCGGTCGGCATCGGAATGAAGACGATGAAGCTCAAAAAGCGCCCGTCAAAACTTTCAAGCATACAAGCGCTTGCTGCGGTGGGTCAAAACAAACTCATGGCCGTGTACGAAGCTGAGTGCAGGAAGCATGGTTTTCATGCTGGACAATTGCTTCTAACCGCAAGTGACTTGCAGAGCCGCGAGCGGCATTTGAACGTGCTGAACTGCGTTAATTCGCTCTGGGCGCAGGGCGTGTTGCCTATTCTCAACGAAAATGATTCGGTGTCGGTTGATGAGTTGAAATTTGGCGACAATGATGTCCTTGCCGGATTGATCGCGGCAATGACCCGTTCAGAATTGACAATAATTTTGACAACCGTGGACGGCTTTCACGAAATGAAGGGCGAAAAGCTTGGCGACAGGATATCTGTGGTCGGAAGCATAACCGATGAGTTGCGCGCGTGGTCTTCCGGCACAGACGGCAACGCTTTTTCAATTGGCGGTATGATATCAAAAATAAAAGCGGCTGAAATAGTCACTGCGGCTGGCGAGAATCTTTGGATAGCCGATGGGCGGGAGCCGGATATAATCGACCGGATTCTTGATGGCGAAGATGTTGGCACTGTGTTTCTGCCTAAGGAGAAAAAGGCTCAGTCCAGAAAAAGATGGATAGGCATTTTTTCGAAAACATCCGGCAAGCTTAAAATCGATGACGGAGCAGTGAAAGCTCTTTCAAAAAACGGAAAAAGCCTGCTGCCTTCCGGCTTGATCTCTATGGAGGGCTCTTTTAAGCGCGGCGACACCGTTGACATTTGCGATTCAAAGCGGCGCCTGATTGCAAGAGGCCTGACAAACTATTCAAGTGAAGATTGCCTTAAAATAGCGGGGCTTCAGAGCTCGGAAATTGCCGGAATTCTGAACGATATGGCCCCGGACGAGGTGATAGTGCATAGAAATAATCTTTTTGTCATGGATAAAAAGGCAGGAAAATGACTGAATATGGCGAGTTGCCAGACGAAAAGCCAAAGCGCGACGACAAATTTAATTGTTTAAAGTGCAAGCATTTCAAGATTACCTGGAATGTCAAGTCGCCGCGCGCTTGCGCTGTTTTTGGATTTAAAGGCAAAGAGTTGCCAAGTGTGACAGTGCTCAGACTGACCGGAAAGCCATGCCCATGCTTTGAGCCAAAAAACAAATAATGCGCATTTAATTGAAAATGCTTCTTAAACACAGTGAAGAAAGCAATCTGGACAATGAAAGTTTACATAAAGACCTACGGATGCCAAATGAACGAGCGCGACTCCGAAGCCGCAGCGGCAATGCTGACTGAACAAGGCTACGAAATGACGGAGCGCGAAGATGACGCTGATATTCTCATATTCAATACTTGCAGCGTGAGAGAACAGGCGGAAAACAAAGCCATAGGAAAAATAGGAATACTTCAGCGACTAAAGCGGATCAAACCAGATATATTTATCGGCGTGATGGGGTGTATGGCTCAAAACCGCGGCCAGGAATTGCTGGACAAATTGCCGCATCTGGATTTTGTCATCGGAACCGGCAAGCTTCATATGTTGCCGGAAATTGTGAATGCCGAGGTCAAAAAAAGACATAGGGAACTGCAGATTGAAGATGATGTCTCTGTGCTGACCGGCCTTGGAGCTCACTACAAAGTTTCAAAAGAAAAAGTTTCCGCTTTTATCGCAATAATGCGCGGATGCAACCGTTTCTGCACTTACTGCATTGTGCCCTACGTAAGGGGAAGGGAAAAGAGCCGGACAATTCCGGATATAATGCAAGAAGCCAGAGAGCTTGTGGCCAATGGCATAAAAGAAATATGCCTCCTCGGACAAAACGTCGCCGCATATGGATTGGATGGAAAGGCTGTTTCTCCTGATTCCAATTATTCGCCATTTGCCGAGCTGCTGACGGAGTTGAACAAGATCGACGGCCTGGCCAGAATAAGATTCACATCGCCGCATCCGGCTTATTTTAATGACACTCTTATAGATGCCATTGCGTCTCTTTCCAAGGTTTGCAAAAGCGTTCATTTGCCGTTGCAGTCCGGGTCTGACAGAATTTTGAAGCTGATGAATCGCAACTACACGTCAGCGCAATACATGGAGATAGTCAACAAGTTGAAAAACAAAGTTCCGAAAATCACTTTTTCAACCGATGTCATTGTGGCTTTCCCCGGCGAGACCGAAGAAGATTTCAACGCGACCCGGAAGATAATGAATGACGTTGGATTTGACAATGCGTACATTTTTAAATATTCCCCCAGAAAAGGCACAAAAGCGGCAGACATGCCTGATCAGGTACCGCAAAAAACCAAGGAGAAAAGGAATCAACTTCTTCTTGGCGACCTGGCGAAGCGCTGCGCCAAGCATAACTCAGAGATGGTTGGGCATTCGTATGAAGTTTTGACGGAAGGCCCCAGCAAGCGCAATGCCGAAAAATGGAGCGGGCGCGCCAGCAACAACAAAATGGTTATATTCGCCCCTGTCTCAAGCCTTGAAAAAGGCGATCTTGTGAATGTTGCCATTAAAAGATGCACATCCATGACCCTCTTTGGACAGATCGTCGATTAGCGAATGGTAAATTAAAAAAGGACGAGAGAATATGCTTCTCTCATCCTGATATGATTTTATGTTGTTGTCTTATTTTTGTAAAGCGTAAAAAATGCTTTTTAAATTTCTTTTACCAGCACCAGAAAAAGTATGGATTATATTTGGATTCTATGAACTGATATGGAAACAGCATTCCTTCATTCTGTCCCGGATTTTCGAAGCGGACGGGTTTTCTGTGAATTCCGCCAGCGCCTTTGCTATTGAATATTTGAACAGCCACAAAGTTTTCCTGGCCTGGCTTCACCGCGTTTTTTGGAAGCTTCCATAAACGTCCGCCGCGGCCGCCTTTATGCGCGTTGTAAACGGCTATCGGCTCCGGCATTTTTTTGCCGTTTACCCAAAGCGTAGTTTGTTGCACGGTTCGCGAGTATGTGGGGATGTCCCTCACTCCGTTTATTTCAAAATAGAGGCTCTGATTACTTGCTGTTTCGGGAAGTTTTATTTTTCTAAAATACCAGCCGAAGCCATCGTATGCCGAGTCGGGAGCTGATTGAAGGTTTGGGTTGACGTCGTTGACTCCGGCCTCTTCCCATATTTTGCCCACTTCTATTTTTCTTGGTTTTTTGCCTCCAAAATCGCCATTCTGAAATCCTGTTTTTTCGCCTTTGCCGTCAGGGTCGGTCAGGAATGTCCAGTCGCCTTCTGATATGTCAAATGCCGGGACTTTCCAGTTTAACTCGAATTTGCAGGCCACGTCAAGATTGGCAAATGCCAGCGACCATATGCGCCAGGCTTTGCGCTTGCATTCTCCATGCTGCAAGGCATAAGGATTTACGGAGCAAAGAACGTATTTTGTTTTGCCGCTTTTTCCTGTCGCCAGCGTGGAGTATTTACTGTGCCAGTCGATGGCAAAATCTTTGGCGTTTGCATTGACCGAATATGATTTGAGGGTTGGGGATTCAAAAAAGTAGACATCGTTGTCAACCAGCCCCCGGAAGATTTTGGGCAAATCGTTGCCCAATCTGTCTGGAGCCGGAAGTTTGGATTTAAGCATTCTAAACTGATAATAACCAGTGTTCCAGAAGTGAGGATTGTCAAGAGCCTGAATCTTTGTCGGCTTTACAGCAACGCCTTCGGGAAGATAATCGGACACAGGAAGAATAATTACTGTCTCATATTTTTCCAACAACTCTTTTTCAGGCTTGGCCTTGTCGCCAATTGCCAGTATTCTGCCGGAGGCTGGAGTTGCTCCCGTCACGCCTATGCGCTCGAGAAACTCTTTTCCTTTTGACCCGCCTAGATAATCAACTGACGCCAGTTTGCTTTCCGTTTTTGTTTCCGCAAGATACTTGAGCATATTGTTGGTCAGAAGCGTCGCAGCTGGGTCAAGTCCGTAGCGTCCTGTTACATCCACTTGGCAAAGGATTGCGCGTCCTTTTCCTGAGCGCATTTCCACTAAGGCGGACTCCTCGAGGTCGTATCCTGCAACGAGTATCGGAATAAAACTGCCGTAAGACGGCTTCTGCATGACATACGCCGCCACAATCCCGACGTTTGTCAGGTGAGGGGTGTCAAG
>CAZYVR010000314.1:0-7194 GCA_964651145.1 uncultured Victivallales bacterium | reverse complement strand
TTATTTCTTGTGTCAGCCTCACTGCGGAACAAAGCGCAGAAGAACCAGAACTTCTTAGGATAGGCAATCCGCTATCTGAGTGAAATTGGTCACATAAGTTAGGCGGCTTGTGTTTTCTGAAGAATTGTCTTTTTTGCGGTTAATTATAAAAGAATGTCCCATTCCTGCGCTTTGCGGCGTCTCATGGTCATCGCGGAGCGTGTCTCCAATCGTTGCCATATTTATGGCTGGGAGCCCCGTTTCTTTGGGGACTTTAAGCCAATAATCTTTATCCCATTTCATATTGCGCATCTCGGTTGCTCCCAGATATTTGGCAAAAAGCTGTTCGGCTTCGGCATAATCGATTCCACCCAGGCGAAGCTTGTGGCGTATTCCTGAATTTGGATTGTTGCTTGTTATAAAAAGAGACAATCCACTTTTTCGCAGCCTTCTCAGAGCTGGAATGATATCTTCGCCGGTCGGCTCAATATATTTTGATTCATATTCATAAGCATATTCCCAGAATTCGTCTTCATCCAATCCCAATGCCTTTATAAAATCGTCCCAGCTCCACCATTCAACATTTTCTTTTACATCGGCTATTATCTTTGCGGCTTCCTTCTGCGACAGCTTGCCAAGCTTTGTGCCAGCTTCCCTAAGAACGTCAAATAGGCTGCCTGTGTTTGACATACCGTCTCCGCCGTTTGTTTTTTCCCTGATGATAGTGTCGTCAATGTCTATCAATAGACCTTCTATTTTCATTGTTTTTTGCCTTTTTTTGCTATAACGATATATCTATATTGTTAAAGTATACATCATTCAAGGATTAATGTCAATGCT
This sequence comes from uncultured Victivallales bacterium, assembly GCA_964651145.1. Classification (GTDB taxonomy): domain Bacteria; phylum Verrucomicrobiota; class Lentisphaeria; order Victivallales; family GWF2-45-14; genus CAZYVR01. The sequence continues at coordinate 6,375 of CAZYVR010000314.1, read as the reverse complement.
TTTTTGCTTTTTGGGAGAAGAGTTTGGGGGGAGCTTAATCCCCTCGGATACGCGCTTGGGCGAGGTATCCGAGGGGATGTTTCTTTAAGGCTTGTTGTGTTTGTGTCTATTTTTTTCTAATGCTAAAAAAGTCCAAAATGTTGTCGGATTTTTCTTCCGGAGCGGGGCCGTAGCGCCATAGGCCAGTTCCGCTTGTCATTGCGTATATCCTTTTGGGATTGTGCGGATCGACAAGAAGTCTGGATATATTGAAGCAGCCCAGGCCATTGCTGGAAAATGCCCGCCATGTCTCGCCTCGGTCGTCGCTTACGAAAATTCCGCCATGATTGGCTAGGTCGTAATATTCACATCTGAATCCAGCATAGACTCTGCCAGGAGTCTTGGGATCTGTAGCGATTGAGCTTAGGAAGTATAAGCGTCCCGGATGCGCTGTCGGTCCGACATTGAATGCGTCCCCTGGGATATGTTTCCATGTTTCCCCGCCGTTTTCGCTGCGCCAGAATATTTTGTTTACATTGAATTTTGAATAGTCGCGAGTTCCGGCATATACAATGTTGTGGTCAAAAGGATCGATTGCGAGGCATCTGGCATCGACATTATCCATTATCACCTTCCATGTATTTCCGCCGTTCGTAGATTTTGCAATGTATCCGGCAAGATGTGTCTTGGGCCCCAGGCGTGTGCATGTGTAAAGAATGTCAGGATTTACCGGATCAATGACCAAGCCATGCATGCGCCGATTGCCTTTGGGCAAACCTTTGCATATTTGTTTCCATGTATTTCCGCCGTCTGTTGATTTATAGACTCCGGCATCTTTGGCTTTTGCGTCCTCTATTTTTTCTTTGACAGCAGAATACATATCCACGTTGGCGTATAGCGTTTTTGTGTCTTTGGGATTTATCACAATATGCGTAACCGCTCCCTTGTCTGTCATGCCGCTTTTTCCGCCAGTCACCTTTTTGAAGTTTTTTCCGCCGTTTTCCGTTTTATAAATAGACAACAAATTTCTGTTTCTTCCTTTGGAGATATAAACAGTGTTTGGGGATTGTGGATCAATTACAATGTCGCGGATGCAACCATATCTATGATTTTTTTTGCCTGCTAAAAATGTAGGCGTGTCTCTTGCTTCGAAGCATGTTTGGCCCCCGTCTATTGTTTTCCACAGAAGAACATCCCAGTATCCAAAATAAAAAACTCTGGAGTCGCGCGGGTCTATTGCCATTGAGGATGCGACAAGTATTTCCGGTCTGTCAGTGGCTTTCCAAGTCGCCGGATGAGTGGCCGTTTCTTTTTCTACTCTTTCGCAGAAAATGCTTTTCCAGTTTACGGCGTTGTCCTTTGTCTGGAATATTTCCATGTCGTTTATAAAGCACATTTCATTCAGGTTTCGCGGGTTTATCGCCACGTCCGCCGCGTTGGTGTCATAGCCGCCTACCCATGAGACAGGAGGGGTTTTAGAGCTTGTTATAGGCTTCCAGTTTGTTCCGTTGTCTGTTGTTCTATACACTCCCGGACGCATTGCGTGCGCAGACACAAGAAAAGCGCTGTCATTTTTGGGGTGAAGTTTTATGTGTGAAATTCCATGCCGTTGAGTTTTTGTTGTCAGGGTGAGGGACTTTTTCCAGGTCTTTCCTGCGTCGGATGTTTTTATAACGCCTGTCTCAAATTTTTTGTTTCCAACAGGAAGTGTCGCGTAAGTGACAAACATAACAGAAGGCTTGTCTTTTTTTATCGTCATATGTGTAAAATATCTGCCTTTGAACGGCAACTCGCAGGCTTTCTTCCAATGCTCGCCCTGATCTTCTGAAACAAACATGGAGCTTTCCGAGAGCGCGTAGATTTTATTGTGATTGTCGGGCGCTATTGCGAGTTTCATAATTGACTCATTCAAAATGTTTTTGTCAATAATGATTTTCCGCCATTCTTTTCCGCCATTTACGCTTTTGTATATGAAGCCTATGGGAGTTTTGAAATTGGCGTGCGCTTTCCCAAAATGCCTTTCGTATCCCAACCCGGCATAAACAATTTCAGGATTTGTTTTGTCTATTGCCATGGCATAAACTGGAGCGTTGCGGGTATTGCGCCCTTTATATCTTTTTCCCAAATTGACTACGCCGTTTTTCATTAACTTCCACGTTTTGGCGCCATCCAAAGATTTCATCACTCCGCCGCGTGTGCCAAGATACACTATATTTTTGTCGGAAGGGTGAAAGTATATGGCTTGAATATATAGGTTTGTGAGTCCTGTATTATTGACCGTCCAGTTGTTGCCGCCGTCGCGAGTTCCGCATACTCCGCTGACATCGCCGCCTATAAGCAAAAGATTCGTGTGAGGCGAATATTTCACGCATCTATACCATCCGCCGCCGCCTGGAGAAATGTTTGTCCATTTGTCTGTATCCTTGTCTGTGTTGGATAATGCGCAGGAGGAGATTCCCAGTGACAACGCGCATGCAGTTAAGATTGTTCCGATTTTACTTCTCATAAGAATTCCTTCTTTTTGGATTAATGATTAATATCTTGTGTCATTTGCTGTGTCTATTCTAAGGAAATCACTTGTTGCGTCTGGATTGCCGAAGGGGGCTTTTATTGTTTTGGCATGCAAGTCGGCATACAAAAAATTTGCGGCTTTTGTATGCCGGGGCGGAGTTCTGTATTGAGGATTTGTCAGATCAAACGGAGGGGCGTCTTTCGCTGCATGCGCTCTGATAAGATAGAATATGCAGTCTCCTAGAATTACTGCTCCATTAAGTTTTTTTGCCGATCTACCAATTTGAGTAAAAGTCATCCAGGCTTCCCCGTAACTTCCTGGTGTTCCGGCAACAGCGCAGTTTAAGCCGTAGCTAACGTAATCTGTGACTCCGAATTGATTGTCGAATTTATATGGATCTTTGTCTGAGGGGCATATAAAAGAGCCGGACTTGTCCTGAATAACTTCAGTGTACTCGCATGGCTTGCCTATGTACCCTTGAGTTTGCAGTATTCTGTGCCAAAAATACCCCAAGGTTCCTCCAGTTCCTGATATGCTGACTGGAATCATATAGCCATTGTAGTCGTCAGCATAGCCAGCAATTGCCAAGCCTATTTGTTTTTCATTGTTGAGGCAATGGATTGCCTGAGCCTTGTCCCTTGCACTTTTCAGCGCAGGCAGAAGCATGCTGGCAAGAATGCTGATGATGGCAATCACAACGAGCAATTCGATGAGTGTAAAATTTCTTATTCTCCCAAGCTCTTTTCGAGCGATAAATTTCATTAAAACTTTCTCCTTATTCTATTGAGTTTCCAGAGGAATTTCGTATTATCAATTCCGGGGGGATTTTTATTTCTTTTGTGGCTTTTGTTCCATTTTCTATTTCATCAAGCAATGCCTTCATTGTTTCTTTTGCCAGTATATTAACCGGCTGATGGACTGTTGTGAGTGTTGGGAAAAGGCGTTCACCTATCCCTATCCCGTCATAACCAATAACCGGAGCGTCTTCGGGAATCCTTAGGGAGTTTTCATGGAACACTCTAATAAGATTTGCGGCGAGCTGATCGTTGGTCGCGACAAATGCCGTTGGCGATTTTTCTTGAGCCAACTCCAGAGCCTTCTTCAGGCCATTGTCTTCATCGAATTTTAAGTCAATGGTCAAGCGTTCGTCTTTCGGCATACCTGCCTCATCCATTGCTTTATGGTACCCTGCCAGTTTTTCTTGATTAGTAATAAAACTGCTTGCGTAAAAAACAATCCTTTTGTGCCCTAATTCTAAAAGATGCTTAACAGCCAGATACATTCCAAACTCCAAGTCTATGCAAACATAAGAGCCTTGCTTGTTTTGAATAAATGGCGTATTCTCTGGAATTGTTTGGCGGAGTTTTTTCTCTGGCATTTTTCCATAAGGAATGATAAGGCCATCTACGCCGCGAGCCGCAAATTCTCTGATAAGCTCTTCTTCTTTTTCAGGATTGCCGGTAGTGTCCCCCATCAGCACTTGATATCCTGCGTTCCATATTTCCTGGCTTAAGAAAGACACATAGCGGGTATTTACAGGCACTGAAAAAATATTTCCGATAATTCCGATAGTTTTGGAGGACAAGCCGCGAAGCGCGCGCGACATCTGATTTGGACGGTAGTCCATTTTTTTTGCGGTTTCGCGAATTCTCTCTTTTGTTTCTTTGGAGGCATAACAATGCTCTTTATTCCGCAATACAGCTGAAACTGTAGATACGGAGCATCCTGTTGCGTTTGCTATATCTTTAAGTGTAATCATGTTTTTCCCGTAGTTACGTTGTATATGCAACGTTGTATATAGCGTATTATATCCTCTTTTAATTTTTTGTCAAGTGGCTGAATAAATAAAAAATTGCGGCTGCAAGTCTCTATATTCCGCAGGTTGGGAGATTGTCAATGTATGCGTCAGGTATTTGATTTGCCAGATAAGTGAATTTAGGATTGTGCCCGAATATCATCGCGCTGTTGTATGAATCGTCAATTTTGTTGATTGCCTCCAGCAGATCGCTTGTGTCGGCTTCATAAATTTTTAATTCCTGCTTGATTTTGTTTTTCGGATAATTCAGCTCTTTGGCTATCGCTTTTGCTGTTTTTTTGCTGGGCTTGAAATTATAAGCTCAGGCTTTGCTTTTCGTTTTTCGGGAAGGAGTCTTCCCATTGCCGGGGCGTCTTTTTTCTCTAGTTTGTTTAGCAGGCGCTCAAAGTAGCTCTGGCTCATATCACCCCAACTGGATTTTGCTTGCCACTTTGAGTTTTCTTGAAGCCTTATCTGCCTGATGGGAATTGGGTCTATTTTTGTTTGGCATTATAACGCTTGACAAATATTACAACTTTTTAGCAAATTCTATTGCTTGTTCCTTTGCGGCAGAAAGTATTTGTTTTTTAGATTCAGGGTCTGTCAGGGTTGGTTCTATCAATATGGATTTGATTTCTTGGAATCCAATGAATCCAAGAATCATTTCCATGTATGTTTTTTGAAAGTCCATTGCGCTGTTTTCAGGGCTGCTGAATTCGCCGCCGCGCGAGTATATAATTGTGGCTGACTTTCCAGTGACAAGCCCCTGAAATCCTGATTCAGGGGAAAAGCTGAATGTAAGGCCAGGCTGAGTAATAACATCAATAAAGTGCTTCAGTTTATATGGCACAGAAAAATTCCACATAGGGATGCTAAACAGATAGCTGTCAGAATTCTTGAACACGGCGACTATTTTTGATATTTCATCCCATGCTTTAGCTTCTTCGCTTGTCGGGGGCTCCCCGTGCAGCGCCTTGTACTTTGCATTAATTCTATCCCCATCAAATTCTGGCAATTCAAAGTCCCATAAATCTAGAGTTTCTACTTCGTTTTGAGAATCAGCTTCCTGAAATGCGACAATAAAAGATTGCGCTACTTCTCTGGAGATTGATTTATTTTTTCTTGGTGATGATTCGATATGCAACAATTTACTCATTTGTACTCTCCCCTTTGTCCCATTACAATTGATTAAACGGCTTCTTTAAGTCTATACTAGAAAGCGCGTGAAAGCAATAAAAATAGTGAATGGGATAGCTCAAAAGGTTGAACTTTTTGGCAGATGTTAATTTTTTATCCAGAAAAAGAGCTGACGCATTAGAGTAACTGAATTGCTTGCAGGCTTTTTTCGATTATAGTGAATAAACAATAAATAATCTGAACAATGTGTGGCTATGACTTCTAAGAATAATAAAATCAATATCCTTGTTGTAGGGGGCGGTCCAGCTGGCTTGATGGCCTCGATAGCCGCCGCTGGCAACGGTAACGGTGCGACGGTGACTCTTTGCGAGCATTTGGCTCGTCCTGGCTTGAAGCTGTTGGCCACTGGCGGCGGAAAATGCAACCTTACAAATGTTTTGCATGTGATGGAGTTTATCAAGGATTTTGGCCGTCAGGGACGCTTTATGCTGCCTGCTTTGACGGAAATGGACTCTGATAAATTGCGCGAGTTTTTCAGCATTAGCAGAGTGGACACTGACGCAAGCGATGGCTTTCATGTTTTTACGTCGTCCAATAATGCCGGAGATATTTTAAAAGCGTTGTTGAGAGAATGCGAAAGGCTGAAAGTCAAAATAAATTTATCGACAAAAGTAACCGGACTTCATATTGAAAACGGCAGACTTGCCGGAGTTATGTCTGATGCCGGAATCATTAAGGCGGACAAGGTAATCATTGCCACGGGCGGGAAAAGTTGTCGGGATTTGGGCGCGACCGGCATCGGCTATAGATTGGCCGAGCAGGCTGGACATTCTATTGTGGAGCCTGTTCCGGCTCTTGTCGGCCTGAAGACCGTGGAGGATTGGCCTCGCGCCTGTGCTGGCGTCAGCTTTTCAACGGCAACCCTGAGAGTAAATCTGCCAAAGCTGAAAAA
>CAZYVR010000313.1:0-7214 GCA_964651145.1 uncultured Victivallales bacterium | reverse complement strand
GATGACAGGTGTCCGTGCGGCGGAGTATTTGTCCCAGGATTTTATGTTGTTTTTCCTTTTGACACGGTAGGGGAGCCGGGGCCGTCTTTAATCAATTCATTAGGCAATCCTGACTGGAATGCCGTGCGAGATTGGGAGTTTGATATAGAGACAAAAACTTGGGTTATGCCGCCGCTTTTCGAATGTATTGAAGGGCAGGAAGCAAACAGCGTTTATTATTTCGGATACGATGACTATTTTTATCGAACCAGCGGTGAGCCGATACATGAGACAGGCGCAAAAACAGGCGCAAAAATACACGTTACACCGCCAAAACTCGAATATTTTGTCATCCTCGATTACAGCCAGCAGATAAATGATGATGGCGATATCATAAAAATTGACATGACAAATCGCCCCGCAACGGCGGCAATATACGGAGGGGGAATAGGCGTTCAAAGCGATTTTGTTTACGAATACGATGTCTATAATTTTACCCAGGGCAACACTTTAATCGGAAGCTATAAAGTCAAAATAACTTTTCCGTCAAAAGAATGGGAAAAGCAATTAATATTAGAGCCTTTTACTCATGCCATTGCCGATGTTGTTGATTATCCGAGTTATCCATTAAACGACAACACACAGCAGGTCAACGCGCCCATTACCGTTTATGATTCAGACGACAATGTCATTGGAGAAGATTCGCTGTGGATTCATATTCTGCCCGTCAGCGTCACCGGTTGCATTCCAGATTTTGATTATTGCGTTATCGGCAGTTGCACATATTCAGATAATGATTGCTCCGGCTGTCTTGTCAGTTCCAGATTGATGGTGACGCAGGAATCGACCGCCGCTAAGCTTGCCGGAGATTGTAGAAAGAAAAACTCCTTGTCCATGGGCATGGCGTCCAAGAGTTACAAAATTATAGCGTGCGGGTTCAAAACGCAGGCGGAAGCGCACGCTTATATAGCTGCAAATCCAGGAATTAGAGATGCTTTAAAAGCATCATGCGCCAAAAAAACATGGTCTATTGTCGGTTATTGCGAGTGCTCTGACGAGGCGTGCGAAGAGTGCAAATCGAAAGACTCGCTAACTGTTAAATGCGAAGATGACATAAAGCCATGCAGCTCTGATAAAATTAAAACACATGTGCTGCGATCCGGTTATAAAATATCCATAGATGCGTTCGCTTATCTTGATGAAAACAATGACGCTTTAATGGATGACCTCGAAGCGGCGTGCCCAAGCTCGGCGCAGTATTGCAGAATCAGCGTTACATATAGTTGCGATGCAAATGGCTGGGAAAAGAGCTCCGCGGGAGGAACTTGCGAGACCATTGAAGAGCCTGACACGGCGGGAACGTGGGAAGGGGCCGATTATGAATCCGCCACATATTCGATTGATATTGAGGGGCAATGCCCAGATGATTGTCAGGCAATTGCTGAAGATTATGACCCCGGAGAGCCGCCTTATGAATGCTATTCTGATCGATGCCCCCCTGGAAGTATGGCTATGGATTTTTGGGATGGTTCTTCCTGCGCCGACGCTCAATCACAATTTACGTGGAGGTGTGATGATTGGCCCGGTTGGAATTTTGTTAAATGGGTTTGCAGAGAATTCCCGCAGTACCCGCCTCAATATAGATATGTAGTGGAAATGTGTTGTTCACATGATTAACAATTAAATAGGAAATAAGATGAAAAAGCCGCTATTCAAAATTGATGAAAGTGTTTACAATTCAAACGATGACCGGGCGACCCTATTAATAGAAAAAGGGATAAGTCATCAGGATTTTTTGAGGCTGATTGACGCGACAGATCCGTTTGTTGTCAAAAACGGAACTCTATTTTTTGTTCCGGAAGAAAAGTCAGAAGAGGCTACTGAAAAATACATAGAGCAAAGAAAAAATTATCTTGAAAAGTTTGGGGGGGTTTCACCAGCGGCATTGCTCAAGAACGAAGAAGCCGTAACAAAAGTTTACCCAGAATTGACAGGTGTTTACGCGGAGGTTAAAGCAAAGATAGAGAGCGATGATTGCTCTAGCTGCAGCGCAAGTCGTCACGCAGAAATAATATTAAAGGAATTAGTTAAACAGTCATTTCATGACCGCAATTTGAGTTCACTTTCCTTTCTTGGAGAGCTTGAGCTTAAAGTCCTGAAGAAAGAGAAAATCGAGATTGACGCATCAAAGATAGAGGTTCCGCGGCATATATCAAAAGTTTATCGAGAAGATAAAAAAGCTGTCGAAATAAAACCAGACGCCCACCCCATGCAATGCCTGCTCTGCGCGATGGAGCACATGGGCAAAGCCGCCGAAAATTACCGGGAATACCTCAAAGGATATGACGGCGTAAATCACAAACCGAACCATCTGCCGTTGGCGTTTGGCAATATCGCCGAGGCAGAATGTCAGACAGTTGTAAGCTGGCCGGTTCTTGCGGATGAAATCCGAGCTCTTAAGCTGGAAATGCGGGAAAACTTAAGGATTCCATGCGATGAAATGTTGGATAAGATTTGCGAAGTATTCTGGTTGGTTCTGGAAGAATATGACCCTTCCGTCGAGCGGGATCGTAATTGTTGCAAGGGGAAATAAATGCAGGAAATTGTCATATATCTGAGAGCGGGGGATGTTGCGGCGACGGTTGTTGATGAATACAACCAAACCGGAAAAGCTGTCCCTGCTATCACTCGCGGAATGAGGGCAAATCTTTGCCTGCGTTTGCTGGATTCAGAAGGAGAGCCGATTCCAGCATCCAGCCTTGATTATATGGGCTGGGACTTCGTTCTGGCGCATGATTGGACTACTTCCACTCCTATGCAGATACGCTCGCAGATTGGAATTACAGTCACTTCAGTTACAATTGAAGAAAAAACCTTCTCCCAGATAAATATCCCGTTGACTGAGACCAATACAGAAGAATTGATTTCCGCGTTGAGTAATTCTCCCAGCATCAAGCTTGGAGGCGAATTGGCGGGATTTGAGTCTGGTGAAGTTGATCCCGGATTTCTGATTCAGTTTGACATGACAGTTCGAAACCGAAGGGGCACGGCGGGCACTGATGTCCCGACTCCGGTTTTAAATGGGACATATTCAATCGCGCAAATAGATGATCTGCTTTCTGGCAAGGCTGACATAGACCATACCCATCCAGATAAAATATGGGTAAATGAAGAGTTCGTTTTAACTCCCGCAGACATTATCGCAAAACAAGTGGTTCTGGCAAACACGCCTTTAGATATCAATGCATTAACATTCAAAATAATAGGAGGGATCGAGCAATATGAAGGAATAGATTTTTCAATTACAGACACCACGGTCTCGTGGTCAGGACACGCCCTTGACGGAGTTCTCGCCGAGGGTGACAAAATAAAAATAACATATCAAATAGAAGGGTAAGTAGTATGTCTAAAATGAATGGGAAATGGATTAACAAGGACGCGCAGTCTCTGGAAAATGACGGCGCAAATCTGAGAGTGAAAGTGGACGGCGCTGGCGCATTGGAACGCACAGCGGACGGCTTGAACATAAAAACAGGCGGAGTCGCAAATGATCAGTTGGCGGGCGCGATAGCTTTCGATAAACTTGCCGACAACGCCAATATTGCAAGGCTCGATCAAGCGGAGACAGTTGCCGGGAACTGGAATTTTACTGCTACACCGACTTCGTCGGCTGATCCTTCAACGGATAATGAGTTGGCAAGAAAAGCTTATGTCGATGCGGTCGCCCAGGGACTTGACATTAAACCATCAGTAAAAGCCCTATCGGGCTCAAATCTGACGCTTTCAGGCGCGCAGACCGTTGACGGGATTTCGCTTGTCGATGGAGATCGCGTCCTTCTGTCAGGTCAGACAGATGCCTCTGAAAATGGCATATGGATTGTCAGGGCTACAGCATGGGAGCGTCCTGTTGATTTTGATACCGGAATCTCCGCGGCTGGCGCATTCTGTTTTGTTGAAGAGGGCACAAGCTATGCAGATTCAGGTTGGGTATGCACCAGTGACGGCGGCTCCGATGTTGTCGATACAAATGACCTCGCGTTTACCCAGTTCAGTGGGGCGGGTTCTATTAGCGCGGGTAGCGGCCTGGAGAAAACAGGAAACACACTTTCTGTTAAGGTCGCTGACCTTATAAGTGGTGGCGCGGCGGAGGTTGATGGCGATAAGTTGGATATCGATTATTCACCTTCCAATTACACTCCGGACACCACGCCTGCCGAGGTCGATAACGCTTCTGAGCTTTCCACACACCTTGCCGGGATTGATAATGCTTTGGCTGGAGTATCCGCAGAAAATATTGCCCAGGAAATGCACATTGTCACAGCCGGTGAAGTCACTGCCGGGTATTTCTCGTTGGGCAATGCCCCGGTCAATGCGCAAGCCGTCAGGATGACAGTCATGAGCGGGCCGATGCAGGTCAACAAGCAGACAGTTGGCGCTACCGGAGCGACTGCTGACTTTGATGTTTTGAACTCAACTGAGCTTCATTTTAACAACAATGGAGCGGCCGCGGCACTTTCCGGCGATATCGAAGAAGGCGATGTCCTCGTTCTTGAATATCAGAAATAACCAGAGCTAACTCTGCCCGCGGAGCGGGTTTTATGCCGCTTCGCGGGGGAGATTAAGAATGTCAAAAACGAAAAACAAATATTTATATCCAATGCCAGCCGGAACGGTCAAGGCCAATCTATCCGGAGCGGTAGCTGCGCCGAGTGATGTCACTTTGTCGGCGTTAAAAACCGCGCTTGGAGTGCAAAGCAACATTCAGGTTGTCATGGAAGTACCCAAAAAACTGGACAACGCCTACACCGAATTGTATAAGGAAGTTCTGGGCGTTTCATTCCCGTGGAAACTTGGAACACAAAAACTCAAAGGCGTTTACGTTCGTCTAGGAACAGTTGCTTCAGGCACGGCTCCAACGATAAAGTTGCGGAAGTATTCAGGATCGTCATGGACGGATTTGACTAACGCTTTTTTGTGTCCAACAACGGCCAATGCCGAAAGCGATAAATCATCTCAAATCATCACGAATGCAAGCGTTGCAAACGGTGATCTCCTGGAAATATATATCACCAACGCCGGAAGCGCGGACGCTGAAAACCTTCAAGTCGTGACAGTGTGGGAGGTGTGACGTGATTATAAAACGCGTTCCAAATTTTCTATTAAACGGTATGGCAACGTCCAACTACTGGGGAGATGGGAGCGATGGCTCCTTCAATACCATTGGAAATTATAATTTCCCCACGACTTTGGACGGCAATGCTTATGTGGCAAACTTGGCTGATTTGACCATTAATAGTGGACATACAGTGTCCGTTTCGAATCGGAACAAAGGCTTATTTATGTATTGCCATGGAGATGCCAATATCGCCGGAATTTTATCAATGACCGGAAAAGGCGCGTATGCCGATCCCGTTTCCGCGGGCGTTTCCTCGACGGGATTGCGATTAGCAAGATTAAAAACCGGCGCGACTGAAACTCTTGCCGCCTCTGATGTAAACGGATTTGGAACTCCATTGATATCATCCGAATCCAATCAGTCCAGAATTTCAAGCAACGGAAAAATTTATACTATCCCAAGATATGGCGGAATCGGCGGAGCTCAAGTTTATGGGCCAAACGGCAATATTGCAAACGGGCTCCCAGGCGGCGTTGCGGCAGATGGATGCGGAGGAGGAGGAAGCGGCACAGCAGCTGATAGATGTTATTCAGGTTATGGGACTCCGGCAACGTGTTTCAGTGGAGGCTCTGGCGGTGGCGGTGGAGTTTCCAGAACAACCCCGCCTAATGCTGTAACAAATGCTGGTCCGGGTGGCTCTTGTATCAATCCGTTTGGCTCTTCTTTTGGAGGCGGTGGTGGCGCGGGTAATCCGGGAGGCGCTAAATATAACGGCGGCCAAGTTGGCGGAAATGGAACGGGCGGCGTTCTTGTAATAATTGTGGCCGGAAATCTAACCATCACGGGCGTTATCGAAGCCAAAGGGATAAAGGGCGGAGACGCGACAGCCAGCTATTATGCCTGTGGCGGAGGCTCTTCCGGTGGCGGGAGAATTATCATTTTATATGCCGGGATCTATTCCAATACTGGAGCTATTTCAGTGGCTGGCGGCGTATCAGCTTATTCATATTCCAACGGCAAAGCCAGATACAGTGGCGCAGGTGGCGCAGGCAAAATTACAATCGATAAAATTGACCTATAAGGGGACAGAATGAAAAAACACATCATCAATGAAGAAGGTGCTTATCGGATAGAATTGGAAATTACAGATGCGGATTTATGCGAAAGGTTGGGACGGCATCCGGGATTGATGCCAAAAATGTTTACCCAGGATTTTATTCTCAACGCGCATCTTGCCACGGCAATCCCTGGCGCGACTATTGTTCCATACACACCGCCTGAACCAGAGCCAGAACCTGACCCGGAACCTGAGCTCACGAAACAGGACAAGCTCGACAAATTGTGGATGGAATGCAAAGTCTATGTTTCCTCGCGCCTTGATGACGCCGGGTTTTACAGAATGGATAAAAAGGCGGATCAGGGCGGGACAATGGCGCAGGCAATCATCGTCTGGTACGAGGCGATTTGGCAGGATTATTATACCAGAAAAACGGCAATTGAGAACGATATGGTTATCGACCATGATTACGACTTCTCAAATAATGGCGAAATGCCACACAATTTTTATGATGCGTATGCAGAAGAGATATAACGGTTATTTATCTGGAAAGGAGTTGACTATGTTGAAGATGACCTTTAACTTCACAACAGTTGCTAACCTGTTTGATGAAAACAGCATAGAAACGCCTGATAGAGGTACTGACATGCCCGCGGCCAACCACGGCCTGACGCTCCCCAGCCCCCCGGGGAGCGTCTCTTTGTTCTGTTTTAGAGTACGCAAAGTATGGGATAATTGCTGGTGTCTTGCAGTATGTACCCATTATTTCAATAATTACCTTATATGTCTGCTATTTAATGCTTTATGCTCGCTATAATGCTTGATGTATTCAAGCTAATGCTTTATAATGACACATAGAAAAGCATAAAGCATTAAATGCAAACAACATAGAAAAGGGGTGAAAAGATGAAAAAGACAGCAAAAAGCGAATACGCAAGGATTAAAACGGAAAGCAAAACCCTCCTGAAGCTGATAGGCGAAGAGCTGAAAGATCATAACAGGGAGGCCAAAGAGGACGGCCCACATTGGGGACACGTTGGCGATCTTGGACACATCAAGGAG
>CAZYVR010000312.1:0-7228 GCA_964651145.1 uncultured Victivallales bacterium | reverse complement strand
AAGCTGAAAAACTCTTGGCCGATGCTAAAATTGATGTAAATGAATATTTTACAGCCAATCATAGCGGAGAGGATTTTGAAGAGCTTATTGAAAATTCCGTAACGCCTATGGAATTCATCATAAACAATCTGCCGGATGATCTTCCAGATGATGAAAGGAGCCGCCGCCTGGAAGCCATCTTTGAGGAAATTGCCTGGGAGCCGCTTATAGAGCAAAGTCGATTGCTACGCATTCTTCATAGCCGTTTTGGGAAATATCTGACAATGGCCGAGATGCGGGCGCAGCTTAATTTGTCCAATAAAAAACGAAAGGCTGAATCCCGGAAAAACAAGAAGTCTAAAATAGTACAAAAAATAAATCCCCAAGTATCAAACAAACCTTTGATCGAACTTCCATACCCGCATAATAAAGTTGAAGGCATAATAATCCCCGGACGAACAGACGCTGATTTTGCATATGATCTTTTTACGGAGCTTGCAAAACAGAACACTTTTTATAATTATTCCGAAAGCATTGTTCAAATATCGGAACTCAAGCGCAAGGATTTCAGAACGGGCAAAGAACTTCAAATCACCGGATTCGACAATATCAAACCCGCTGGTTTTGTGGTTGATGTGGAAAAGTATGTAAATCCGGGCATTTATATGAACGATGAAAATGACGAGAGAGTATTTGTCAAAAGTGGCCTTAGAAGATATTCTGCCGAAAACGCTCTGACTTCCAAAACAGCGAAAGAACTGCTGCCGAAAATTAACGGCATAACGGAAATAAGTCTGCCATATTTCTATGAAAGCGCGCTCAAGTTCACCCCGCCCGGCTTTGATAGCAATACTGGATTCTGGACGGACACTCTCGCTCCAAAAATAATTGAGATGCCCCTTGAAACCGCAGTAAAAATTATTAATGAGGCGCTTTCTGAATTCTGTTTTGTCGAGCCGGAACTGGACATTGCGCGCACTGTCGCTTATTTGCTGACGCCAATGGTCAGGGGAATAGTCGGAGCAAACAGAGCAATGACATTTCTAGCGTCTGGCAACCGCCCGGGCGTAGGGAAGGATTTGCTTCTGGGATTTGCGCCAATTATTTACACGGGAGAGGAATACGCTTTCTGCGCGCCGTGCAACGATGACGATGAGTACCGAAAAGTAATTCTTTCAATTTGTGCCGCCGGCGAACGATTTTTTCTTATAAGCAATTTAAAAGGCCACTTGGCAAGCCAGGCGCTGGAACAGGCGTCGTCATTGCCCCATTTTTCTGGTCGTATATTGGGCAAAAGCGAACAGAAAAAATATCCTAATATAGCCGTCTATGGCTTGTCGGCCAACGGCCTTACGGTCTCGGAAGACATGGAGCGGCGCATACTTGACATCCGCCTGGAATATTATGATGAAATCATCACAGAAAGAAAATTCAAGCACAGCAATTTCAATGAATACATCAAGAACGAACGGCAGAAAATATTGTCGGCTTTGTACTCATTAATAATCCACTGGCACAAACAGGGAGCTCCCTTCGGGGAAAGTGAGATTCCAAGCTTTGCGGAATGGAGCCGTGTCATATCCGGCATTCTTCAGGCATGTGGATTTGCCAATCCTTTTAACAAGCGAAAGGTAATCACAGCATCTATGACGAACAATGGAAACAGAGATGACGAGAACTTAAAAAGCCTCTGTATACATTGGTTCAGAGCCTATGGATTGGGGTATGCTACCGGCAAAATGCTTCGGGAACTCGCAGAGGATCGCAATCTCTTTCAATATCTAGATTTTTCAGAGCGAAGGCATCAAGTTGGCTTTTCCAGAATGCTAACGAGTCGCGCGAACAGGCATTACGCCGGATTGCAAATAGGAGCGGATGTTATAGGCAAACACAATCGCTACTTCCTGAAAATAGTCGATTCCGATAAATATGAAGATGAAGAAAAATTGATTTTCAATCACTAGAAACACACAATAAACGAGGATTTGTTTCATGAAAAAATATACCAATGCCAGAGACGCTCTTCCAGAATGCCTGCTTAATGAAATTCAAAAGTTTTGCACAGGGATGGTATACGTGCCCGGACCAAGCGAACACCGGCAGCGCAGAAAACTTGTGATATCATTGTTTGATCAGGGATTGAAGGCAAAGGAAATTGCGGGCATCGCCGGACTTGGTTCAAGAAGAGTCAATCAGATTATCGCCGAAGAATGCGATGGCGATGATATATTATTACAAGCAGGAGCGCAAGAGAAAAGCAGCCATATTAATAATGATATCTCAACTGGATAACCTGGAGCCGCTTATCTTTCACCTTATACACCATCCTGTTCTTGGCATCTATCCTCCTCGACCAGTATCCGGACATGTTTTCGCGCAATGGTTCAGGTTTGCCCGTTCCCTCAAAAGGAGTTCTCGCGCATTCTTCAATCAGCTTCAATATCCTCTTGAGGGTTTTACGGTCCTGCGTCTGCCAGTATTGAAAATCGCTCCAAGCATTGGCTGAAAATTCAATCGCAAGCACGTTTTAGCTCCTCCAGGGATTTTACAACTGTATTGTTTTTGTCCAACTGTTTCATGCTCTCCGAAAGGCGTTTGGCGTTCTTAGGACTACGCATAAGATAGTTAGTCTCTTCCATGGCCTCATAATCCTCTAGTGACAGCATAACAACAGCTACATTGCCCTTTTTTGTGATTATTACAGGATCGTGATCCTCACAAACCTTTTCCATCACACCGGCTAGGTTTGAGCGCGCGGTTGAATAAGTTAAGGCATTCATATGTTGTTTTCCTTTTATTTAAGTTGCACAATATATTGTACATGTCACAAAGGGAAAAATCAATCATGGGTTGCGAAATTTTTTAAAATTATTCAAAAGGCAAAACAGCAAAAAAACAAACGAGGTTGATATATAATATTCTCATTTAGTGTTAAGAATTTTTTTTACAATTTTATATCGCTTCCAATTATATGCCCTGTCTGCCCTGGCTGGCAGTGAAAATTTTTTTATGCTTTTTGAAATCGATAGCCAATATATGCCCTGTCTGCCCTTACTGCCCTGTCTGCCCTTGTCTGCCGAAAAAATTGACTCCTGTAACAAGCTTAAAATCAAGGACTAATAAAGCCCCATGGACATAAAAGGCATAAAAGGCATATATTCTTACCCCAATACACACGGGAAAGAAATTTATTCATATAATAAAGAATATATAGAAAAAACTTTTATCATAATACATGGGGGGAGAATATATGCCCTGTCTGCCTTGTCTGCCCTTTTGAAGTATTTGGAGCATCATTACCGACAAGCTTCCGCAGAGATTTTAGTAGATTATATCTGAGCGCGATAAAATCGATTCCTGCAAGGCGCAAATGCAGAAAGAGGTGCAAGGATATGTTCCATGACGATTGCAAATAGAATGCGCCAGAGGTGGCTTTTAGGGCGTTTTATTGCGTATTGATTCAAATGAGCGAAAATGTTAATTATCCGAGACTAAGGAATTCCAAAAAGGAAATAAAATTAAAATAATTTCACTTGACAGGAAAAATAATTATGGGTAAGCATTGTCCCATAATATTTTGGATGTCAAAATAGCGCGTTTATCATTTTGATGAATTTGCACACCATTATGAGTAATAAAAATATTCTCTAAATTGGGAGGCTTAGCCTCAAAAAAGTGCACCGAGCTATCGCGGAAAAGGGAAACGAAACTTTTGGTTCCTCCTGGGGCAGAATGACTTACAGGGCGCGGGAAGGGGTAGAGCAGTTCACCACAGTTTGTTTTAGCTGACAGAATTATCTATTGCCTGCTGATTCTTAGGGCTTTAGGTCGGAAGTCTCGCCGGGCATAATAATTGTTTCACAGGGTTTGTTTTTGTGGCCGAAAAAGCTTGAAATTAACTGTGTCCCAGCTCAAACTCAACAAAAGCCAACTGTGTGCGCCGATTAAATAGTCCCAAATGCTAATGTGCAGGCCACAAAAACATGAAAAGCGCCAATGTGTAAGACATAGATAATGAAAAAACAGAAAAGTTATACATTTCAAAGAGAGCAAAAACGCAAACTGCAGACAGAATCATACATTTGATACCTACTTTTTGGGTAAATAATGCGGCTCTTATACTTTTGGAAAGAGAGAAATTTCATTTAAAAATGCTGCCCTTGCTGTTTTGAGAGGGACACTTTACGTCAAAAAAGCGTTAATTAAGAAGTAGAGAGACAATTATTTTTAAAAACACAAAAAGGAGATAAAAATGCGAAGGAATGAAATTAAAACAGCATCGCCATTCAAAGATCTTTTCGGAATAAATCAAGACGTTCTCACAAGAATAATTGATGACATGCGCCAAGTCGGCTTTGACAAAAGCAAGCCGTTAATTGTATGGAAAAATAATGGTACCAGCAGCCCAATACTTATTGACGGACATACCAGGATGACCGCCGCGGCAGTTGTAAATATCCACGATGTGCCAGTCATCGAAAAGGAATTCCGCGATGAAAAGGAAGCTATCCAGTACGCGATAAAATGTCAGCGCAATCGCCGAAATCTTTCCGACGCGGAAATCATCAAATGCGCAACGGAACTGGACAAAAGGAAGGATCGAGCAAAGAATTTTGAGGCTAATGCGTCCAAAGCCTCAAATGGGGCTTTGGGGAAATCAGCGGATGAAACCGCAAACCTCGTCGGCTCCAGCAGGTCAAAAATTGAAAAGATGCGGACGGTTCTCGACAAAGCCCCCGATGATATCAAAGAAGCGGTAAAGTCCGGCGAAATGTCAATAAACAAAGCCTACAACAAAATCATGGAATTGAAAAGAAAGCCCATGGATGGAAAGAAAAAATTAGAAAGAATCGTCCGCAATCTTGAGAAGCGTTTATCCAAAGAGGAAATCAAGAAACTGATAAATATTTTGCGTGAAAAAATTAACCGTTAAGGAAACATCCATGAAAAATAAATATGGCAACGCGGAAGAAATCCTTCCTGAATATATATTAAATCTTGTCCGCAGGCATTTTCCCACGGGCCTGCTCTGGGTGTCTCCTGATAATCCCAAAGCGGCCCATAGGAAAGAGTCGATAATTCAACTTTACGGCCTGGGGTACTCGCCGCGCAACATTGGGCAAAAAGTCAAATGCAGTCCACGTTGGGTGCGACAAATTTTGCATAATGCTTATGGGCCAGACTTGCCAAAACAGGAATTAAAAATGGATGACTCGATGTTTGACAATCTGAGATTTGATGAGGAGGAAGCTCAAGATTAAAACCTATCCCGCAAATTAAACGGCTCAATAAATTTCCGGATTTTCTTTATGCGCCTATGAAGACGCTGCTTTGACATATTGTGTTTTTGGGCAACCTCGCTTGCCCTCATAAGCTTCAAATCTTCGCAAAGCTGTCGCAGTTCATGAGGCATGGTTTTCAACGCTTCATCTATATCTATTTTCAAATTGAATCCGCGCGCTGGAGCCAACACTTCCATGCAGGGATTCCCAAGCGTCCCATCGGTTGCCACAAGCTCAATTAATTCATAAACATCGCCCGAATCCTGAAGCTCCTTATTAAGTGACATGCCTTGTTTTCGCCAATCATTTTTTAATAACTGCCTGCGTTTGTAAATACCGGCAAGGCTATGCTTGGCAACCGTCCACGCCAGAGCCGCTCTTGTTCCTCTGATATGATCATATTTACCCAACGCCTTGATTGTTTTCATCATCAACTCCTGTTCAATATCAGACAGATCGTCTTGTTTAAGTCCCCGCTTGCCAATTGCTCGCCTAGCCGTTCTCTTTACTGCTTTCACTACTCCAGTGTCTATTCCCTCGTAAGTGTTTTTGTAATTCATTTTTCCCTTTCTCGGACGAAAAGGAAGGTCTATGGCGTGGGTGTCAGCCGAAAAAAAGGACGCAAAACAAAGGGTGCAATGAATATCGCCGTTCTTTTGGCGACACCCACAAGAACCTCCGCTTTGCGTCCAGTTAATTGCCTGGTGTCGAATTGAATTCGAATTTAAATTGTGTGCTTAGACTGTAATGTTCTCCTCGATTTGCATCAGGATTGGCAGCCCGCCTCTGATTTCAATCTTGCGGATGAAGCCCTCCTTTATTTCTATGAGCTGTTCAAAGAAGTCAGTGACTTTCTTTTTGAGGACAAAGTCATCGTCAGGAACTATATGGCTATCGTCAGCTCCAGGCTTCATATCTCGCATGATGGTTGATTCAGGCGAAATTATCGGCTCTCCTTTTCTGATCTCCAGATTATTGATACGTCCGTAGCTGACTTTTTTTATCAAGTTTAGCAGCTTCCGCTGCGAAGGGGATAATTCATCTTGTCTCATTTTTCTATGCCTTTCGTTTGCTTTTTTTATGTCATTTTCAGACGGCGCGCACCGGTTTCTGATTTGCGTTGCTATTATAGCTCATGGTTTGGAGCAAAATTTGATATGAGACTGGATATGAGACTGTGTCATGCTTTACGAAAAGCACATTTTAGAGCGGTAAGTTATTTGTTGATAGAGAATTATAGACTTGCTAATTTTCTTTGAAAAAATCAATCTGAGACTGGATATGAGACTTGACAACTTCTTCAGAAAAGCGAACTCCATACTTTTTGCTGAACAAAATTTTCACCTTTAATTGCTGGCGAAGCTGAAATAATAACTTTTGCATTCTTCCCGAATCACAATAGTTTTTCCCATAATAATACTCTTCATTCCAACCTGTCGCGTTCATAAAAGTTTGGTGAGGTATCCAGCCATTGCCCATTTGATTGAAGAGGATTTTTAGAATTTTTGACTGCATGCAGTTTTTCTTTTTAGGGCCATAAACTTTTTTAAGCTTTCCATCGACATACCACTTTTCTGATTCTTTATCTGATTCTTTATGGATATGTCTCCTGGCAAATGGAAAGACTTCTTGAATGGGAGTCTCATCTTTTCTCTTCAATGTTTCCATGGGGTTGATTTCAAGCTTATAGATGGCAGTTTCGTTTATGTTTACATAGAAAAAGTTTGCATTTCGTCTCTGACAGACTCCCTTTACTTTTTCATCGGAATCAAAGATTATTTGACGGGCTCTACAGTTTTCAGTGCACTTGGAAACACAAATTATTGAAGTGGCATGTTCCCCGGTAGAGGCGAGAAATTTTTCCTTGAAAAGCTTAAAGTCCACACTGTTATCAAGCATGTGACGCCAATTGTAGAGCGGCGCGGTGATATTGAAATGTTCATCTATGTATTTGCAGAGCGATCTTA
>CAZYVR010000311.1:0-7231 GCA_964651145.1 uncultured Victivallales bacterium | reverse complement strand
GTGTTTCACACCTTAAAGAAAGAAAAAACTGTTCAGACAAAAGGGCTCACTTCAGTATTCCAGGCATCTTTAAGTTCTTTGTATTCGGTCTTTTGAGTTATGTTTACCACTTCTTTGTTTTCATCATAACTATAGTATTCTTTTTGATTAACAGGATAGCTTAATAGGGCTCTAGACCAGAAGATGCATCTCTTTAAAATATTTCCCGGCAAATTTTTGCTCCAGTTTTTGATTTCTTTTCCTGTTGGATACGCTATTCCCATTGGGGTCGCGACAATTATGCTTCCAACGCCAAGTTTATTTGAAAAAATTATTTTATTATTTTTAACCTCTATCTTGTTGGGATATTTCTCCATTACTATTAAAAATGGAACAATACGCTCTTCGTTTCTTAACGGCTTAGACCATAGAAGCAGCCAATTTGCTGTTATTTTTTCCCCTTCTTGCTGAACAAAAGAAACTCCACTGTTAGGGATTTCCGTTGTCTTAATTTTTTTATTCAAAGAAACTGCTAAGAAGTTTATTCCATCATTTGGTTTCAAGGTAAGATATTTCTCTCTTGTGTTAATCATCACCCCTGGAGAGAGAATGCTGTAAGTAAGATCATAGTTGCCGTCTTTTCCTTGTATTTGCAGCTCTTTGCTGACCCAGTTGAGCCACTTTGTCTTATACTTGCTTTTAGAAACAGAGTGCTCTATCGCTTCTACAGATTTTTTTCCTCTCATTAATTGAATAGGTTTTTTTATCATGCCTCCTGCGCCATGAATATCGAAAACTCTTACCGCAATTGTGTTTCTACCGTTAAAATTAAGATATTCAGGTTTTATTTCGTATTTTCTGGAAACAGACCAATAACTCGGGGTTTCTTTGCCTGTATATCCTACAAGGTGCCCATTAATGTAAACCCAATCATAATCGTCAATAGCTCCGATATAAAGATATATTTTGTCCTTTTTCCAATCTTCAGGAACAGTAAAATGTTGGCGATACCAAGCATATCCATTGTATTGCCACATCCTATCTTCAGGAGATGCTTTGGGATTAGGCGTTTTTATTCCTTGGCTTTCCCAGTTTATTCCAACTCTCAATTTTCTCCAATTGGATTCAGTGGGCAAGTCCTTGTCTTGCCATCCTTTTTTCAAACCTGAATTGTCTGGATCAATAGAAAAATAGAATCTGCGTGGAAGCAAAACGGTATTTTTTCTGTCCAAGACCTCGTTTGTTGTTGATATTTTCAACTTCCAAAAACGTCTGGCGTTAATAGAATTTCCGCATGGGACGCAGCTTGTTATTTCGTTTGGTTTTACAGTATTAACCAAAAGACCGTCAACTGGGATTTTTATCTTGTGTGGATTCCATCCAAAAGCTCCCACACTTGTTTTGCTTATTCCTTCAACCATCACAGGGGAATCTTTTTCAGTTTCAATCTCTTTTGAGTGGGTGTTAAAAACACACCAAAACAAGCTCACGGTCACAAGAATACAGAAAGAATAAATGCGTGAATTCTGCATTCTTATTTCAAAACGTTTCTTGTGAAAGTTTTTCAAGCTTCTATCACTTTTGATGTCTAATTTGTATCCTTGCTCATTGTTAATTATTGCCATGAGAAATCCTTCTGTTTATGTGATTGCGGAAGATTATTAATACCAGTAATAATCTCCATTGCCTGAAGTTTTTTGCATTGTCAATTCGCTCTTATTAAACCACTCGGCATGACCATCTTGAAAAAGTGTGTTTGTGCCAGCATTATGTGACATCCAATAATTGCTAAACACTCCATCACCGACTCGCAGTTGATACCTGTCAGCCATTATGGGCCAATTACTCTGATTATAAGACCCTACCCATTTCAATCTTTGTTTGGCGCTGTGGCGACAATGATTAAATGCGTTAAAATATGAATCCACTTGTGGGGTGCGCCCTCCAGCAATTAGAAAATATCCTACGTCTACACAACTAATCCATGATGAACCAAATGAATAATAGTCTTTGGTTATTGCGGTGCTTGCATAAGTATTGGAAGGGCACCAAAACATACTCTGACGCATTTTATAGTTTTGACTCAAGAATTCTATGATGGGCGATGGCCAACTTTCTGGATACTCATTATATCCAGGCTTTCCGAAACTGGAGAAATTCTCAGGGGAACAATCAGGATAATAATTATTGAAATCATCGCAATACTGATTGAGCGTTATTCCCCACTGCTTTAAATTAGACATGCAATTTATTCTTTTTGCAGAATCTTTCGCCTGCTTCAACGCCGGAAACAAGAGGCTGGCAAGGATTGCAATTATAGAAATAACTACCAATAACTCAATCAATGTAAAATATTTATGGATTAAGTTTACGCACATAAAGCAACCCCACACTCTTTTTTAATATTCTGTAATTCCATATTTACCCTCTGTCGTAGCTGACAAAATATCTCTTAATCATCACTTCAATTGGACTCATGCCCTATTGCTCTTAGCCCAATATGTTCGATTTCGAGTCTCATAATTGTTTTGCTTCAACCAATAAAAGTTCATTTCTTTACTATTTTTGAAATTTCCAGGCAGTTATGTAAATGAGCGGCGATCAACATTCTTGCTCTTGCCGTGTCCTTTTTTTCAATGGCGTCTACAATAGCAAGGTGCTCCCAACGATTTAAGTCTGAAATATGATCCCATGATTTTATTTGCTCTGGAACTAAATCAAAAAACTTTATAAGTATAGAATGCATTGAACTTAAGACAGAATTGCCAGTAGATTCCAACAACAACGAATGAAACGCCAATTCTATTTCATCTATTTCAGTCCGGGAAGAATTGTTCTTTGATTTTTCTGCAAATTCTTCTGCAAGAGCTTTTAGCTTGGCAACTTGTTTCTTAGAAGCGTGCTCCACTACCAAGCCCATTGCTCCCACCTCTATGCTATATCGCATTTCGATAAGTTCTGACATTGATAATTCATCAATGCCATAGAATGGCAACATTTTCTTAAAAATACCCATTAAATCGGGTTTTTTTACAACAAGACCATAGTTGCGACGACTTCCGAGGATGCCTATTCCACGAAGACGACTCACTGCCTCCCTCAATGCATTCCTTGAAACATTCAATTCCTTGAGAAGTTCTAATTCAGTGCCAATACAATCGCCAACTTTAGCTTTTGATACCTTCTCAAATATCGCATCCATTGTTATTTGAGTTATTGATTTTGTCTTTTTAATCATATTTTATACGCTCTTTTTATATGTACTATATATTATAGCAATTCAATGATTAAAAGTCAAGCATTTCGCTTTTAAAAAGTGATTGTACTACATGGAGATTCTGCTGTCTGGAGTTTTGGCATTTATTCTCGCTCAAATTTCTCATTGCAAAAAATAGCTTCCTCAATTTGTCTTTCATTTTTTACTCCGATAAGGGCTGAAACAACTGATGGCTGTTTTAAGACCCATTGAATTGAATACTGAAGCAATGAAAGCCCTTCTTTTTCGGCTTCTGATTCATATGCTTCAAGTTTCTCGTAAAGCTCATCGGTTATTTCCCATACCCAACTTTCTTTTTCGGCCTTGCGAGAGTTGGGAGGAATTTCCATCCCACGTTTATATTTGCCCGTAAGAAGCCCTCCTTGAAGTATTTGATATGGAGTAACCGCTATGTCTTCCTTCTTGCATAAAGGCAACAGTTCGCAGAGGACCTCTTGTTTTAAAAGACTTAAAGGTGGCTGGCATATTACAGGCCGTGGCAAATTATTCGCATCAGCAACAGACAACAACTTAATAAGCTCTTCTGCTTCGTAATTGCTAATGCCATAATAACGTATTTTCCCTTGGCAAATTGCTTTATTAAGAGCGTCCAAAATTTCAAGCGTAGGAGTAATAGGGTCGGGTTTATGAAGGTAATAAATATCAATACAGGCTGTTTTAAGTCTTTTCAAACTTAAATCAAGTTGTTTTGCTATTGCCGCCGGGCTGGTGTTTTCGTCTTCTGGCTCATCGCCCACTTTCATTCCAAGCTTACTTGTCAGAATAACTTTATCCCGTCGTTTTTCTAATGCCTTGCCTAGTATTTCTTCGGCAATGCCGCCGCGACTTCCCGCCACACGCTCATAACCTTCATACATATTGGCTGTATCGATAAAATTTATTCCTTTATCAATTGCATAATGTACAAGCTTTATTGCGTCCACTTCCCCAACTGGCGATCCAAATGTCATTGTCCCAAGGCAAATATTAGAAACGTTCAGGCTAGTATTGGGTATAGTTGTATATTTCATTGCTTTTCCTTATTTTTCTATTGCTATTTCAAGATCATTTACTTTTCTCTGTAACTCTGGAAGCAACATTTTCCTCTTTTCTCTAGTCATTGTCGGCTTAGGTCTTCTGAAACAATTTGTCGCAATATTCTTTTCTTTCATTAGAAGCTCAAAAGTTTCAATAAGTCCATGTGTCCACGCAAAATCGGCAAATGTCAAAAATGCATTATGCAACTCAAGAGCTTTGCTAATTGTTCCGCTTCTCATCTCCTGGTGTATTTTAACAAAAAGTAGGGGGAATATATTATACCACATTCCAATTCCTCCACTTATTTTTTGAAATAAGGCTGGAAACAAGCATTCATCCATACCGTTGAACACCATAGTCTCCGGGCGCCTAAGCAAAATGCGCTGAATATAAAAAAGATTCCAGTCTGTGATTTTAAACCCTATCACCCCCTCAATGTCAAGAATATTCTCCATTGTATCTAAGGGGATCTGCCCGATTTTTGCTGGCATATAATAGGCTAAGACTGGGAGTTGCGCTGCTTCAGCAATAAGCCTGTAGTATGACATTAACTGATCTTTATTCATTTGTGCCGCCGGCAGACTTGACACAGCATCAGCACCTACATTAGCCGCATGTTCAGCCAACTCAATCGTATCCACTACACTTTCCGCTCCTACTTGTGTAATCACTTTTCCCGCAAACCTTTTTGACTCTTGAACCGC
The DNA here is from genome assembly GCA_964651145.1 of uncultured Victivallales bacterium. Lineage (GTDB taxonomy): Bacteria > Verrucomicrobiota > Lentisphaeria > Victivallales > GWF2-45-14 > CAZYVR01. The sequence goes on along the minus strand of CAZYVR010000311.1, from coordinate 2,254 downwards.
AATTTGAGTGGCTCGCTTTCTGTCGGCAACTGTCATCTTAAAGCCGTCGCCAGTTCCACCGCATACGTACAATCCATCAATCTTAGATTTGTAAAGTCTGGAAATTAATCGGGAAAAATCATCTTCCCTAAAGCGTCCATGTTCATCACAAGGACTCGCAATTGCTGGAATGATGCCACTTAATGCATTTTTCATGATTTTCCTTGTAACTATGAATTTTTGAGTTCTTTTATACTTGCTTTCAAGGAATTAACTAAATAATCGAGAGTTTCATCCGGCATCCCGCACCACCATGGGAAGCTTAATGAATTATCCCACCATTTTTCGAGAACAGGGCAATCATGCTCTCCTGCTCCAAGCTTTTGGAATAGAGGATAACGATAAAGAGGATAATACTGTACTATTGCCCGTATCTTGTGTTTGTCTACAAGCAGGTTCATTAGATCGTTTCTATTTTTGCCGAAAGCAGAGCCATCAAAATGCATTACAAACTGATGAAAAATCATCTTGCAACCATCGGGAATTTCATGGAATGATATTTCTGGCGTGTCAGCCAAGGCTTTTATTATTTTTTTACCTTGACAAATTAATGTGTCATTAATTTTATCAAGCCTTTTAAGCAACATGCTGCCTATGGCGCATTGAGGTTCGCCAATACAGAAGTTGCTAGGCCACACTCCTGAAATGTCAATATCTACATTACTCATTGCTGGAATCCAATAGCGTTCACGCTCACCTTCAAATCCGCGACAACCGTTATGTCGTATACCGGGTATTAAAGCAGCATCTTTATCGGAACGAACAGTTAACATGCCACCTTCCCCGAGTGTTGTCATATTTTTTGCGCCATGAAAACTGAAGCATCCAAAATCTCCGAATGTCCCAACCTGCTTGCCGTTAATTGAAGCTCCTGGGGCTTGTGCGCAGTCTTCAATGACACGCAAATTATGCTTTTCTGCCAGTTCCATGACTGCTTCCATGTCAACAGGCATTCCCAACAGATGGACAACAACAACAGCCTTAGTTTTACTTGTGATTTTTCTTTCAATATCTTTCGGATCAACAACCCTGCGTCTTTCGTCAATATCTGACCATATTATTTTCGCGCCTGTCTTTCCGAACGGAATTGCGGAAGCGCAAAAAGTGTAGGCTGGAATGATAACTTCATCTTCAGGCGTCAACTCGCAGAGAATAGCGGCAAGTCTTAATGCGTTTGTTGCATTGTCAACGGCGAAAACATGATTTGCTTCGGTATATTCTTTGAAATCTACTTCAAATTTTCTCATGCGTGGTCCCTGCGTGAGTCCAGCGCTGCTTTCCTGCATGACTTCGGTTACAGCCGAAATTTCTTCGTCTGTATAAGCATACATTCTTCCTGGGAATGGGACTTTGAATCCCTCAACCAAGCCTCTTCCTGACGCATCATTCGTTTTTGTATTCATTTTGACTGTTTCTCCTTATTGGGTTATGTGAATATGTAGTATATATATATCTGGTTTTATGAAATGTCAACCCTCTTGGGTTAAATAAAAAGACTATGTACTATATAATGATTGAGTGATACCTGCATATTCCTGAAGGAGGCTTGCGGAGGGCTTTTTGCAAATCTTGAACTAAGCCAAATAAGTAGTATATTTATATCTAAAAAGAGGGCGAAACTTGAATTACTGAAGCCACGATGTAGTATATATAGTATATTTAGGGAGAATTTCCTAAATGAAAGATTGAAACAATGGAAGCATTTTTATGAAGAAAGTACATCAAAGAATACTTGATAAATTTAACCAAATATATTTCTTTTGCGCAGACCCTGGGGCACTATATGCGGCAGAGCCAATTTATGAAGATATGAAAAAAATAGGGAAAAGTTGTTTTTGGATTTTTGACGGTTGGTGTAGAGAACAAAAGAAAAATAAATTCAACTTTATTGACAGGAGTACATTCAATAAAGAAGTCAACCATATTGCTTCTAAAGATTCATGTGTAATACTTGGAACACAAATTGATTATAGGCGAAATTTTGATATAATAGAACTATGTAAAAACAAAAATATTTTTTCAATATTTCTTTTTGATCATTGGACCAATTATCTTAATTGCTTATACGATTCTTCCAGTTCTATATTGCACTTGCCTGACCAGATTTTTATAATGGATAAAATAGCAAAAAAATCATTGATAAAAGAAATTTCATCCTATCTTCCCGATAAAGCATATATAAAAAATATTATTATCACCGGGCATCAGGGGATAG
>CAZYVR010000310.1:0-7266 GCA_964651145.1 uncultured Victivallales bacterium | reverse complement strand
TGACCGTCCGGAAATGAAAGCCATGCTGGCGAACTCGTGGCTTCAAAATTTTCCCGACAAATTTTTCATCGCTGGCTCAGGCTTGTCAGGCTATGGAGAATTCAATGAGCTCCGGGTTCAAACCCGCGGAAAAATGATTGTATGCGGAGACCAGACTTGCGAAAATACGCCCGAAATTGGACTGACCGCCGCGCGCGTGGCATTGGTGGCAAACATGCAGGCTAACGCAATAATCGAGCTGATTCTCGATGGCAAAGCCACATAATGCTTTATTGACAGCAACAACCTTCCTTCAGAAAGTTTTTACTGTCTTCCCCAGATTCTTGTCTTTATTTGCCACACAACGCAAGTTTTTTGGCGCTTGCTTTGAACTTGATCGCTTCGTTGTTTAATTCTTTCAGCATTGGAACGATAAACGCGAGCGAGCTCCGGGACTCGGGAAGAGCTTCTATTGCTGAAGCTTCCTGTTTGTGCAGGTTTTCGAGGTCGCCCAAGCCACCGTCTCTCAGTTTTTTAAGCCTTTCCTTCATCATGTCGCTGATCTCCGCGGCATTGTCAACGCCTCGAAAATACGCGGTGTGTGAATCTTCCAATCCGTTTTCGCGTCCCTGCTGCGCGGCAAAAGAGCCGCCGCCGCCTGCGGATTCAACCTTGAGGTCGGCTATATTGAACAGCCTCTGAATCGGCCCCTGAGTGACGGAAATGTTTTGTATGTTCGCAAAAGTCATAGTCTGTTCTTTCACAAATATAACGCCTTCGCGTATGCGCAGGCTGCGGTCCGACACCTTGTACCATCTCATTTCGTAATCCAGGCGCAGCACTATATAGGAAAAGAAAAGGTGAAGCACAGAGAACAAAAAAATCGCCGCGGCGGCAAGCAATCCCAGCGCAATGCCCAATGGCGGAGGCAATGCCGAGGAAATAAAAATAAAAACAAAAACAATAACGAACAGTGCAATAATTTTTGAGACTATATTTTTGACAAGCCAGATATAAAACTTGTAGCGGAAATAGTTGTAGGAAGCTCTGAACACCCGCAATGAGTCAACATCGCCCATCGGATCTTCGGGCTCAGGCGGAACTTTCAAAAGTTTGAGAAGAAATGATTTTACAGAATTAAACATTGTCTCCACCCTCCATTATTGACAAATTATCCAGAGCTTCACGCGCTCCCTTCATTTCGCCGAGAATATTTTTAAGCAAGTCTATTGCCTCAGCATCGTTCGTTCCCGCAACTGAAGCGGGAGCGGGCAAAGGAGTTGAAACTGAAACTCCCGCTGCGGGCTTGTAGCCGCGCATTTTTGTGTACAGAAAGTCTCTGACACCCTCGTATTCCATCAATCCTTCGATAACCATTTCAGCGGCGGAGCTGCCGGATGCGGTCTGAATTTGTATGCTTGCTATCTTCAGCCAGCGCTGAAGGAGGCCGGAAGTCAGATGAATGTCCTGTATCCGCGCGTATGTCAGATGGATTTCTCTTCTGAAAAGAATTCCCCAACGCATGGTTATGCCTTCATCGTCAAATTGATAATGAAGCGTGTGATAACGGAAATACATCAGCGGGAACATAATAAAAAAGCCCGGCCCTGTCATCAAAGAAGTTATCAGGTAATACTTTAAGAGATTTGCATGAGGCCTGCCTATTGCGTAAATCTGTTCTTTATTCATCAAGCAATCCTTCCTCTTTTTCTTTTTGTTTGCGTTTTAAATAATCCAGCGAACGCTCTGTTTCCTTTATAAATTTTGGCTCGGAACGAAATTCGCCGTATTTTTGATAATGACTCCACATTTTTATAGCCTTGCCATAAGCTCCGATCATTTCCAGCTTATAAGATTTTCTTTTCAGTATTCTCAATGCGGAAAGCTTATTTGTCTTCTCCAAAAGCTTCTTTTCATCTATGGCTTTTAGTCTTAATTCTTCAATGACGTCTCTGGCTTTTTTCGCGTACTCAGGGACGCCCAGGCGCTGAATGGCTTCCAGAAGGGCAATGGCTTTTGAGCGTTCTTCCTGTGGACACTTCAGCGCGTAGGTTTTAGCTTTTTTGCACATTTTGGCAACATGGTTTATTTTAGCTTCGCGAAGGCTTTTCCGGACAACCGACACAAAAGCGACAATAAACAAAACAAGCACAATAAGCAAGGCAATAGTGCGATGCCAACTCAGCTTAAACGGCAAAGGCAACACTGGAGCGCGCGGCCTGGAAGTTTTTTTAAGAACATCTGAGCTCTTGGGTGATTCTTCTGTCAATTCCTCAATAATGCTGTCTATTTCAGATATGGCCGCGTCCCAGTCTTCATATCTGTCTTCCGGCGCTTTTGCCATCATGACATAAATCAATTCAGCCGACTTGTCGGAAATATTTGGATTCAATTTCCTGACGTCAGGCGGGGGCTCTGTCAAATGCATCGCAATAACGCCCACTGGCGTTTCCGCATCGTAAGGCGGAGCTCCCACTATCATATGATAATAGCATGCGCCCAGAGAGTACATATCCGCCCTGAAATCCAAATTTTTTTCCGCTTTGGCCTGTTCTGGACTGATGTAAGTGGGGGAGCCGACCATCATTCCCGCGGCGGTAAGGTCTTTGTGCCCTTCCTTGAGCATCTTTGAAATGCCGAGGTCCATAAGCTTTACGTCGCCTTCAGGGGTGAGCATTATATTGGCCGGTTTAATGTCGCGATGAATTATTTTATGTCGTCGCCAAACATAATTCAGGGCTTCGGCTATCTTTTTTACGATTTTGATGGCTTCCAGCTCTGAAAATATTCTGCCGGAATCAAGATGCCTCTTTATGTCTTTCCCGGAAATATACATCATTGCAAAGTAAGGCACGCCCTTTTCTATTCCGCCCTCAATGGCCTGCACCACATTAGGATGCTCTATCTGCGCAAGCATGCGGACTTCATTAAAGAAACGGCCAAGATAATCTTTGTTTTTGGCGAGAGATGACGGAAGGATTTTGAGCGCTACTTCACGATTGACGGACTTTTGACGGGCAAGAAAAACCTCTCCCATGCCGCCTATTCCAAGATGACGCTCCAGAACGTAATCACTTATAGTTCTGCCTGACGAAAAATTAAGGACTGATTTGGGAAAGACCTCGCCGCATATAGGGCAAGCCTTCGGGAGCGCGCCGCCCGGCGCTGACAATTTATTTCCGCAGTATGGGCATGCGATTTCCTCAGCCATTTTCTTTCCCCAAGTTGCAATAATCAATGACAATACCCGGCAAACAGCCTTTTTTCAATCATTCCTTTACGATGACTGAAAAAAATAGCATGACAGAACGGGGCCGAAGACAGAGGGAAAACTATTGCGGAAGCAATGGCCGCCGCCAAAGAACTCGGATGCGAAATGTTATTTGGGACTATCCAGTGCCCTCCGTATGAGGGCTCAAAGGAGAAATCTACCTTGATCAATTGTTGCATAGAGCAACTCAACATGCTTAGATAATTGTTTATTTAAAGATAATGTTTCGCTAAGCAATTAAGAGGGCTTGCTAAATTGCACCTTTTGCGTTATAATAGGGTATAGCGAAACAGATAAGAGAAAAGGCATATGGACTTTCTTAAGTTAATAAAAAGCAAAACGAGCAAGCGTCAAAGTAATAGTTTGATTCGCATTTTGAAGCTTATTTGGCTACGTGAGGGAGTCAGTCGCAAGGACATTGCTGATATTCTAGAGTTTAACAAAAGCTCAGTCAGCAGAAATGTCGATCAACTAATGGAATTTGGCTTTGTCAGAGATGGCAAATCTCACAATGGCTCCGCAGGCCGCAATCCCATTGCCTTAAAATTTTGCGATGATCTATTCTATACAGTCGGGATATGCTTTTCCAATTTGAATTCTAAAGTTGTTTTGCTGAACGCCAACGCAGAAGTCATCAAAGAATTTCCGTTATATGGCAAGCTTATTGGCGACAAAAATAGCAAATGCGGATATGTCGCTGATGTGATTAATAATATGCTGGCCGAAATGAATGTCCCTATTGCGAAGCTTGCGGGAATTGGAATCGCGCTGCCTGGAATAGTCGATCCCGCCACAGGGGAAGTTCTTTCATCGTCTGAGTTTGAAGGGGAAGCCTCCTTTGATCTTGGCGCTTTTTTTGAGGAACGCTTTAAATGTCCATGCGCTTTGATCAATGTCTCGCATCTTAGCGCAGTAATCGAGCGCCGTTGGGGAAAAGCCAAAGGCATGGATGATTTTGTTTGCGTTGACTCTGGTTATGGAGCGGGAATATTCATGAGCGGACAACTTTGCAGGGGGCATCAATATCATGCCGGAGAATTTGGCTATATGCAGATCAGCAGCGACGGGCCGCTTCAGAGAGATGGCCGCCCCGGCACTCTGGGAATGATAGCGCCCAGCTATAAAATAACTGACACAATCGAAGAGATTATTGCTCAGGGCGGGGGAACCAAAGTGAAAAAATTTCTTTCCCCCGGCAGTTCCAAAGTGTTTATTCCTATGGTCGTAAAGGCGATTGAGGATGGGGACAAGCTTTGCGCTCAATTGATGGCTGATATGTTTGAGCACATCGGAACCGCTCTTGTAAATGTGGCTTATATGTTTAATCCGAAGGCTATTTTCCTTGGAGCCTGGACTGCCAGATGCCCGGACTGTTCAATTGATATCGTGAGGCGAAAAATGGGTCATTACGGCGTCAGCAACTGGAAGCTTGAAACCACTGTCGAAAGCGCAGAACGCGGACCAGAGGATTACGCGCGCGGCGCGGGGCTTTTGCCTTTGGAGAAATTGTTTGATTTCTAAAAATGGAGGAGTTATGAAAAAAAGAAAGTTAGGAATGAATAAACTAAGAGGCGGCAGTTTTTTTACACTCATCGAACTCCTCGTTGTAATTGCCATCATAGCAATTCTTGCGAGCATGCTTTTGCCGGCGCTGAACAAAGCGCGCGCTCAGGCGAAAAGAATTCAATGCGTGGGAAATCTCAAACAAATCGGAATTGTTTTCAACGCTTATTCAGGAGATTACAACGGCTTTTATCCAGCCCCGTACATAAATGAAAACGGCAACTACTGGTCAAATATTCTTTATAGTCTTTATTTTTCAAACAAAGGTTTGGTCCCCACTAATCCCGGCGAGTATGTCGATAATATTGGCTTTGGCAGCAATGGCTGTCGATATGAAGAGGGAACAGTTTTTCACTGTCCGTCCGCGCTGAAAAAGGAGCGTTTGGATAACGATGTTAAAGGGATATATTTTCTATCCTATGCCATGAATCCTTATCTGGTCGAAAAAACTCAGATAGACTATGTGCCGCTCAACAGGATCAACAAACCATCCGAGGGATATCTCGCAATGGATGACAATAACAGCGTTTTTTTGGGAGGCTGGTCATTTTGGACATATTCTGAAAAATCTCTTGCTACAAAGATTCACGAAAAAGGGCGCAATGTGCTTTATGCTGACGGCCATGCAGGGTATAAGCTCTATTCTGACTTTCCCAGTTGGAGCATCATGAGCGAACGCAGACCGTTCTGGTACGGCTTGTGAGCCAAGCAAATTCAAGCGCAAAAACCAACAATTCAAAATACAATAAAATTTAAAGGAAGGATCAGAATGATTCACAAAAAAATCAAGGCCACAACTCTTAGCTTTATAGTCATGTTCGCAACTATGCTGATCAGCGCAGAAGAAGGAACAGCTCTCAAATTGCCTGTCGAAAAAGCGTATGTCCCATTGGGCTGGAATCTTGAAAAAACTGGACAAGCGAAATGGCATTTGGACGCTGTGCCCAAAGACTGGAAAAGCGAATTGCTCAATGGGGAGTGGAAGTTCAAGGAAGTTCCGTTTGCCAAGGAGCAGCAGGGCGCACCGGTCGGCGAGGGAATAAACAAGTCGTTCTTTAAAGAAGGCTTGAATGAAGAAGGCTGGAAAAATGTAAAAGTTCCGCAAAGCTGGTATTCGGAAGACTACAACAATGGACGCAGAAATTATGTGGAAGGAAAAACGGGCTGGTTCAGGCGCTCGTTTGAAGTGAGCAGCGACGAGCTTAAAGCGCGGAGAAATGTGGTCCTGGATTTCCGGAGAGTTGCAAACTACTGTGATGTGTGGGTAAACGGCCATAAGGCAGGCAAACAGCACACGGGGCGCTTCACTAGTTTTCAATATGACATTACCCCTTTTGTAAAAGCCGGACAAAACACCCTGGCCGTGAGAGTATGCGATTACGTCGGGCACAAGAGTTATTCCCGCCGCTGGATAGGAGGGATTTATCAGCCGGTCAGGCTGTTGTATGTGCCTTCCGATGTGTATGGCAATCAGATGATGATCACCTGCGACTTGCCCAAAGACACTATTTCAATAAAAGCCAAACTGAACAACACTTCAAAAGCCGCAAAAACGGCAAAGCTTTCCTATGAAATAGTGAATTGGAAAGATGGAAAGACCAACTGTTCCGGCAAGCTGGGAAACGTTGATTTGCCTGTTGGATCTCAATGGATAAAATTGGGAAATATTAAATTAAACAAGCCTGTTTGCTGGGACACTTCAACGCCGCATCTGTATCTACTGCGCCTGCTTGATGAAAAAGGCGCTTGCGTTGGTGTTCAGCGCTTTGGATTTCGTGACTTCCGCGCCAAAGGCGCATGGCTTTATTTAAATGGAAAAAAATTCAAGCTGTTTGGTTTCACCATGTCGCTATGGAGAAGCGAGAGCCATCTGAATAATGTTGACAATGTGGCTTTTAAAATGCTTGAATTCTATAAGCAATTAGGAATAAATATTGTCCGTCCGCATTCGGGCAGTGGCGTGCTTCCTGAGACTTTCTACAATATTTGCGATGAATTGGGAATGCCTGTATACGTTGACTGGAGCGGGTCTAATTATCATGAAAGTTTTGGCAAAAAGTGGAAGAACTCAATTTTGGAAATGTGGCCATCGTTTGAGCAATTTATTAAAGACAGCTATTCTCATCCGTCAATAGTCATGTGGTCCTTTGGCAACGAAATATACGAAAATCACCAAGGCATCTCGTTCTCCAAAAACTTGGATGCTCTTTATGGGCTGGTCAAAAAACTGGACAAACAGGATCGCCCGATTTGCACATCCACAGGGAGGCAAACGCTGGAAGGGATAAGCTCTGGAATTCTGAAGGAAAGAACGGACGTGCTGGACGATCATCAGTATCGCGGCGCATATTCCGGCTCCTGGCAGGATAATATTCAGCATATAAACAGCTATGCCAAAGTTGCACTGAAGGCATACGGCAAGCCTAAGCCAAAAATCGACTGCGAGTACGGCT
>CAZYVR010000309.1:0-7317 GCA_964651145.1 uncultured Victivallales bacterium | reverse complement strand
GATTGCGTCCGTTCTCCTGAATATATACAAGAATACGCAAAAGGACTAAAGCCGCCTGCTCCTGATAAGCATACATTGGCTCTAAATCATTGTGACAAGAACAATCCGGCCGCTTACTTTAAGATGACTGAAGCTTATCGCAAACGCAGCAAACCCTTTGTCGTGGGAGATTCCGCAGCCCTTGGAGGCAATCAGATATTTGACGCCCCGAATCAAGCCAGGCTTTCTTTCATTTTGACTAACCCTTCCAATAAAGCCGTTCAATTTAAAATTACCGCTTCAATAAAGAATTTTTACAAAAAGACCATTAAAAAATATTCTGCTGTTTTCGCTGTCAAGCCCGGAGAGATTTCAACCAAAAGCCTTGACTCCAACACGGAAGAAAATGGCTGGTTCAATGCTGAAGTCTCAATATTTGCGGACGAAGAAAATATATACAAGGCCAATCGCTCTTTTATCGTGTCAAAACCATTTTCTAAAAAGCTTCTGGATAAAAGCAATTTTTTCGGCAACCATCTTGGCAAGTTCAAACGCCGCGACTTGTTTAGCAGGATAGGGGTAGGTTGGGACAGGGACTGGTCATTTTCTTCGTTTACATGGCGAAAAGTAGAGCCACAAAAAGGAGAATTTGACTGGCGGGAGGCAGACTTTGCGGTGAAATCGGCAAAAGAAAACGGCTATCAGCTCCTGCCAGTCCTCGGGCATCCTGCTATATGGGCCGGCAAGGTTCCAGAAAACATAGATAAATGGAAAAAGAAGTATAAAATTTACAGGACTTATTCATATGAGCCCAAAGACTTGAAAGAATTTGAAAACTATATTTTTCAAGTTGTGAGCAGATATAAAAACGACATCAAATATTGGGAAGTATGGAATGAGCCAGATTGGAACAGACCATCTGAAGTTGGGGTGGGCTTTACGGGTTCCGACGAGGCATATTTGAATGTTCTAAAAACAGCTTATAAAGCGGCAAAGAAAGCCGACCCAACCTGTGTTGTAGTTTCAGGGGGAATGACTCCACATAAACATTTAATCAAATACCTTGCGGCTCACGGCGGCGAAAAATATTTTGACGTTCTTGGCATGCATCGCTACAGGCCATGGCATGACTTTGTGCAAAATGTAAAGGTAATAGAAAGTATCTCCAAGCCTCGCAAACCGGTATGGCAAACAGAAAAGCAGGCTTTTGGTCCTTTCCCTGCAGTTGTCGAAATTCAAACGGCTTTCCTCAACGGCATAGACAAATATTTTTGGTTTGCTTATCGTGAATGTTTTTATGAGAACAATTGGCTTCCAAAACCTATATATTATGCCATGTCTGTCTGTTGCGAACATTTGGCAAATGCAAAACTCGACCGTCAAGTCGACCTTAAAAAATATAAAGGGATTCTTTCTGCGTTAATCTTTAACGAAGGCAAAGACAATCAAATTGTGACAGTTTGTTTTAATTATAAAGGCCCCAATAAATTAAGTGTTGAACTTGCTGCGCCCAAAGGTGAAGAAATTATAGTCACTCATTTTATGGGCAAAAAACAAAAATTTAAAGGCAAAGGGCAACAAACGCTATCCATCGCAGTTGATGGCTTCATCTATATATCAGGAAAGTTCAACCCAGACTCTTTAAAAACAAAAGACATCGAAGGAAAATCGTTTGTTTTAAATAATTCCTTCGAAGATATTGACGGCGATATTTCACTTGAAGGCGTGAAAAAAATGTGCTTAAATCATTGGACGTTCAGAAACGAGAAAGGGAAAATATTTCCAACAGAAAATTCAAGCAAAGGAAAATATGCGCTCGAAATAAGCGCCAAAGGGAAAGGGAAAGTTTACGCCTTTCAGTATGTGACATTGAGCGAGCCTGGAAAATACAAGATGACTGTTGACTTAAAAAAGAAGAATAAGAGCGACAATCTTTCGGCGTATTTTATGATATGGGACAGACACTCAGGAAAAGTCAGCGGCGAAAAATTATTCTCCCAGGTTGGAAACAAAAGTTATGCCCCTTATTCAATGATATTCTCGGTAAAGAAGCCTGGCAAAAATGACGATTCGCAAAAAGCGGTGATTGTAGGAATAAAGAACGGCAAGGGCGTTTTGCTTGCTGACAATGTAAAAATAGAAAAAATGCCCTTGGACTGGAATTCCTTAAATGCCGTTTCTATAAACCTAAGACCCTATGCAAACCAAACATTGTCAGATGAAGTAAAAGGAGATGGAAAAGGCGGCTGGGCAGACATGGGAAAAGGCAATTTGAAATTCCTAAAAACAGGCCAAAGAGCAATCTCCGGCATTCCATTTGATATCATTGACAATGACGAAAACGGCAAAAAGAAGAGCTGTCTTATTCTCGGCTCGCCAATAAGGCCAAACTTGCCTTTGAAGATTGATGGGATTAAAATAAACAGAAAATTAAAGGCTATATATTTTCTGCAAACAGCCATGTATGTGAAAGCGAAAAAAGATCAGGAATTGGGAGAATATGTGATTCATTACGACGATGGAAGTTCCGTGGCAAAAAAACTTATCCGCGGCAAAAACATTGATGACTGGTATTTGCGAATGATTTCCCCCAAAGTAACAATAGCAGAAAAAGTCTATTCGCCCGCACAAATGGAACATGCGTTGTTTGTAGACGTCTGGGAAAATCCTTATCCTGAAAAAAAGATTCTATCACTGGATTTCAAATCCAAAGGGAATGCTATATTAACATTATTATCAGCGACTGGAATAACTTCAGACAAGGAGAATTAATATGTCTAGAAAATTTGCGTATTTTACACTCATTGAATTGCTCGTTGTAATAGCGATAATAGCTATCCTTGCCAGCATGCTGCTTCCCGCGCTCAGAAAAGCAAGAAATACAGCCAAGGCAGCAGTTTGCGTGAGCAATCTTAAACAATTGGGCAGTTCAACGCTGATATACACTGATGAGTGGAATGGTTATATTCCCCCCACCAGCTCCACCGACAGCGATTATCGCTGGTACAATATTCTGCTCCAATCAATTACACCTGAAATAACTCTTCCTGAAGCAAGAAGCAAGCTTAATTCAGAAATAACTATATTTACCTGTCCAGAACATTTTGGCATCCACACGGAATCATTAAATAAAAGAACTTACGCCATAAGCTGGAATTTCACGAGGGATGACGCGTTTCTCATAAAAAAATTAAATGACATAAAATGCCCTTCATTGATGTGCCTCATGTCGGACGGGGATTATAATTCGGCCGGACCATGGTTCAATACTTCTGTATATCAAGATCCAAGTTTTCCAGATCCTGTTCATAATCAAGGGGACAATATATTATACGTCGATATGCATGTCAGCTGGATAAAATGGATTGACATTCCCAAAATTGCCGGAGATCCCCAAAAAGGCGTGTCTTTCTGGCGTGGACTCCCTTCTTATTAATAATTAAGCCCTCAAGGCTCTAAGCAAGGAAACCATAAACTATGAAAAAAAACTATGCAATCTCTGGCTCTTATTTCCAAACGTCCGATGGAAAACCTTTTATTCCCATTGGCATAAACTTGTGTTTTTCCCGCTTTTTGACAGAAGAAAAAGAAGTTCTGGAATATTACCGGGAATGCATTGCCAACTTTGCCTCTTTTGGAGGGAATTTTATCCGCATTTGGATTGGAACGCCCTTCTTTGAAATAGAACACGAAAAAGAAGGTCTGTTTGATCCAAATAAAATAGAAAGAATTAAAAAAACGCTTGCAATAGCGGAAGAGTTTGGCGTAAAAGTCAAACTGACTATTGATCATTTCAGGACAATTAAAAAAGGGGCGTTTTCCGAAATATTTCCCGGCGCAGCCAGTTTTGAAAAAGAAATATACAGCAAAAAAAATGGCGGCTCTTTCAATGACATGGATGATTTTTTTTCAGGTGATGCATCGGAAAGAGTTTTTTTGAAAAAGCTGGATTGCCTGGCAAAGCATTTTAAAGATTCTCCGACAATAATGGCATGGGAATTATGGAATGAGATCAACGCTGTTCACGCAGAACTCAACAGCTGGACCACATGGACGGAAAAAATGCTAATTGAACTTCACCGCCGTTTTCCCAAGCATCTTGCGCTTCAAAGCGTTGGCAGCTTCGACTCCATTTGCCAACATCGCTTTTATGACTGGCTTTGCTCTCTAAAAAACAATGATTATTGTCAGGTTCACCGTTATCTAGATCCTGGAGCGCAAATTGATGTTTGCCGCGGGGCAATGGACATGGTTTGCGCTGACGCAATCCGCGAATTGCGCAAAAAAAATGCATCAGCCCCGCTTATCCTTTCAGAAGGCGGAGCTGTTGAATGGAGACACAGTCGGCCTTCGCATTTGTATTGGCTTGACACAGAGGGGATGATTCTTCATGATGTGCTTTTTGCCCCATTTTTTGCTGGATCAGCAGGTTGCGGGCAATGCTGGCATTGGGAAATGTATATAAAACAGCAAAATCTTTGGTGGCATTTCGGAAGATTTGCAAAGGCCGTTGAGGGGGCAGATCCTATTTCTGAACAATATCAGCCATATACCCGGGAAAGCAATCGCTTGCGGATTTATGGGCTTAAAGGAAAAAACCATTCATTGCTATGGTGTCGCGATAAACTTAACGATTGGGAGACAGAATTAGAGAAAGGACAGGCTCCTGAACTTCTCAAAAACATCAAATTGGATATTCGCGATATTGCAAAAGACCAAGTAAGCGAAGTTGAATACTACGCGCCTTGGCAAGATGCGGGCGGGCAGATAAAAATTGATGACACAACTCTGCTTTTGCCAGATTTTGAACGCTCTATTGTTTTAAAGCTTAAAAAATGACAGCTTCACCGCCTTGAGTCGGCGGCAAAGCAATCTTTCGCTAAATCTATTTAAGGCAAAGCGCCAGCAAATCATTTACGTCCGCCGTGGCGAGACACTCCACGAAGTCCGCTGCTCCATAGTAAATTTTTACTTCGCCGCTGTCTTCGAGAATCATTCCACCCGGGAAAATGACGCTTCCCCGATAGCCGTCCATCTCGTAATCATAGGCTTCCTCGGGAGCAAGCAAAGGCTCTTTGGATATGCCTATAATTTTTGATGGGTCATCGAGATCCAGAAGGATAAGCCCGCCGAAGTATTCCTTGTTCCAGCCTCCGTGCCAGCTCTTAAGCTCTTTGTCTTCATGTTTCCATACTGCGTGAATTGTGGTCAGCCAGCCTTTTTCGGTTTTGACCGGAGGCGCGGCAGGGCCTATTTTGCAATTGCTGTAAGGCACGTTTTCCGCGCCCAGCAAAAGCTTTGTGTCGCCCCAGTGGCGCAAGTCAGGAGAAGCGGACATCCATATGTCAAAAGCTTCGTTGGATTGCCTGCTATAGATTGGAAACGGCCTTTCCAGGCGAACATATTTGCCGCCTATTTTTTCAGGAAACAAAACCATGTTCCGGTTGTCCGGGGCTGACAAGCTGAGCAGCTCGAATTTGTCAAAATCATCTGTGACCGCCACTCCGCCTCTTATGCCGTGAATTGTGTCTACAGCAAAGCAAAGATAGCATCGGCCATCAATGACGGTCAGCCTGGGATCATAGCCTCTTGTAATCTCGTCATCAAGCGGAATAGGAAGGCAGGGCTTTGGCTGGACTTCCCATTCCAGGCCGTCGTTGCTGAAAGCTATTCCTATATTGATTTTGATTTTGCCGGGCCATGGCCCCCCCGCTTTGTATGCGTCATAATCGCTTTTGCAAAAACCGTAGTCGTTCCTGAAAAGCATGACATATTTGCCGTTGAATTTTGTCACAGCCGCATTGTACGTTGCGGTTGCGTCGTAGGGAACTTTTCCCGCGCTCATCACCGGGTTTCTGGCATAGCGCTTCACTGCGGGATTTGTCTTGAACTCTTTCATATTTTTCCTTTATAGTTTTTTAAATGCGCCTGTGCATTATTTTCTTAAAATAAGATCTTTCCATACAAAAGGCTTCTTGTAGGGAGAAGTGTTGTCCAACGATATTCCGCATTTTTCTTTCCCGTCCTTGTCATGGATAAATATTGAAAAGCCCAATGCTTCGCCTGCTTTGGGCTTTACAAATCTCAGCGTGTGCCATGGAAAGAAAATATCATAAACGATCTCGCCGTTGTTGCGCAAGGTCTTAACCGTAACATCTTTGTCAATGCCTTGCAATGTGTTGCTTGATCCAAGATAACGTCCTTCCGGGCCTTGCTCAAGATATGCTGTAGAAAGTCCGTTCAGCAGTCCAATTTGATACACCACATCGTTGTTATTATAGGCCGGATATTTGGGGCGGGCATCTTTTAGCTGGTCAAAATATACTTGAATTGAATCAGCCATATACATATTGCCTTCGGCTTCTGATGGCGGATTAAAATCTTTGTCGGCTATTTTTACCTTCAGAGCAAAACCTTTTTCATTCCATGCGCATGCAAATTTTGCGCTTAAGTCTTTGTCATATTTACCATCTTTGTCATAAACCAAATTTTTAGCAGCGTTTATATTTATCCATTCAGAAATGTTCCATTTTGCAAAACTGTCGTTTGCGTTCAACTCGGCAGCATAGTTGGCAAACATTGGGCTTACAACTTGCGTTTTGCCTGAAAAATAGTCACCGGAAGACACGGACGCGGAAACAGAATATTTGCCCAAATTCTCAAGAGGCATCTTTTTCATGTCAAAAACAAGCCTGCGTTTTTCTCCGCTTTTAAGGTCTTTAAAAGAAAGCGACAAAATCGATGCTTCCCAAGAGGAGGGCACATTGTTTATCTTTGCGCTTCCTTCAAGCGCTTTATTTGTTCTGTTGGTTATGTCAACGGCCAGCTTGTTTTGACCAAGCGCCACTATTTGAATATTGAAGGATTCTCCAATCCCTCTTATGTCTGCGCGCGCAAAAAGGTCTTTTATGGCGCCAGAAGAGGTTTCAGGCGGAAATCTTAAATATACAGGCAAGCTGTTTATGGGGAGTCCTTTTACAATTTGCTTTTTCGAAAATTCATTGCCCATTGCGTCAAAGGCTTTTGTCACATTTTTAATTATCATAGTCCCGTTGACTTTGTTTACAGGAATGTAGACGACCATCAATGGACCTTCTTCTGCGCGTGGGAAAAGAAATGCTTTGAGACTGTTTGTTTCAGTTATTTTTATTCCGCGTCCGGCTTTGTTCAAAAACAACGTTGCGGCGGCTGAAGCAGGAGCCGCCATTGATGGGAATCCGCCTTCCAGCAGGAAAGGATTGTAAAGGGACATTTCAGGGGCAAAATTTATCCAGATTATTCCGGCGGCAGCGTGCTGAATATAATTTCGGGCTATTACGCCAGCGTAATGCGCCTCTT
>CAZYVR010000308.1:0-7334 GCA_964651145.1 uncultured Victivallales bacterium | reverse complement strand
TGGCAGTGCAAGATTGCCCTGAAAAGGTTTGGATTTTATTTAAGTTTGGATAACTCTAAACCTGCAGTGATTATTCCTTTTCCTATTATCTGAGAACAATTATTCTTAAATGTGTCGTAACCTTGTTCCATATAGCTATGCATTGCAGCTAGAGCTACGGCATCCTGGCTATAATTGGTATCCCATTTTTGAAATGAGTCAAATTCTTCACCACTGGGCGTTCTTCCGTCTTGGAGCACTTTAAATGCATCCTCGACAGAATTAAAGGTTTTCTATTGGTCTCTCGTCCCAGTGTAACCGCCAAAATCAACAATCTTATACCCATTTGCCGAATTTCCTACGACTGCCGCCGCATGACCAGCACCTGATACGGCCGTACTTGCAACAAAGTTATAAATATCAGTTCCAAACCTATCAAGAGAACTGATTACCCAGTTATTACAATACGCGAAATTGTTCCAGCCATCGGGGTAGCCTAGGGGGTCGGATGTCTGCCATTTGCCTAGGTCTGCGCGGTAGTTGCGGAACAGGAACACTGCGCCAAGTGCTTTGTCATATTTGTTCCTTTCTATTCTGATACCGATTTTATATTATTTAAGCGGCTGGCCTAATTTTCTGATCGCTAGTTTGAGAATAAGTATTGTAAAAGTTCCTATGATCCCAATCATAAATGCCTTTAAAAGGTATCCTAAAGGTGCTGCGTCTTTTGTGCCATCCCCGAAGTATATAAAAGCCTTTAAGTTATCAAAATTATTAATAATGGGTTTAGAAAAAGTGAATTTTATTATGTTCATTCCTTTTTGGTATTGAACAGTTTTGTATTGTCCATTTTCTAGTCTTCTAATTGGCGAGAAACGACGACTATTGATTGAAAGATTTAACTTTTCATGCATCCATGTGAAGTTTTTTTTAATATCTTTATTCAAGACGATTATTTTGAAATATTTTTGAGACTTATCTATAAGTTCAAACTCTATATTTCTATTAAGGATAATAGAAGTTAAAGGATTCCTTTTATCATCAAGAATAATCAAAGGCGTACCTAAGTGATATTTCCATTTGCTAGGAGTCATGTTTACTTTTGCCGTAAAAGCGACGAACTTATTATTTGAAATAATTTTCTCCATAGAAATCACAGTAGTTTTTTTTGCATCAACCAACATTATATAACTGGAATAACATTGAAAGAGTTCATAACAAAGCATTATAATGAAAAAAAGAGCAATTATAGCTAAAAATATTTTCCCTCTTTGCCTTTTCATTCCGCAATTCCATTTTGTACATCTGTAAAGTTAAGGTTTGTTGCAAAGAAAAGCCCATTATCCAAAAAAGCTCCATTAGGGGTATTATTCCAAAGATAATTAAGATTAGCAGCGGATAATCCATCTTGAATTGTTGTGAAGCAATTATTCGTAATGGAGCTGTATGGCTGACTTGCGCTCTGTAACATTGCGCTATATGCAAAATCATCTTGTGCTGATGAAGAAGTCCATCGTTGTATTCTAGTGAAAGCATCGTCTCCAGGTCTATCGACATTTAGTGCGGACAAGGCACTAGATAGCGTAGAAAAACTTGTTCCCCAATTATTTGCTGTATCACCTACTCCGATATTAGAACCAAAGTTAAATATATGATATCCAGTTTGAGAATTTCCAACTATGGCTCCAGAATGTCCCAATATGGGTACTGAGCTTGGAGCATTTACATGATAAATATCTGTTCCAAATCTATCAAAGCAATTTGTCACCCAGTTATTGCAATATGCAAAACTGTTCCAACCATCGGGATAGCCTAGGGGGTCGGCAGTCATCCACTTTCCTATTTCAGATTTATAATTTCTTAACAGAAATACGTACCCTAAGCCCTCTACATGAGGTTTACCCGTGAAAAATGCATTATCGTTGCCGGAGCCGAAGGCCGTTGTTTGCGTTGTTGAGAATGCGCCGTTTTTAACACTTCCCAATGTCGTGCCGAGCATGTCGTTGAACAGTGCTTCATCATCGGCTAATATTGGGTTGCCGCCTGTAACTGCTGGCTCGATGGTGTAGTTGGTTTTGTTGCGCTTGATTAACGCCAAGCCATCCCAGAAGAAGCTTTCGGCGCGCTCTGCCCCGTCAGTTGCGTTTCTTGAAGCAAGCTGACCATCGGGGTGATAAGCAAATTCTACAGAACCATTTACTGTTCCAATATTGTTCACTTTCATTACTTTGTCAAGCCAGCCGTAGGTGTATTCAGTCGTGTTTTTGTTGTCTTCCTCGGACGCCAAACGACCTGCCGCATCGTATTTAAAGATTTTTTGCGTGCCGTCTGCCAGAGTTGCTGTAGCAAGCTGGTTGGCTTCGTCATAGTCGTATTCTGTAGTCTCGCCGTTGATTGTCTTGGACAGGATATTCCCAGCCGGATCATAGACATATTTTTCAAGGTATTTTCCAGCGGCTCCCTTAACGCCTGTGAGTTGTCCTTTCAGGTCGTATTTGTAATTTTGAAGCTTGCCGTTGACTTCGCGTCCAGTGATTTGTCCGTCAAGCGCGTAAAAATATTTTATAGATGCAATGGGCGTTTTCTTTAAGCCGAGGATTTTCGACTCAAGCTGTCCGAGTTTTGTGTATGCGAAATGCACAGGAACGCCGTTCAGCGACTTTTCAACAAGACGCGATTTGTCATCGTATTTATAGGTCACCCTGCGAGCGTTGTCATTGATTTCGGAGAGGCGCCCGTATTTGTCGTATACTCTTCCAGTCAGCTTTTCTGTGCCGTCAGGAAATACGATTTTTGTGGACTCAACTTTGCCTGACGGAGTGTATGTGTATTCGTAGGCTGTTGTTTCTTTTATTGTGCCGTTCGGCGCAATAAGGGCGACTCTTTTGCCGCTTACTTTGTCAAACTGGTCATAGGCAAACCACACTTTGCGCATTGTTTTTTTGCCATTTTTTGTGCTTGCGGCTTCCATTTCAAGAAGCTTGCCGTAGCTGTCGTACTTGAAGTTTTTGACCTGTCCGTTGCCATAGTCAATAGAAATCGCGCGGTCAAATTCGTCATATTTATATTGAACAGTTTGAGCCGCGTCAAATACTTGATCGGACATTAGTTTTTCAATAGACTTGAGCTGTCCAAACTTGTTGTAAGTGTATTGCGTTAGCTGTCCGGCAGCGGTTGTGCGCTCTCCCATTTTGCCGAAGTCATTATACTGGAAGCTTATCGGGTTGCCGTTCTGGTCGCGCACCTGCGCTAGCTGTCCGAGCTGATTATAAGAATATTTGACAACCGAGCTGTCTGGGGCATACTCGGCAATGATTCTGCCTTCCGCGTTTCTGCTAACCTTGCGGGTTCTGCCTTTGTTGTCTGTCACAGACTTCATGCGTCCAAGCTTGTCGTATGAAAACATTGCGGACGAAAGAAGCTTTTGCTTTTTGTTTGTTTCAAAAGTTTTAACTGACACAAGCTGAGCCGCGTCATTGTGTTTGTAAACAGTACAGACGCCTTGTGGAGAAACAGTCTGTTTCAAGCGATTGAACTCATCGTGCTCACGGACGGAAAGCCTGCCAAAAACATCAGTAATCCTTACAGGGAGACCAAAGTCGTTGTAATTGATTTTTATACAGCTTTCGGGCGTTTCAACCTTGGTCACGTTACTGCGCTTGTCATAAGAAAGCTTTGTTTCGTAGACAGGCTTGCCGTTTTTGTCCAGCTTTTCTATAAGGACAGGATTGTTTGCCTTGTCATACTCGAAAGCCGCCAGCGGACGAATCGGGTTCGCGGGGTTGTCTTCCGTGCGCGAAACAAGAATAAGGTTGCGCTTTTTGTCATATTTGAAATAGGTCTCGTTGTCAGTCATGTCGCGCTGACGGATAAGCTCGCCGGTCTTTTTATCGTAGCGGCAATTTACAACCACTCTGTCTTTTGCGTCGCGTATCTGGCGGAACTTCCCGTTATACGCCACATCGAAGCGGCGAAAATAAAATATCTGCTGTTCTAGTCCGGCGAAGTCTCTGACTTTCAGAACGCCTTTCAGTCCGCTGTAGTTGTAAGTTGCAATTTTGCCTTCCACATTTTGCATGGATACGGTTTCTTTTGCCGGATATGTGTATTCAAGAAATTTGTCTTTGAGGATTCTTCCAGAGATTTTTTCAGGAACGAGGTTTTTTGTGGTTTTTCCATCTTTTTCAAGTCTTGCTTTTTTCTTGAGGAAAGCCAGACGCTCGTCTACTGACTCATGCTCAACTTCCAGCTTTTCTGAATAATCTCCGCGCTTGATCCCGGAAAGGAATCCGTAAGAATCATAAGAGAAGTTTTCAGGAGCATAGGAAGCATAGGCAATTTTGCTGAGCATTGTCCTTTCAACTTCAGTTTTTCTTTGACTTGTCTTTTCGGGCAGCGTGACTGCGTTTGTATCAGCATAAGCGAAAGTAAATGCAGCTCCGCTGAGTTTCATTGATCCGACAAGCCTTGTTTCTTTATCGTACTCAAGCTTAACAAAAACCTTGCCGTTCTGCTTGATTCTCAAAAGTTTTTTGCCCTTGTATTCAAAAGTGAGCTTGCGGCCGGAGGGGGCGGAAATTCTTTTCAGATAAGACTTGTTGTATTCAAATTCCCAGCCTTCCTTTTTGTTCTGTCCAGTAATGAGCCAGTTTCCCTTGGAGCCTTTGGCTTCCCAGTCAGCATACGGAGAAAAAAGCCCGGAGCCTTTCATTTTCTTTTTATAAAGGTCAAGTGTATCTTTCGTTGTTTTCTGTTTCTTGAAAAAGCTAATTTTCTCGCCCCAGGGAGTTGACCATTCAGCTCCGTCCTTTCTCGGGAACGCTCTGCTTTCAAGCTGTGGGCTGCTCCAGGCATCTCCAAAAAGCCCGCGCTTTGTATTGGATGAATTATAAGTAAGCTGTATTGGCATGCGGAATTCTGGAGAAAAATTGGCGGTTCCAAGCGTTCTTGAAAGACTGAAGCCATCAGATGTAAGACTGGCTTTCCCGGCAAGCAGATCTTTGCTCTGCCATGAAAGTTTCTCATATGCGTGCGATGATACAGCTGCAAACGTTACAATCAGCCCCAACAAAATCAAACTTACTCTTTTCAACTTGACTTCCCCTTTTTAATTTGTAGATTACTCCCCAGCACCTTTTTGTGGTGTGAATTTGTAAGTTATGGGGAAATAAAAATATTTCAAGTTGCGAGGGGGTAAAATGAAAAAAATATTATTGTTTTTGTTTACAATTTCAGTTTTGTCTTTCGCTTTTATTGTGAAAGCTGCAAAAATCGACCATGTAACAGTAAAAACAAGCGCGCCATCCAACAGGCGAGTCAAAGTTCATTATCGCGTTCCTGAAAACTACGATCCGAAAGCCGACAGGCTTTATAGAGTTCTTGCATTCTTTGGGGGGCGCAACAGCACAGGTGAAGGTCCTGTAAGCGGTGGCATATTCAAGGACTGGGCGGACGAGCTTGACATTTTTATAGTTTCGCCCGGCTTCACTGACGACGACTACTGGCACCCGAAAAAATGGTCGGGCAAAGCCCTTCTGAAAGCCCTGGCGAAAATTAAGAAAAAATACAATATATCTGACAAACACCTTATGTTTTATGGCTATTCAGGCGGCTCTCAGTGCGCCAATCTTTTCCCGGCGTGGAAGCCAAAACTCTGCACAGCATGGGTTTCTCACGCCTGTGGAGTATGGCACAAGCCCGGTAAAAAAATGAGAGGCGTTCCAGGTCTGGCCACCTGCGGGGAAGCGGACGCAGGAAGATATTTTCTTACCCAACGATTTGCAATGGAGTGCCGACGCAAAGGGCTCAATGTCTTATGGAAATCATTCCCGAACACTCCGCATGATGTCCCGCCAGCCTCGGCGAAGCTTGCGAGAGTTTTTCTAAAACATCACCACTTGCGGAATCTTGCCGACCTTAAGATAAAAGGAAAAGAAGTGGCTGATAGCAAGAAAGACGAAGTGATTTTCGTTGGCGATGATCAGGAGGGGCGTTATTGGCCTGTCGGAAGCAAGGAAATAAGCTATATAGACATCGAGGACAGAGTTGAGTTTACTTCAAAAGAGCTGGCAGACGCTTGGGGCAAAGAAGCAAAATCAAGGTGGACTGTTTCATCAGCCGACAACAAAAAATGAGAGCTTTTTTCCTATTTATTTTTGCGCTTCCTTTATTTGCTTTTGGCATTGAGAAATTCCACATAAAAACAACAGCTCCTGAAAATAAAGAACTTGAAATATGCCTCAGAATCCCCAAGGGCTATTCACCTGCAGATGCGCAAGACTACCGGATAATGGTTCTTTTCGGAGGTCGCAACTGGCAGGCAGACAAAACAATCAAAGCCTACCGCTTTGCCCATCTGGCAAACGAACATAAGCTTTTCCTTGTCTCGTTCAGTTTCAAAAATGACGATTACTGGCATCCTGAAAATTGGTCAGGCAAAGCGATGCTTGAAGCAATTGACCTCATTTGCAAGAAATACGGAGTCGACCCAAATAAAAAACGTCTCTACTACGGCTATTCCGCTGGCGGACAATGCGCCAATCTTTTTACTGAATGGAAGCCTGAAATAGTTGACGCATGGGCCGCTCACGCCTGTGGAGTCTGGCACAAGCCGAAAAAAGCTTTGAAAAACATTCCGGCTCTTATAACATGCGGCGAAGATGACACACAACGCTATCTCTTAAGCCGGAAATTTATTCAGGAAGCGAGAGAGATGAATTATTCAATCGCATGGAAATCATATCCAACAGGGCACGGCTTGAACCAGGAAGCCCTGACATTGGCCGAAGCTTTTTTTGAATCAATACTAGCCCCTGACAGAAAAATACTATACGCCAGTGACGATCAGGCAGAACGCTTTTATCCAATTGATTCCCGACAGGCAAAAAGAATCGACATTGAAGAAAAAAGCGTTTTTTACAGCAAGAACACAGCGAAACTCTGGCAGGAAAAATAGAGATGGAATTCACTTACAACGGCCTTGTCAGATATTCTTACGGGTTCTATAATCCGAATCATGCGGCGGCGATGATTGTGATGCTTCTGCCGTTATTCTGGGGAGCGCGAACATTCCTCAAAAACAAATGTGGCAAATTTCTTATTTTGCTCCCTGAAATCCTACTCTACGTGGCTCTTGTTTTGACTTATTCCCGCACAGGCATAGTTGCGCTTGCCGCTACTGCTCTTTTATTTTTCATGTTCTACAAAAAGTATTGCCTCCATACTGACTCAGCTTTTTCATTAAAAAAAGCCTCTATCTTTATTTCGTTTTTTGCCATGATCTTTCTGGTGGCTTCCTGCGCGTCAGGAGCTTTGCCCAGATTCTACAAATGGGTCTATGCCCCCGACAAATCGGT
>CAZYVR010000307.1:0-7344 GCA_964651145.1 uncultured Victivallales bacterium | reverse complement strand
GCTTTGAAAAAATCCCAAGCCAAAAACTCAGTTTTACGGACAGACCCTATTATAATATCTCCTGTCGCGCTCCCGGAATATGTCAGGATTAACCATCCGTGACCTGTTTACATGGCGATGTGCTCCAGTAATTTCTCGGCGCAGGATTCCCAAGTGAACCTGGTCATATCTTTTGCGCCTTGTTTTGCTATATCGTTCAGTTTGTCCCTGTTGTGGTAAGCGTACTCTATGGTGTCGATCAGCTCATCAGGGGTAACGGTTTCCCATGTAGCCTCTATCTCCCCATTGAGCCCGCAAAGCGGATATTTTTCAAGATCGTTAAGAAGAATGGCGTTTGATTCGTTTATAATGTCCTTGTGTCCGCTGGTATTTGTGGCTATTGCCGGTTTTTCGCATGCCATATACTCCATTAGCATAAGGTTTGTGCCGCTTTCGGAACGGCTAGGGAATACTCCAATGTCTGTGAACTTGTATATTTCCCTTAGGTTCTGGTTGTTTACCATTGGCAGGGTAATGACGCGTGCTGGGTCGATGTCGTTTATCAAGTAGATATTCTCCATCGTTTCCCACCAGGTGTCCCCTTTTTGCTCGAATTCGATGTGCGGGGAGTGAAGCATTGTTCTCATGCTTTCCGGGTATGCGTTATACCAGCAGTTCAAAAGAACCATGTCGTTGTATTTTTTGTGCAGGGTTTTAAATGCTTTAAGCAAAATATCCTGCCCTTTTCTAAGGGCAAAGCGCCCACCTGAGAATATCGTAAATATGGAGCCGTCTGTTTTTTCTTTTATTGGATAGAAATGTTTTTTGTCTATCCCCTGAAGGAGAGACGCTGTGTTTTTAACTCCATATTCCTGAAGTTTGTTTTTGCTCCATGACGATCCTGTAAGAATTAAATTGTATTCGGATGCATTTTTTATAGCATTCTTTGTGGGGTCGGCGTCAAAGTATGCATAGCCGAAATTCTCGATTCCGCGCGCGGAAAAATATGGATTCAGGTCTTCGTCTATGAGAGGTTGAATCAGTTTTCCCGGATAAAGCTTTTTCTGGTCGTAAAACACTTCATCGCCGATAAGAAACGTTTTGGTTTTTTTTGACAGTTCTGAGATAAGTCGTTCGCCAGCTATTCCCCATCCATAATTTCTGCCTGGAAGAAAACCCAGATAAAGGGTTTCCTCAACTTGTCTCTTTTTTCCCTTCATGCCCCACCCCTCATTTTAGGCAACAACAAATACTCACTTGTTAATAAAAAAAAGTGTGTTGCATGCCTATTGAATTTTTATATCCACTGAAATCAACTGAAAATTACTAATAATAATTACTAATGATCAGCTCTGCCCCTATTCTTATATATATGCTTTCTCTGAAAAAATCAACTTTTTTTTAAGAATAATGGAGTTTCAGGGCAATGCCTGTAAAACGTCACTCTTTTTTTCCGGGCTTCAATTAGATTCCACGATGCCATTGACGCAATGTTCAAACGTGCTAAAAGTTGAAAAATAATCCTCTCCTATTGAAGTGACGCTTCCATCCGCGAATCCAGCAGTTGCCTTGCCTTGGTGACGGGAATGGACAATTTTTTCATAGGTGGCATCTACACGCCAAACGTTCCAGTGATACCATTGTTTTGGTTCCACATCTGTAGTCGATTTTATTGTGTCGGCAATCAATGGGACTTTTCTTACAGGAAATATCTTTAAAAGATTGATATTCCCTCCAGTTCCCAGAGATGGGCTATTTGTCCACAAACCATAAGTATGACCCACTTCAAATGTGCCATAAGGATAGATTGAAGGACATGAAAAAATAGAAGCATCTCCCACTGCGTAGTTCTGAACATAATCATTCTCCATCATAACTTGGCTCCAGGTCTTTAGGTCATAGTATTCAGGAATATACCCATTGTAATCAATGGAATAATTTATAAGGGCGAGCATTATCTGTTTCTGATTTGAAGTGCAAAGGATGCTCTTACTTCTATCTCTGGCCTTATTCAACGCGGGAAGCAGTATGCTGGCTAGAATTGCGATAATCGCAATTACAACGAGCAATTCAATGAGGGTGAATATCTTCTTCATTTTAGAATAAAAACACATACAACGACCTCCAGTGCTTAGTTGTATTATTTGTCATTCATTTTCGCATTGCTTTTAATGGCTTCAATAAACTGCGGGTTTTTGCCCAGATAATAGATGGCTGTTTCTTTATTTTTGAGTTTGTCCTTGAAGTGATCAATATCTTTGGCAATCATTCGGCCGCTAATAACTTCATATACAGTTAGGACTTTCTCCGGCAATTTGAAGTTGCGTTCACCTGCGCTTTTAGCGGAAGTATTCACCACCAGGAAGCGTTTGCTGGCGTAAAGCGCCTCATCCACATCGGAGTATACATGAACCCCAGCCATTCTGGCCGCATTGCGGTAGATGGCTGGAGGAAGCGCTGTAACCGCACTGTAAATGATACTGCCTTTGCCCAATTTCTTTGTCGCCATTGCCGCTTTGCCGTCATCGTAACGCGCAAGAACAGTTGCCGTTGGATCGTCAATATAAAAACGATGCCATTCGGCGTGCTTATTACCCACAACAGTGCCTGGATTGATTCCGCGACAAAGGGGGTTATCATTTTTCACTATTTTTGCGTCAAGTTTGCCCGGAGGAGCCACTGCGATATTCATATCCAGCAGTTCACTCATATTCTGCAGGCGGGAATTAACGCCGTTCACAATGCCTGCCCCAAAGAAAAACATCACAGTGGCGCCATTTTCCACTAGAGACAGGATGCGTTTGCGCTCTTTTTTATCACAGTAGAAAGTGCTGGGAAATATGAATAACTTGTATTGTTTCATATCCATATTAAAGAAATCATCAATGAGGATGTAGTTTTTCGCCGCCCCCATCCGTTGAATCGAAAAATGATTTAATAGAGCCAAATCATTGACAATATTTTTATATTTCCCTGCAATCAAAGTGTTTTCATCAATATTATTCAACGGTTCAGGAGTGGCTGCAAAATATTTCCATGAATAGTTATCCATTACCACCAGAGCTTCCGCTATGTTGGCGTCCTTTAGGTCTGTGTTGACTGCCGCATTGCCAATTTTCTCCTGATGCTCAATTGTGTTCAGCAAATCTGCGTCGTCCCACCAACCGGCACTTCTGCTCCCTCCGTAATACCAAAGACCCTGACCTTGCGCCAAGGCCAATTTGCCAAATTCTCTCCACATAGTCTGACATGTGTCATAGGCGCTAGTTTCTCTATGAGAACTAGGTTGTGCTCTATGAGTCCGTATATCAGTCTCCCCAAGATTCAGTTTTCCCCTTAGGCGCATGGATTCCCCTATAGGATTAGTATAAAAAGAAACTCCGCCGCTTTTCCTGTCTCGATAATTAAGGCAGCCCTGGGCGAATTTGAAACCCGGATTATCCAACTGTTTATAATTATCGTAGCGTACATTCTGAGCGCCAAATCCGCCATAATGACTTGCCGAACGAAAAACCCCGAAAAATCCGCTAGGCCAAAAGTTTTTAATGGAATCAAATATGGGAGTGACCTGACAGCGGTCAGATTCAGTGCCGTTAAACTCCAGAAAATCAGTTACCCATCGTGATTTGGGTTTTGAAGGATCGCGAAACCCGGCGATATCGGAACTTGTGCGCTCTTCAAGCCCCGGGAGAGGAACATTATTTATATTGAGAGCGGACATCCCCCATGCCTTCTTTATAGCATCCTGTGTTTTATATTTTTTTACAGTGTAATCCGAAAAACTCTTAATTGCTACTGGAGATGTATCAATGTATATTCCTCCATAAATATTACCCCAAGAGCTTTCAAATCCTCCGCCTAGAAGAAGAGCGCCGATGATACGATCCCGATACGGCTGGGTATTTATATGCTCAATTGTCTGCTTGTAGGCGCTTATGAACGCCTCCCGGAAACGGACAGAGGACAATGAGGCGGAATTTTTGCGCGTCTTCCGGTCCTTATTGGACAATGGATCATCAACGCGGCGGCTCGACTTTATAAAATCCCCCTCGGGCAGATCGGGTGGACAATTGACACGTAAACGGAGAATCATATAACCTTTCGGACATTCTATGGCTAAGCGACGCATAGTTTTATCAAAACAGTCGAAATCAAGCTTCTTGGCGGAAGCCCATTTCAACTGGGAGTAAAATGTAGGCGCATACAGCCGCATCCCGTGTTTATACATTTTGTAAACCACCGAATAGCTGTCATCAAGAAGCGGTTGATATGTAGTATTGTTGAATGAGTATATAAGCGGCAAAACAGCTTTGCCGTTTATTGTCATTCTCACTCCGGCCCCATATTTCTTCACTTCAACGTTCGGAAGTGATGGCATATTGGGATCCATCGGGGGGATCCTGACACTGCCAATAACATATTCATTTCCCAGGGTTTCAGGCTTGATGAACATTACTTTATCCGGATCATCAACAGAGCCAAACGAAGGCCAGCCTGAAAGTTTAGTTTTCCATCTTTTATCCCAACCAATTTTATCTCGTTCAAAATCATCCTTGTAAATAACCTTGTTTAAAATCAAATCCGTCACTGTGATATCATCAACCCAAAAACCTCCCTCAAAAACTCCTAACCCGATACTGCCTTTACTGCTAAAGTTCTCGCTTTCTACGCCAGAGAGCTTAATACGATCATCAATAGTAGCTTCATACTGCTTGCCTTTCATGCGGAAACATACATTGTGCCATTTTCCATCAGAGTAGGAGAAAGGTGCATCTTTAAGGGTTGGCCATTTCCCCAAATAAACTCGTTCCACTTTAACTTCTTTACCATTTAGAAAATCAAGAATGCAAAACTTCCATTTCCTCCAGCTTCCCCAACAAATACCGGATTGAGCTCTGAGACATATCATCAAGCGCTTTTGATCCTTTGTGCCGCCCATATCGCCGACATATCGGAAACGCAACTTGATTTCCAGGTCAGAACCTTGGATATCTTTTATAACTAAGCCCGCTCTCGAATCTTTTATTTGTAGCACCCTGTTCGGCTTGCCGGAAACAAGTTCAGTTTTCAGCTTGAACTCACAGTCTTGACCACGCGGAAAATATTTGACCGGCACGGTGAAAGACACCTTGCCTGAGGTATCATTGAGAAGCGCATTCTTTACAGTTTCCGGCATCAGCCGGGAAATAGTGAAAGTATCATCCTTACATGCTGCAATCAAATTTACGCTTTCCACTTTTATTCCGGCAGGTCGATTAAAATCAAATGAAATAGTTGCAGTTTCACCGCTTATCTTTGTTTTGGAATTAGATATATCAAAATCAGATCCGGAGGCATTAATTACAAGACAGGCTATCAATATCTGAAACATTATATGAATAATGTGTGGCAAAATATAATTATGCCTTATCTGTTTTGAATTTGCAGCCTTAAATTTGATGATTTTCTGGTTTAACGCATCTAGCATGACTGTCGCTCCTTTAATTTTAAATTTATTGAATCAGCGAAAATGTTTCCGGATTCTATTTTCTCGCGAATTCATGGCTGTTTCTCAGCCTCCTTGATACTTTTTTTATAATTTTTTTGTGCTTTCCCTTATTATAAGCTTGTGTTCGCTTACTATTAGAGGAGGATCGCAATTTTCCTTGTTGAACCATTCCTGCGCTCTATCGAGCGTCTCGACTGCTTTGGCTCCTATTCCCGCATAATCAAAGTCAACTGTCGAAAGCGAAGGAGAAAGCATGTGCGAGCCTGGAAATCCACAATATCCCATAACCGATACATGATCAGGCACCTTGATAGAGAGGCTCTTCAGGCTGTCATATACGTTCATTGCATAAAAGTCAGAGAAGCACATGATGGCAGTTGGTTCCGGGGAGTAGCCAAGAAGTTCCGACAAAAGTTTTGTCAATCCGAAATATTTGAAAGGAACAAAGCGAAGAAAAAACGGGTCAGGGTCGGCCCCTTCTTTAGCCAGAAAATCAAGGTATTCTTTTTCTTCAAATTCCCGAAGGTCTTTGCGGCCCGAATTCTTCTCAGCCCCAATCGTTATAATATGCTTGTGTCCCTGGCAGATTAAAAACCTAACGGCCTCACTCCATGATTCTTTGTAATCGGTGCACATAACCGCAAAACCGGTGGATTTATGGTCTCCCGGCTTGCCATGCGGAATCAAAGTCGGTCTATTAAAAGCTTTCAGTATGCGAACTTCTTTCTCATTTCCAATATAAAAGCTGGAGTTTAGAATAACGCCATCATAGTGGGCTTGCTTTAACATATTTACGGCGTGGTCATCCGATAAAGACCGCAATAAGTCCAGCGGGATAATTTCTGTTTCTATTCCTCTTTTCTCACAATTCCTCTCTACTGACGGAAGAAGATAGGCAACGGGGGATTCTAGATTGCCAACGTTGCCCTCGACCAATATAAGAAATTTTTTCGATTTATCCCGAAAGGTCCTGTTGATTGCCACAAATGTTCCCTTGCCGGGAGAGCGGACAACAAGTCCGCTTGCCTCCAGTTTCTCAAGGGCCGCCCGAAGAGTAATGCGACCAACTCCAAGTTCTTTTGCCAGCACAGGCTCGCTCGGCAATTTATATTCTCCAGGGTATTCACCTGAAATAATTTTTCCCTTAAGCTTTTTATATACCACATCTTTTTTTATAGAATAGCTCTTCATATTAATCCACCAATGTTCTATATTGTTCTATTGCTGTAGTGTTATCATATTGTATTGTTCTATTGTAGTCTCTTTTTCTAAAAAGTCAAATCTATTAGGGGTAAAATAACGAAGTAGCAGTTGATTTTTCGGTTTTTTTGAAAGTCAATATAATGGAAATTTAAGCAATTTGCTTGCCCAAAAGGGAGAATTTACGTTTTTGTGCTTGGAGAAACATTTTTAGAGTACAAGTTCGAAAGTTGCGTTTGTTCAGGCTTTAATGCACATTCGACTTTCAAAGATGCCAATAAATAGACAATATGCGTGTCAAAATATTGACTAAGGAGATTTTTTTGCTGGAACGAGAGCGAATAAATCCAGATTCGCTGTGTTTTTTATATATTCCATTCTGAGTTTATGCTTGCCTTTGGACAGGTATATTCGCGCAATGCCGCCATCTTTGCTTCTTACTGCAAAATATCTCCAATCATTATTATCTCTGCACCAACCGCCAGTCGAAGCCATACTGATAATGATCCCTTTTTCAGGAACGGGCTTGTTGTCTATGAGAATTTCGCGCAGGACATTATCATACGTTCCTGAGCCTCGAATATATAGGTGATAATACCCGGTCTCGGCAATGTCAAAATTCCATTCGGCCCAAGTTCCGTCTTTCCAACCACAATGGGCAAGAGCGGCGGACGCCT
>CAZYVR010000306.1:0-7365 GCA_964651145.1 uncultured Victivallales bacterium | reverse complement strand
GAATATATAGGTGATAATACGCGGTATCGGCAATGTCAAAATTCTATTCGGCCCAAGTTCCGTCTTTCCAACCACAATGGGCAAGAGCGGCGGACGCCTCCACTTTCTTCTGCACTTTACTCCTTGAAGAATCTTCATCTGCTGTTTTTTCGCCTTCAATTATCACACTGCCAACAGGAGGTTTGAAAGCGCGCGGCAGCATTATAGTTTTTTCTTCTGTGAGCGAACCGTAACCCTGTAAGGATATTCCTTCCAATCCCCCGTGCCCTGTCAAGGTTATTAGGTGCTGTCCTTCAGCCAATCGCAATGAAATCTGAACTTTTTGCTTGTCGGTCAGTTCCAGAAATTTATTGTCTATTCTTACATAAAGCGGATTTTTTCCTGTCCAGCCATTGGGTTTAATTTCATACCTGCCCCACTTGGAAACGTTAAAAGTACTCCACCATGTCCGCAAAATGTCATTGACCTGATGTTGTTCATAGCCATGCATTTCAGATTTGTTGCCATTTACATTAAGCCATGCGACTTTTTTTGCATTCCCTGCCGGTTTGAGAATATTGTCATAATACCAATTTTTCTTTTTCTTACTTTTATAAACAAGATCTCCTTTATAGCGCATAAAACTTGCTGATATTGCAAGAGCTCTTTTTATTTTTCCGTTTTTTATTTCCACTGCGCAAACGCTTCCGTCAGTTTCCAGGCCATTGTCAGTCAATGTGCCTTTCGCATCCTGCCTTCTGAAAAGAACTATATGCATCACATTGTTTAGCGTTATTTTTACCCCTGTCGCATTTTTTGTTTCAAGTCTCTTAAAATCAGCGGAAGGACTAGAATAAGTTTTGCCCTCTCTGCATATCTGCATTGCTGTCAGAAACTCTTCATTTTTCTTTTTGCTTTTGGTTTTAGCCTCAAGCGTCCATTCCGTGTCTACTCGCTCTCTCTGCATTGGCTTTGTGGAAAACGGTTTGCTTGGAAGTCCCTGGTAACTTTTATCGACGGTCATAGTCAAGTTTGAAGGCGTCAGGAAACAACCGCGCAAAGAAGCCTTTTTGCGCTTGATCGCAAATGCTTGTTTTTTGGGAAATATCTCAATAGGCTTTTTTTGGTGCGAGTGCAAAAGCCAAGTAAATTCAGAGGGCCTTTTTGCGCCAAGAATATCGTGTATTACGAGGAACCCAGGTTTAATAAAAAGCATTTGCCTGTCAAATCGATTGAGTTGGTTTTCGTATAAGTCCGAATCGGAGCAATCGCCAACAGCATACCCATATCCTGGCGAATCAAAAAAATTGGCCATGCGTCCATCAGCATTTTTCATTTGTTGTCCTTTGCCATTGACAAGCACTGTATTATGGGCAATGGTTTGCGTGGTGTACGTTTTGTGGTGCGGACTTCCCGACCAGTCATAATATCCACCGTCAATAGCCAGTTTGTCTCCGTAAGCATTGACAATAAAGCTGTTCTGGTCAGCATGCCCGTGCCCCTTGTAACTTTTTCCGCTAT
The DNA here is from genome assembly GCA_964651145.1 of uncultured Victivallales bacterium. GTDB lineage: Bacteria > Verrucomicrobiota > Lentisphaeria > Victivallales > GWF2-45-14 > CAZYVR01. The sequence continues at coordinate 5,865 of CAZYVR010000306.1, read as the reverse complement.
GCAAGGCCACTGTCACACCGACGCGGGCATCGACTAGCGAAGTGTTAAAAATGGCCCATCCCAAATGGCGATAGTGAATTGACTGCGAAAGGTCAACTGGAGGTTTTGCTTCTACTTCACTGTCTTTAGAAATTATTCCAGCATACCAGAACGCATAAGGATTGTTTGTTTTATCTGCGAGCTTGGCCACAAGCTCTACAGATGCAGGGCCTTTAATTCCATGGGAAGACAAGCCGTTTTGAGCGGTGTCCGAAAACGAAACAGCGTATCCACCAGGCGGCGCACAGTATATGGGGAAAAATGCAGCTTGCTTCAGCCATGGATGTTGATAAATGTCAATTTGCCCCAGTTTCATCAAATCGGCAAATCCAGAAATCATTTCTCCGCCATACTGCCAGTAATGAATGCCCTCGTGACTCTCGCCTTGATAGCCGAGGGATGGAATAAATCTATAAGTAAAAAGTTGCAATGCCCCTTCCACCCATTTGGGGGCATCTTTGTTTTCTCCCAACAGTAGCATTCCAGCTTCCGCCATGATAAACCCCTTGTTCCAAGTATGATTTTTCCCTTCCGGCTCATATTTTGACAAAGGAATAAGACGCGCCGCAAATTGGCTTGCGCGTTGAACAATGACATCTTTTAGTTCCTTGCGTTCTGCGGGCGTCATGCTCTCATAGCATACATCATAGCACCAGCATAGCCCTCTCAACAGAGCCCCTGCCTGCAAATCGCCATATTGCATATGGCTGCCTTTTTCCGGATTCCATTTGCAGGCATCCAGGGCAAGCTCTTTTGCCATACGGACAAATTCTGGCTTGCCTGTATAGAGCGCAGCAAGCGCGGCGCACTGTAAATTCCTTCCTGTTTTTGCGGTAATTCCGTCAGCAACATTTTTATACCAGTCAATCCATTGCGGCCATCGCGAATCGCCTTTTTTGTAAGATCCTGGGTGGTTTTGCACCCCATTCTTATAAATGTGTTTCGCTTGATCAGGCAACCGCGCTTTCTGTTTGCCGGAAAGCTTTTTAAGCTTTTTCTCCATTATCGATTTGAGGCGCGGATGTGGAGTCGATTTGATTTTAGAAACGGGGAACCTGGGCGCTTTGAAAGTGTGTCCATCTTTTGGAACGACAACTCTTTTTATGTCGGACCATTGATTTGCAAGCGGGCTTTGCTCTAAGTGTCTCCAGTGCCAGATTCCCTGTTTTAACGGTTTGTCTGGGGCATGAAAATTGTGTTCTATGTCCATGGTCACAGTGGAATTGTCCATGAATTTGGGGTCAAGAGAGTACTGAAGTTTTTCTTTTTCAGATTTCTGCTTTTTCCAACTGAACATGGGGATTCTAGAGTATGACACGCGTTTCTCATCTGTCAGTTTGCCGTCCATCCTCTTTGTTTCAAATTTGACATTGTCAAGGCATATTTCAAAGCGCGCTTTTGCCGTTTTCTTGTTCATTGCTCTGGTGTAAAAGTATGCCCGCGAAATTTCAGTTTCAGTCGTTATAGGGTAGCCTTTCATGTCTTTTAGGTTTTTTATCTGAGCGACTTTTTTCCGCCAAGCGCTTGAAAACTTATCGGACAGCCAGAATTGCCGCCCATCATTTCCAAATAGTGAAACGGCAAAATACTTTCCTTTCCCGTTTTTTATTGTTTCCTTATGCTCAAAAGAGAAGACAAGATTTTGAGTCATTTTTATTGGCGGCTTGAAATATAAATTAATTCCGCATGCTCCTGAAGGCTTAGTATTGTGGAACTCAATGCAATGCTTTTTGTTGCCCTTTTTTTCTTTTATAATTTCAATATTTTTTCCTTCTACAATGTTAAACTTATCCATTGCACTTTCAGATTTAAGCGTGGAAAATGTATGATCTGGCTGTTCATTTTTTTCTGTGGCAGCGCATCCGGCAATCGCTATACCTGCAAAAATATAATACGCAAGCCTGTTGATTTTTATTTTTTTCATTAGTTGGGTATCTTTTTCCCTGCTCAATTAAAATTATCTATTGACTGGCTCAAAATACTTGAGCCATACTTCTTTTGCTCCAGCCAAATCTGTGGCTTCAAAATTACGGAATGCAATCCAACTCACGTGCCCATCGCAAAAAAGGTTGTTGAATCCTTTTCCGTGCACTGGCCTAATAAGAGCCCCTAGGCCTCCTCCAGGAATATAGCGGAGATCAGGCAAATCGTATTGAGTTCCGCCCAGCTTTCCGTTTTCGACCACGCAAATTGTTTCGGATGGAGCTTTAAGCTGAGAATTCTTTATGCCCGCAATGCCTACAGTGCCAGACCAGTCTCTGCCCAGTCCAGTCATAAGGTATGTGTTAGACCATACGCTTACCGCCTCAATCAAAGAATTGCAGCGCAGTTTATCCGCAAACTGATATTCAGGATTTGCCTTGTCATCCGGCAAGTAGTCGCCTTCTATCAGGCAGCGCGACCAGGTAAGCACAGGCGTTGCGGCCCAGTCGCAAGCGGGATATGGCCAGTATCCGGAATTGTCATTTGCGTACATTTGCATAGCCAAGCCTATTTGTTTTTCGTTTCCTTTGCATGATATCTCGTAGGCCTTGCCGCGCGCCTTGCTTAGCGCAGGCAGCAGCATGCTTGCAAGAATTGCTATTATGGCAATTACAACGAGCAATTCAATGAGTGTAAAACGAACTTTCATGCTTTAACCTTCTCTCTGTCTATGTTTACGCCCGATGGCGGCGCGCAAGTTTTTCTAATAACAAGATCGCCTTTTATTTTTGCTATTTCTCCAGGAGGAGCCTGGCCTTTTACTATCGTTTCAAAAAAATAGGCCGCTTTCTTGCCCATTTCATACCTTGGCTCAGAATATACGCTGATAGAAGGAATGTGGGTTCTAGCAAGATGTGAATCACCAATACATATAAGAGAGAGGTCTTTAGGAAATTTAATGCAAGCGTTTTGGGCACAAATGAGAAATGGCTTTAGAAAAGCGTGTCCCCCTAAAACTAAAGCCGTTGGCTTTTTGCTCATTAGTTCATCCATTATCGCTTTTGTATTTGCGGGATTCATTTCAAAATATAATTTTTCTGATAAATTTAAGCTTTTCATAGACTTTAAATAGGCATTGGCGCGTTCCAAAAATATTATCTCTTTTTGAGAGGTGTTCAAAAATGCGATTTTCTTGTGTCCGAGCACATGAAAAAAGTCTATTGATTGCTTTATTTCGTCAAAGTAATCCACGTGCAGGCTGCATACTTTTTCCATCAAGCGATTTATGAGCATTTGCGGAATGGAAGCCCTTTCCAAGGCTGCAATTGATGAGCCACAAGCGTCGGCATCGGCTCTTACCCAAATAGCTCCGTCAAGATGACCAGAATGGTATTTTGAAATAATGCTTTCGATATCGACATCACAACCATACAATAACTGTTGATGACCATTCTTGAAGCAATATTCTGAAATACCCTCAGTCACAAGGTCGTCATATTCATCTATATAGAACAGTCCTTCAGTTCTCGTCGGCAAAATTACTGCAATTTTGAGATTATCAACGCAACGCACAATTTTTCTATCGCCAGAAGGAACGGCAAAGGTGCCGCAACCCTGACGTTTTTTAAGCAAACCTTCGAGCGTCAGCTCTTGTAGCGCTTTTCGCACAGATTTACGGCTTATCCTATATTTTGCCGCAAGATTGAGCTCTCCCATAATTGGAATGCTAAAGTCTAGTTTTGCCTGAATAATATCTTCTTTCAGATCTCTGTAAAGTTTTGCGTAAACTTTTGCCTTCTTGTTGTCTTGAAAAATGTTCATAATGTTGAATAAATTACATGTATCTTAGTTGTTTCCTTAATTGTATCATAAACAATGTCCCATGTCAAGCCTTTTTTGAAAAACAACAGTAAAAAACGAGGATGATGTAGGCCTCCAACGGCTTGTTTGGTGGGTGAAAAATAGCCAAAACTGTCAAGTTTTACAGTTTTAATCGTTGTTCTTTGACAATTTTGCATCTTTAAATGCAGAGATTTTATCAGAAATCAAGCGATTCTCAGGCATGAATGAACGCCGATCCAGGCGCAGATGCATCTTTGCCGCCGCTTTCCACCTGCGGTGTTTCGCCCAGTCAAGACAATTCGCGACAAAAGATATTGTGCTTGAGTCAATAACATTTATAACTTTAAGCGCCTGGGGAAGGCGCAGTATTGACGTTCTTGCATGCGGGATTTTGGACTTGTCTCTTCCAGATGCTTGATAACATTCCAGCATAAAACTTCCGCCATTTCCGCGTTGCTGTTTCTGTTGGCATGAGAAAATCCGTTCCTGCTGGGCGGGGTGGCATCTCGAATGCCGGGCAATGCTCCGCTGTGATTTTGCAACGCGTCACAGAGGTGTCTGGATTAAAGCTATTTGACGTTCTCGACATCAATGCTCAACCGATTCGGGTTTTGACAAACTCCCGTTGGTCGGCTGATTCCCTGGCGCATAGGCAAGCAAGAGTGCTGTAAATGGCATTGCCATCAATCAAATCAGTTCTTGATCTTTTGCCTGTTTTCATTGTTTCCAAGAAATCATAAACAAGCTCCTTGTCGCCACCGTAATGACTTAGTTGGGGAGGAGGCATCTTTATTTCTTCAAGCTGATTGCGCATGTGGGACATTATTTTTATTTTACCGGAAAAATCCATTTCAATAGTTCCACAATGACCATAAAGCCGCGCGCCACGACGGTTTGCTTGGTGTCGAACAAGGAAATTCTGAGTGTGTGAAATCTGAGCTCCATTTTCAAGCTCAATTATACAGGCGTTAATATCATCTACTTTGATGCCTTTGGAAAAACGACACATGCGCTTGCCGTAACGATATTTCATTGCTGCCGCCACGGAATCCGCCTCGCATCGTTTATGGAAAAAATTATAAGGGCTTTCCGGGCAAGCTTTCTGTTCATTGCATTGGTCACAGCTCAAATCAAAAGGTTTGTTGCCGTGAAATACCCGTTGCGCTCGCATGGCACAAACTTCCTCCGGGTTGCTTCCTGCAAGATAAAGCATATAGTCAATATCGTGAACAGCTTTCTGCATGAACATTCCGCCAGTTTTTTCAATATCTCGAAACCAAGTGCTGAAATAAACTTCTCCGCAAGTGTCCTCGTAACCCACCACTTGTTCAACGGAGCCGATTTTTCCTGACTTAATGATCGTTTTGACTTCTTCAACCAAAGGACAAAGGCGCATTGGCAGAGAAATCTGAACTGGTGTTTGCGAATCCTTAAACGTCGAATAAAGTTTCTCCAGCTGCTCCAATGTTATTGCAACAGGTTTTTCCAGATACAGAGGCGTGCCGGTCTTTTCCAGTTTACAGGCTATTTCCGTATGCAGACTGCATGGAGTGCCGACAATAATGCCGTCAAGTTTATTTTCATTGGCGATGAAATCATTCAAATCATTATAACGGCGACAATCGCTGCTGACAACAACTTTCTTTTCCGTGATCCTTGCGTCTGCAAAATCGAGATCGGCATCCATCACTGCGACGACTTCATAATCATCTCCGTAAATATTAAGATACCCGGCAATCGTTGTAGCCTGAAGACCGCAACCGACAATTCCAATGTTCAACATGATATTTTTAGCCCTTTAGTTTAGATCTTGCTCATATTTGTTTCTGGCGTATTTAAGATAAAAAATAACCCTCTATTTTATTGCTTTATTATATTTCAGACTAATGTTTGATAACATAAACCATCCCCAGTGATAGTTTTTCACAGGAGCCTCTACCTCGGTGAAGGTAGGCGTGGCTAGTTTGTCTTTGGTCGTGTTAATGACTGCAAGAGAGTTTGTTCCTTTTTTGAGGACATTTGCCGGAACAGCGATTGTCATGCAGCTCCAGTCATCTTCCT
>CAZYVR010000305.1:0-7391 GCA_964651145.1 uncultured Victivallales bacterium | reverse complement strand
TCTTATTTGTAAAAAAGAAGGGCAAAATAGTGAAACGAGGGCTTAAATCAAAAAACTTGTTACCGTGTTTTAATACTGGCAAATTACTTATAGCAAAGACATAGCGACACAAAGCAAGGTGGCTGAACCCGATTAAGCATACTCACTTGCATGCCACTTCAATTGAGTGGGTTATTTAGTCTTTTGAGGAGAGAGTACAGAAGTTTGTATTGTTATTCCCCATTTTTTTAGGATTTTTCTTGCCTCATCAAAAGACTTTCTACTTCCATTTCCATGGTTTGTAAAAATCATTGTTTTATATATTGATTTTTCAGATTTATCATAAAAATATCGGACAACTAAATATTCAGATGTTTTTGCTCCTCTGTGGTCAGGGTCTGTGATTACAACCATTTTTCCAGAATAATAAGTATCGGATTCTGTGTCAATGGCATTTTTTTTAAAAATAACCTTTTTTGACACAAAACCCTTTTTTGTGTTCGTAGGTACCCATGAAATTTCTCCACTTCTAAAGTAAGGATTCACAACATGCCAACTTTTGGGCAAAATTGAAATGCCATTTTTTTCTCTAATGCTATTAAAAGAGACTCCATATTTCCTATTCAATTTATTGCTTTCAGCGCAAGAGCAAAGAATTCCAGCAACCAACAACAAAAACAAATTATTTCTTATCTTTTTCATCACAATACCAATCCATTTCTATTTTGTAATATTGTATCCAGTTCCCACCAAAACTAGGCAAGTTATTCAAAATTGAAATTCCTGGAATATCAAATAAATATCTTCCGAAATACTTAATAAATTTAGCATTATTTAAGAAAATTTCACACCTTATTCAACTGTCCAGATTTTTGGGCGCATTATATTGGCAAATCATCGGCGTTTATAAAGAATAATTTTTATTTACTCTATAGTGTTTTTGGCCCTTTGACGTGCGCGTTCTTCTTTTTCTTAATAATTCAATCATTTAAAAGATTTGCATATAAAATAAATGATTATAAAGAGTAATTGCCTAACGGCGGAAGGCACCACCAATATTTCAGTGTTTGAAGGCAAATAAATGGAGCTTTTCATATGGTGCGAATAAAACAAGAGGCGATTTATCGTAAAAAATAAATATTGGGGTGTCCAATGATAATAATATATTTTATTCCACTTTTTGTGCTTTTTATTAGTTTAGCAATTCATGTGCCCTCTATTTTAAGAAACTTAAAAGAGCAACATCTTTTTAAATTTGACAAAGTAGACTCTCTCATAGAACATTTTCTTATAAAGGGACACAATAATGGCAGGATGGAAATAGGCTCTAAAACGTATAATGTTTTATTGAGAAAATATATAGAAACCGAAGATAAGTTTGGTCTGTATCTTGAACTTCCCGAGTCTGATTTTAACTCATTCAGCATAGTTAATGAATTCTGTTCTGTTAATGCCTTGGATTATAAGACAAGAAAAGGACTAGTGCTCATTGATTTCAAGAAAAAGACAGACCTTCTCAAGAAAGCAATAAAACTGCTCCTAGATAGTTCTAATTTTGACTATGAAGAAAAACTTAGATTGATAAGAAATGAATCTCGCCCTTGCGTGATAAGAATAGACTCTGAATCTGGGAAGGAAGTTGAAATACCCCCTTCTGATTACGTGAGTTTTTTCAAGGCAGACATAAAGAAAGGCTGGGCGCGTAAAAGGGCTGAGATGAAAAGAATGAGGCCATTTATGAAATACACAAAATGGGGCACAGCATCCTGCATTGCGCTGCTATTAAATATTTCTTTATTGTGTACAGTTGTTATCCTCAAAATTACACTTATATCTTGTCCTCAGCGTCTAATAGCTGTTATTGGATATGTTATTGTTTTCTTAAGCTTTTGGGGTATGTTTTTTGGAGGAATTGGTTGCTGTAGAAAACCTACTAAACGTTTTTTTGCGTGGATTGGTTATATCATTAATTCAATATTATTTGTTTTTTTCTTTCGCGCTATAGTTGCTGGAATTCTGAAATACTATTCCTGAGCATTAGAAAACCTGAGAATTCCAGGCACCTTGCCATGTCACTTAAAAATTAATCTTTTAATAGAAGTGTTGCGAATAATTAGTTCGGGCTCAAGCACCATTTGATTATTTATGGGCGTGACGCAATTGCATCTGTCTATAAGAATCTTAGCTGCGGCGTTTCCTATTTCTATTCTGGGCTGATTGATTGTTGTAAGGGAAAACTCAGGCCATGACGCCATGTCTATATTATCAAAGCCAACGATTCGAAAATCCTTTCCTGCTTTAAGGTTATTATTTCTTAATTTGCGGATTATGCCTATTGCAATCAAGTCGGTCATGGCAAAAATGCCATCTGGAGCAATGTTTCTTTTTAGCATGAAATCCGCGGCGTCTTCCCCTCCTCCTTCCTCAATATTTCGGCTTTTTATCCATAGGGTCTTGTCAAAAGGAACATTTAGCTCCTTTAAGGCATTTAGATAACCGGCAAGGCGGTTTGCTGTGGAAATATCCTTTTCTGTGTCATTGGAAACAAAAGCTATTTTTCTGCAGCCCTGCTTTAATAGATGGAGCGTTGCAAGATATGCGCCTTTTTTCTCATTTGTTATCACATAATCGAAAAGCAAAGCCGCTTGTGTATCCACTACAGGAAAGAGAACACATGGTATTTTTCTGTTTTGGATAAATGTAAAAATGTCAGAATTCAGCCTTTTGTTTTTAGGACATATCAGAAAGCCTGACACTTTGTTTTCTTTTGTCAGTTCATTTACATAATTTATTTCCGCATCTTCATTGCCCAAGGTGTTGCAGACTATCAAATGATATCCATTCTGCCTTGCGGTTTGTTCCGCCGCCTTGATTATTCTAGAATAGAAAGGGTTGTCCATGTGATAAACAATTACAGCTATAGTTTTGACCTTTGGCAAAAAACCGGAATTCACAAACGTTCCGCTGCCCTGCTTCCTTGTCAAAATGCCGCTCTCAACCAGAAGATTTAGCGCTTTTTCAACGGTAGAGTAGCCCAGTTTAAATTCTTGCATTATTTTTCGTTGCGTATAAAATTTGTCACCAGGGTTGAATTCGGTGTCAATTTTATCCATTAGCAGGCTTTTTAGCTGTTTGTATTTAGGTTTCGTATTTACTTTTGGGGTCATATTCATATTTTTCACCTTTTTAGCATTGACACCAGTCAATTTTAATTATATATATAATATATACCACAAAGAGTAAAATATAAAATTAAGGTTTTGTTATGAGAAGCAAGGAAGACATTAAAAGCATAATTTCAGGAATGAGTATTGAGGAAAAGGTGGGGCAATGCCTTGTTATAGGCTTTGTCGGATCGGTCGCTACTCCTGAAATCTTCAGAAGAATAAGAGAATACTCACCGTCAGGGATAAGAGTCGGATTGACAATGCGGACAAAAACTGCGGTTCATGATCCATATGCTACAAGCGCAGAACATGCCTCGAGGGTCATACGCCAGCCTCGCGGAATGGTCAAAGATTTCTTAAAAGGGATTCCAGCGCCTCATTGCAACAATGAGGAATGGTGTGCTTTTTTAAATTCGATGAAACAAAAAGCGCTGGAAAAAACATTCACCCCTTTGCATATAACTCTCGATATGGAAGGCGGCAATAGCGCAGATTACCCGCGCGGCGGAATAAATTATTTCCCCTCACACATGGGAATAGCAAGCTCCGGTGATCCGGAAATAGCCCGAAAAGCAGCATGGGCAGTGGGGCGTCAGCTTGTGCCTTTGGGCTTCAGCTGGATACACAGCCCTGTGCTTGACGTGAACACAAACCCTATGAATCCAGAAATAGGAGTGAGAAGTTACAGTTCAGATCCAAAAGAAGCGGCCGAGTATGCCCTTCAGGCGTTTTACGGCTTTAGAGAGGCAGGGCTTATTACCACCGGCAAACATTTTCCAGGCAGAGGAGCATCCACGCAAGATGCCCACGGAGAGCTTCCTGTTATAGATTTATCTAAAGAAGAATTGAGAAAACACTTGATTCCTTTCCAAGCTCTTATTGATGCTGGAATTCCAGCAATAATGACTGCGCATACAGCATATCCTGCTCTGGATCCGTCGGGACGCCCCGCAACTCTTTCAAAAAATATATTGACCGATTTGCTTAAAGATGAAATGGGCTTCAAAGGAACAATAACAACCGATGACATCACAATGGGCGGAATTGTTGCGAATTTTGAGGTTGCTGACGCTTGCATAGAGTCTTTAAAAGCTGGCGCGGATCTGATTTTATTTAGAGATGAGAGCAATCTTCTTGATGAAGTGTTTCCCACTCTCGTCAGCGCAGTGGAAAAAGGAGAATTGCCGGAAGAGCGCCTGGACGACGCCTTGCTCAGAACATTGTCGGTCAAAAATGATCATGGACTATGGGAGGATGGCGGAATCAAAGACGAACAAAGCGCAGGTGAAGGAATCAGAGATTCGCGCGTAATTGAAATAGCCAAAAACGCTGCAGAAAAATCAACAAGCATATTGCGTGACACAAGCGGACTTTTGCCGCTGGATCCCTGCAAAAATATTCTTTTGGTTGAGCAGATTCCACCGCTTTACATGTTAACCAATGACCAAAATTGCCATCCGGGACTTCTTTGGGAGAACTGCTTCAAATATTCAGATAAGATAGGAATGGTTGAAACCGAAATGGAGTTCACTAAAAATGACAGAGACAGAGTGATGGCTCGAGTCGATGAAGCAGACGTCATTATAGCCACAAATTATTATTTCAGGCGCGGTGGCTGCGGGAATGAATTTATAGAAGAGTTGCTCAAGACCGGCAAGCCGCTTGTTTTGATAACGAACAGCCCATTTCCTCAGACGGTGACCCCGGAATATGGAACAGTCTTGCTGTCTTATGGGATAGGACCGGAAAGCGTAAAGAAAATCGCTGGCATTCTTTTTGGGGGAGTCGAAAGCAAATAAGTAAATTCAAAAATATGAAGACATAAGGGATAAGTAGAAAGTTATCTATAACGACTTATATTTTAATGTGCGAGAAGTTTAAAAAACAGAAAAATACTGTTGTGAAGAAAAAGAAAGGCTGATAAAATGTTTTTAAGCATGTGGACAAACTACTTTGGTGATTTGACTCTTGATAATGCATTGAGGGAAATAGCCGGAGCTGAATTTAAATATGCAGAGCTTGCGTCTCTTGATTATTTCATAAAAGACGGCAATCCGGCGTCCAAAATCAGCGAGATAAATGCCCTTTGCGATAAGCTAGGCATTAAGCTCTATCAGCTTCACGGCCATTTCGGCACGTATGTGGAAAAGGATGCAGGCGCCTGGAATGAACGGTTTGACCTTTGCCGGAGAGAAATAGAAATAAGTTCAGCTCTTGGGATAAAAATCATTGTGTCGCATCCGCTTTGCCTCGAAAAAGTTGGTGAGCCGCCATTCAAAAAAACCTCCATTGATTATTATCAATACTTCATGAATAACAACATATCTTTTTATAAAAAACTCATCCCGCATCTTGAAAGATATGGAGTTAAGATTGCCATCGAAAATATGTGCCCTATATACAATTGTTTTTATTCAGCGGAAGAACTGCTTGAGATTATTGATGCCTTGAATTCTGAATTTTTCGGCATCTGCATGGACACTTCACATCTTCAAGCGGCAAATCAGAATATCGCCAGATTTATCCTGAAAGCAGAAAAAAAACTTATAGCCACGCATATGTCAGACAATCTGGGCGGCAAGTTTCGTGATATGCACTTGATGCCTCTCTTTGCCGATGAAGGCGATGGATGGATTGACTGGTTTTCGGTTAGAGACTCTCTTGAAAAGATCGGCTATCAAGGTGGCTTTAATCTTGAAATTCCACGTGAGGGCGCGGCATTTACCCCTCTGGCGATAAGAAAGAAAAAAATAAAATTTGCAAATGAGTATCTTTCAGAATTTTTGGAACACAAATTTTAATTCATCATTTGCGCTGACTTGATGTGCATTCGTTAATGAGAAAATAATTTAAGGGCTAACTCGAATGGGTTTGGGAAAAAACAGAAAAAAAACGGGTAATATTCAGAGGGCAAATATATTTTATTTTTTAGTCATTATTCATGATTGTTTACGTCAACGGATCTGGCGCATTGCGCGCTGCATGGCCTTCACATTGATCGAACTCATGGTTGTAATTGCGATCATATCAATCCTTGCCAGCATGTTGCTGCCCGCGTTAAAAAAAGCCCGAATGAAGGCACAGCAAATTGGCTGCGGGAGCAATCAGAAACAGATTGGAGCCGCGCTAGGAATGTATGCCAACGATTACAGCGGCTGGTGTCCGTCATATTACATTGATAGCGACGGGAATCTCGTTTACCCGCAAAGCATGTTGAACGAATATGCCAATAATGCTTCCATATGGCGGTGCACCAATGATGAAGGCGTGGAAAACCTCCGATATGTTCTTGCCTATTCTGGCGCGCCTAGGCTTTATCTCAGTATTACCTATAATTATCATGCATTCGAGGATTTAAACAATAAGCGCTATAATCGTTATCGCATGGGACAAGGGCACGAGTCAGAAATAATGGCTTTCAGCGATTTTCAGATAAAAAAGACCTTGACTAACAATAGCGTGGATGTGGCTTTTGCTTCTCATTATATCGGCAGCGGAAACGAAGAGCGCTGGCGGCATGGACTGCGTCCTAATGTTTTGTTCATGGATGGGCATTTAGAGAACTGCAAAGTTCCATTGGGGCCATATCAATGGCCGAACGGATGGAGGTGGAACAAAAATCATCAAGGCTGTCCCAGCGCTGTATTTGACGATTGACAATCTCAATCTTTTATAAGCCATACAACAAGTTAAGAAATATTGCCATGAAATTCATTTCATTCTTTATTTTTCTGAAGGAACAGGAATATTCTGCTCAGCTCCCCCCCAACAAATGGCAATCTTTCCTTTTAAAGAGCCATTTTTCCTGCTATTTTACCATTCCAGTCGTCTTGGGAAGAGTTACAAGAGCATTTTCTGCATGAATTGTAGAACAGAAAGATATTTAAAAAAATATCAATAGACTAATTGGACGGCTCCGCCAAAAGTCCTGAAAAATAAAAAAAACCGACGGAGTCGGAATAAAAACCGGACTTTGTCCGGACGCCATCCAGCGGCGGAATCGCTGGTCGCTAAAAGCGAAAGCTGTTGGCATATAAGAAATTAGACGACAGCACACATGGCGCATTGAAATCCTGCGGCTTGTTGGGATGCGAAGCGATAACAAGCCGCAGGATTTTTGGCGCGGTGACTAAAGCAGTGAAATATTTTAATTTTGTTGTTTTTTTTTAAAAAAAAAGAAGACCTATCCGAGGAAGAATGAAATTAGAATTTGAAAAAGCGAATAAAAAGGATTTATTACATTAA
>CAZYVR010000304.1:0-7394 GCA_964651145.1 uncultured Victivallales bacterium | reverse complement strand
ATATATCAGGCACATACGCAGCGTAAATAGGCACAAGGTCCTGATGGAATGGATCATTAGAGTCTGCATTAACAACAGGAAGTTTGTCGGACTCAACAGGAATTACATGTTGAATGAACGGATCGTCTTTGTCTGCGCATGCCTCAAGCGCGAAAAATGCGGCAAACACAAAGGCAGCCGATAAAAACAGTCTTTTTTGATTCCCGGAAATCATATCAAAACGTCCCCTCTTTATATTTTCCAGCACAGAAATTAAGATAAGGCTCCCTTGGCGCAAAAACAAGCAAGCTGCCTCTAAAAATATAGATCCAAGCAGCTCCACCGCCTTGCGCTTGACGCCCCCCTCAGTGAAAGTGGTTTTTAAAAAGTAAAAACATGCCTCGGGGGCTTCCCCGGACGCTTGCCGGGACAGAACACCGGCTAGCCGCGCGACAATGAGCGCTCGCCAAGGGCGAAAGCCATAGCTGCTCGATGTCGTTGCGTCAGCTTTACTGAGGGATTACCCGATTGACAATATCAATTATAGATAAAATTCAAAAAAATCTTGACAGAATCAATTGCGAACAGTATAATTAAAAAAGCGGCGCACTATTGCGCACTATGGCGCCAATTAATAAAAAGCAGGAAAAGCATGAAGCTCAGCAAATCAGAATTAATAGAACAAGAACTGACAAGAGATATTTATTCAGGGAGATACTCAGACAAGCTTCCTTCCGAAATCGAACTGGCAAAGCTCTACAAGACCACACCTGTGACAGCTGGAAAAACCCTGAATCGCCTGAAAGAAAAAAATATAGTTCATCGCATTGGCGGCAGAGGAACATTCGTAAACCGCGACTTTCAAAACAAGGCGCGCATCCACTTGAATCTGCCTAAAAACATAGTTGACGACATAAAACCAGAGTTAAAAAAGAGCTTTCCTGAAATAGAAATCGAAATATCAAATGCGCCTCTGAGCGCAGAAACTGTTTTTAATGATTTTGACATTGTCTCCAGAACGTCGTACTTCCCTGCCCCGTATGACAAATACTTTGCCCCATTGCCAACAAGGATTATGTTAAAATATCTGAACAATGAAGATTTCTTCTCAGACGCATTCAACATCCACCGACACAACAGAGCATTTTACGGACTTCCACATGTAATATCGCCAAGTCTTCCGATTTATAACAAAAAATTGCTAAAACAATATTGCGACATTGACTCCGTTTACGACATCGAAATCGAAGACTTGATGAAGATTTACGAAAAAACAAAACACACTGACATTTGTCTTTTTGACTTAAACTCTCTTCCGAAAGGATCGCTGCTTGCTTTTATATTCGCACAACTTGACGACATTGAAACAAACAGAAACAATATGAGGGGCTTTTGCTGGGAACGCATAGAAAAAGGGCTTAAGACTTTCTGGCAACTGTACGAAAAAAGCATAAAGCATAAGGCAGACTTCAGCGCCGGCAAGACCATATTGGGACATGCTTGCCGTCAGTCTCTCTCAAAGAAGTATATTAAAGAAGCAAATTTCTCCTGGGATATAATGCCAGCTCTTTATGGCAAAAAGCGCCTGACACTTGCGGCGTCCGAATCTCTCTGCGTCTGCGCAAAAGCCAAAAACAAAGAATTGCTTTTCAAAATCTGCGAGGCTTTTTTGTCACAGGAAATCCAAAACATTTTCGGCAAGCACAAGCACGGCATCCCCATCCTGAAATCAGCCGCTCTGAAAAGCATGGACAGCCGCCGCTGCCGAGATGACATATTCTTCAACGAACTCGAAAACACCGTCTACAATTACGAAATATTCGACAAACCTCTCATGAATTCTTTCATCAGCTCCATCAACGAATTATTTGCAGGCAAAATAGATTTCTCAAAATTTATTAAACACGCCCAAAATATGCACAACATGAACAAAGAAAACAACACAGCCAGAGAACTGTTGATAAATGAAGATGAATTTTAATGCTTCGCTGGATTGCAACCTAAAAAAGGAAAGCGCATATGAAAATTTGCATTATTCTGCTTGCCACAGCTTTGCTGGCATCGTGCACTGTAAATACAACTCAAAGCTCAAAGAAGCCAAAGCAGAAAGAACAAAAAAAGCTTTCGCCACTCCCCGTTAAAAAAAGAAAAATGCTAACGATATCTCTTAAGGACGCAAAGTCGGACGCTAAAAACTTTCCTATAAGAACAGGCATCCCCTTCCCTAAGGGAATATTAAAATCAGCAAAGAATATATGCCTGTGGAATGCTGACCGGACAAAGCAAATCCCCGCAGATGTCAAACTTGTTTCATCTTGGAAAGACGGCAGCGCGCGCTGGATTCAGCTTTGTTTTCAAGCGGATGTTTTCAAAAACAAAAAAGAGTTGGACAAAGTGATTCTGGAATATGGCGGCGACACCCGCCCCCTTCCCCCCGCAAAAGGGAAGCGGATATCTGTCTGCCAAACCGCCAATGGCTTAAGCGTCAACGCCGGAAAACTCAAGGTTGATTTTGAAAACATGGGGAATGAATTCATAAAAAAACTTTATTATGACTTGGATAACGACGGGGAATTCAGCGGATTGGAGCAAGTCCTCTCGGAAAAAGGAGCAAGCAACAACCTCAAGGCATTCAGAAAATCAGCAAATAGCATTGACATGCTAAAAAGCTCCATTGACAAAATAGAAGTGGAAGAAGCTGGCAAGATTCAGGCGACAATAAAAATCTCCGGCAATTATATGTTTAAGGATAAGGCTGTCGCCGGCTTTATTATCCGCTGTTACTTTTACTATGGAAAAGGCTTCTTTCGCTTCGATCATGTTTTAACATATAAATCCGACCCTGAAAAGGATTTCATTTCCGACTTGAATATTCGCTTCAACCTGAAGCCGGAATTCATCAACAAAGCCTTCTTTGGAAAGAAAGAGTATAAAAACGTTGAAGTTGCGGTTTTGCAGGATTGGTGGAATCGGTTCAAAATAAGCGGCAAAGACAATAAGCTTCTGGAGACGGGTGACAAATTTAAAGGATGCGCGTCCGTGTTGTCCAAGCCGAAAAAAGATTTGAGGATATCCTTCTTCGTGAAAAATTTTTGGGAGAAATACCCCAAAGCCATAAGCGTTTCAACAAATTCCGTGGAGATCGGTTTATGGCCTGGACGTTTGAATCGCCTTTTAGACTTGCGAAGATACAGCGACACTATTTACACTGAGGTTCCTGACTTGGAGACACACCCGACAGGCTTAAGCAGAAGCGCTCAAGGAGTGGCTATTTATAACAAGTTCTTTATTGATTTTTCACACATTGCGTTCCCAATGAAAAACATTGATGGATTGACGAGTCTTCTTTTTGAGTCTCCAGTTCCGTGCTTTTCGCCTGAATGGCTCCGAAAAACCGATGTGTTCGGCAATTTCGACCATGAAATTCAAAAAAACTGGCCAAGGCTCTGGAACAAGATGAAGCTTTTTGCGCGTTGGCATAAGGCCAACCAAAAAGAGTTCGGCTGGTATGGAATGCTTGATTTTGGCGATTGGCGAAGCCGATATTATTTTGATCACTGGGCTATTTACGGACGCCATGGATGGGCCAACAATTAAGCGGACCCTGTCTTTGGCTTGATGTTTGCCTACTTGATTGGCGGCGACGCACCAAGCTTCAGAATGGCCGATGAAGTGGCGGAGCATTACATGAACGTTGACATCTGTCACTACGCTGACAATACTGGGCGCTTGTTCAAGAATCCGCCTGAGCTTGTTGGATCAGGCCACAGGCACGGACGCCAGCATTGGTCGGGGTATCTCGGCTACACGGGCTACACATATCCTGTCGGGATGTGCCAATATTATCTATTCACGGGCGAAGAGCGTTATCGCGACGCATTGCACACAATGGGCAAATTTCTTGCCGCCAATGGCGGGACTCACGGCATGTTTCCTGATTTGCAGTGGATCTCTGAAGCTTTCATGCACGAGAATAAATATCAGGATTTCGTAAAAACGCTTAATGCGCAAATAAAGAAAACCAGAGATATAATCTGCTCAAAGCCAAAGAAAATTGACTCGTGCCACCCAGCAGGCTGGCCTTCTGAAATGAATTTTAATTTTCGGGTAAATACAGACGACATGCCAGGGTTGCTTCTTTATGTCAGGCGCAACAAAGATTCTGAAATGATGGCTCTTTTTCCGAAAATGGCTGACATGTTTTTGAAAAATTATAAACTGCCGCTAAATCAGGGGAATCTTTTTTATAGCCCTGGGTTTCATTTTCTTTTGCCTTATGCCGCTTTCCTTGCCACAAAAAACAAAAAGTATCTTGATTCGTATATTGAATATTACAGCAAGTATTTGCCCAAACGCGACCTTGAGGCAAAAGACAACATGTCATACAAAGACTTGCGCGAAATTGAAACTAGCGAATACATTGGAACGACTTGTCGCAGTTATCAGGACACCTGGTACCTGAGAAGCATGCCATATATTGCGGCGGAACTGTCGGGTTTGGGATATGACGAAAAAAGTTATTTAAACTATGCAAAAAGCATGAAAGGCGCAAAATGAAAATCACAAAGATGTCAATTCTTCTTTTTATCGCTTTATCAACTCTGTCTTCCAATCAAACATTTGGAGGCATTCCTGAAAGACTCGCCCATTTCGACTTGAACAGCAAAAGAGAATCAGAGAAAACAGGGATATCTTTTTATAAGGCAGTCGAGACAACGGGAGCCCTTAAAAGAGGGATTTTTGTGTTAAATGGCGGCTATATAAAAATCCCAGCATATCCCTCATTCAGGACGCAAGATGTTGCGCCCGAATTAAATTTTGACATAGAGCGCGGATGCCTTCAGTTTTGTTTCTCGCCCGCAATGGACTGGGGCAAAGACAACTCAAAGAAAATCTTATTTGCATACAATTCGATAGGCAAAAACAATCCCGGCATGACTTTCAGTTGCGCGGGCGGCAAATTCACATTTGCGGTCAAAGATGAAAACGGCAAAATATTGAAAGCGGAATCGGAAACGGCAAACCTTAACTCCGGGAAATTTTATCATCTCGCTCTTTGCTGGAAGCTTAACGGTCCACTGAAAAATTCTGTCTTAAAGATTTATTTAAATGGCAAAAAAACAAAGGAAGCCAAAGGAACACTAAACGGGCTTGGAGTTGCTCCCACAGATTTTTTTATTGGCTCGGACAATGGGGGAAATACGGCAGTAGGAACATATGATGAAATAAAAATCTGGAATGTGGAGCTGGATAAATTCGACATGTCAGAAGACACAGCAGAGGAAAAGTTGAAAAATGCCCGGCCTATTCTAGTTGAAAATTTCAATAATTACCCAAAGGACATGTGCGAAAATGACAAATTCTTAGGCAAATGCCTTGCGCTTCCCGTAGCATTTAAAATGCAGGAACTTCCATGGGGCGAATGTGGAATGATTGAGTTTTGGCTCAAGCCGCTGGCGCTTGACAAAGAAAAAATTGAAATATGCCGCATCGGAGAGGAGGCACAATTATCCATAGAGAACGGAACACTGCTTCTTAATCTGCAAGGACACACTATAAAAGGGAAATCAACGCTAAAACTGGGCGAATGGAACGCTATATCGCTTATGTGGAATATATCCAACAAAAGCACATCTCTGCTCCTGAATGGCAAGAAGCTTGGAAGCCTGACGACCAACAAAAGAATATCTCCAAGCGCCAGACTCTCTTTTTCTTTCAGAAACGGAAAAGCGCTTTTGAAAGGGGTAAAAATATGGAATATGTGCATTCCCAAAGAGAACGCTTTCGCCAAAGGATTCAGGCTTACAGGCAACGTCAATGATGCTTGCCAAGCACTGCTCAAAAATGATATTCCGGTTTTGACAAAGGGTAATTACACTTACTCTAAAACACTTGATGGCATCAAAGATATTGCCGACAAGAAAGGTCCTTTTTCATTTGCAGAGGGCAAGCTAACTGACGGCAAAATTGGAGCGGGAGCGCATGACAGAGTTTCATTTTATAAATCGCGAGAAATTGTTTTTGACTTGCAGAAAAATTACTATATAAGCGAAGCTGTCGCTTATTGCGTGAACAGACCAAACTGGTATACAAAAAGCATTGAGTTTTTAACCAGCATTGACGGGAAAAAATGGAGTTCGGCCGGAAAGGCAATAAACAACGCGCCCGATTATACCAGCCACATAGTGGTTCCTTATGAAAGCAAAATAGACAAAAGAGCACGGTTCCTCAAAATAAAAACAATTCCAAAACCAGGCTATCTTGTTTCAATATCTGAAATTTTAATTTTTGGACGCCCTGAACACAAAACATCAAAAAATAAATAGAACACAAGGACATTGACAAATGAAAATGATCCGAATAAAAGAAAAAAAGCACAAGTTGTTCACACTCATTGAATTGCTCATTGTAATCGCAATCATAGCAATTCTTGCGAGCATGCTGCTTCCAGCTCTGAACAAAGCAAGAGCCGGAGCAAAGAAAATAGCTTGCGCCAATACTCAAAAAAACATTGCCCATGCAAGCTTTATGTATGCTGACGATTTCAGCGGATACCTGCCCACATGTTCTCTGGCTGGCGGCCTATGGAGAGTCAATTGGGTTAGCCAGATAGCTCCATATTGGGGGGGGAGTTACGACAAAGATGATTGGGACACAATTTTGAAAAACAAAGTAATATCATGCCCGGTTACGCCAGAAGTTATTTTGTATGCCAGGCAAGATAATAGCGGATACGGCTTCTCTCAGAAATTGCTTTATTTAGAAACCATAAAATTGGCTACAATAAGAAAGCCGTCCGGCGCAATCATTTTCGGGGACACATGGGATAAATTTGAAGATCCAACCCATTTTGAAAATGAATATCTTTATCAAGATGCCGCAAAAATCGGAAATCGTCATCAAAATGGGATAAATGTTGGCTTTGCGGATGGTCATGTGTCATTCCACAAAACAAGCTACCTGCAAAGCAATCCTGAACTTTACGAAAACAATTAGAATAATTCACAAAAAAGATCAACATGAACAAAGAAAACAATACAGCTAGGGAGTTTTTGATAAATGAAAATGATTTTTAAGAAGATAAAGCATTTTACACTCATCGAATTGCTTGTCGTGATAGCAATAATAGCAATACTGGCGAGTATGTTGCTTCCGGCATTGGGAAAAGCCAGAGCTAGAACACAAAGCATCGCCTGCGCATCGAATCTCAAGCAAATATATTATTCATACGAGTTGTATCTCGATGATAACGATAGATATACGATGACATGGGCCAATAACTGGACTGATTACTGGCACAAAAAGCTGTTCGAGAACGGCTATATCAAAATACCAAACCTTAATTATAATAATTCTGATGCTCCGCCTGGCGGGGCTTATAAATGCCCTTCAGAAAAAGAACAAAGTATTTATTT